>DASPUH010000058.1:0-47920 GCA_035622975.1 Candidatus Sulfotelmatobacter sp.
CCGGATCCGGCGATCGAGCGGGTGGCGCGGTCCAGGATCGCCTGGCTCCGGTCGTCGGGCAGATCGGGGCGCAGGACGAGCATGAGTTCGTAACGGCGCATGGGCCGGGGCCTCCTTCCCATGGGGATGGCTCGGCTCGACGGGGCGCGAGGTCGGCGACGGCCGGGCTGAAAGGACCGGCGGAGTCTAACACGGACCGTCTGCTAGACTCCCGCCGCACCCGTCCCACGGTCGTCGAGGTACCGATCCGCTTGCCCTCCAGCTCCGTCCTCCTCCTGGCGAGTGACGCGTCGTCCGCCGAGACCATCCGAACGAGCATGGCGAGGGTGGGCTACGAGGTGGTGGTCACGGCGGACGTGGAGGATGCCTTCCGCCGAGCCGCCGACCAGGCGCTCGTGATCGTGGATGCGCCCGGCGGCGAGCGTGCGCCGCGCGACATCTGCCGCGACCTGCGGGCGACCCCCGCCCTGGCCCGGATCCCCGTCCTGTGCATCGCCCAGAGCAACGACGTGGAGGAGCGTGTCGGGTTCCTGGAGGCCGGTGCCGACGAGGTCATGGTCAAGCCCTTCGATAGCCGCGAGTTGGAGGCGCGGGTGGAAGCGCTGCTCGTGCGCTTCCAGCACAGCCGCGACCTGGCCCCCATCGTGGTGCCCGGCGCGCCCGGCGTGGCCACGCGGAAGCTCATCGCCTTCTTCAGCCCCAAGGGTGGCGTGGGCACGACGACGGTGGCGGTCAACGTCGCGGTGGCCCTGGCGGGCTTCCGCCCCGAGCGAGTCGCCCTGTTCGATCTGGACCTGCAGTGGGGCCAGGTGGCGACCCACCTGGACCTGCGGCCGCGATCCACGGTGGTCGAACTCTGCCGCGACAGCCAGGCGCTTGCCGAGCCGGAGCTCATGCGCACCTACGCCGAGCGCCATGCCTCTGGCCTGGCCGTCTACTGCGCGCCGCCACGTCCCGACCAGGGCGAGCTGGTGACGGGTCCCGACCTGACGCAGGTCCTGGAGGGTGCGCGCCGGGTGTACGACGTGGTCGTCGTCGACGCCGGGTCGCAGCTCGACGAGCGGAGCCTCACGATCCTGGAAACGGCCGACGAGGTGGTCCTGGTCTTCTACCCGGAGATCGCCGCCATCAAGGCCCTGCTGTCGCTCCTCGAGGTGCTGGCTGACGTTGGCGGTGTGGGCAGCAAGACCACCTTCGTCATCAACCACCTGTTCATGCGCGAGCTGCTGAAGACGCGCGACGTGGAGAACACGCTCGGAGCGCGCATCGCGTTCGAGCTGCCCCATGAGCCGGTGGTCCACCTGAAGGCCGTGAACGAGGGCGTCCCCGTCGTGCGCGGCGCAGCACGCAGCCCGGCGGCCGAGGCACTGGTGCGCCTGGCGCAGCAACTGGTGGGCACGACCCATCGGGACGCGGTGATCCTGCCCGACACCCGCAAGGGCCTGGGCTCCCGCCTGCGGCGTGCCTGACGAGGGGTCGCAGGGGGCGGCCGGGACGCCAGAAGGCCCCCGCGGGTAGCTGTCACACCGGGGAGCCCGGGTCCCGCGAGGGCCCTGGCGATGGTGTACCGCAGTCGGTTTGCCGCTGACCTTGCGATGGTGCTTCGGCGCACCGAACCGGCCTCGCAACCGGGTCAGGGCGGGCCGGCGCCCTCCAGGGCGACGTAGACCGCATCCTGGACCTCGGGGGCCTGGAGGTAGCCAGGCAACGCGTGGTGCCACTCCGCTTCGTTGCGGACCTCCGTGGCGTGGATCCGGTCGGGCGGCGCGAAGTCACCGCGCAGGCCCTCCTGGAACGAGCCGTGAGCCACCGGGTCGCCCTTGGCGTGGAAGTTGCGCCACCGGGCAACGCCGGCCGGCAGCTGGATCGGCCGGCTGCCGCGCCAGGCCTGCAGGTGATCCTGCGCCGGCCCCAGCCCGAGCGGCGATCCGACCGTCAGCAGCGTGACGCCCCGAGCGGCGAACTCGGCCTCGCCCAGCACGTCGTACGCGACGACCGATCCCAGCGAGTGAGCCAGCACCACGACGGCGCCCGGATGCCGTCGGAGGGCGTCGCGGAACCGCTCGCGCATGCCGTCGGCGAGCACGAGCTCACCGTGCAGGTAGCCGCTCACCTCGCGGTAGAACGTGCGCAGCGCATGCGGCATCTCCTGTGACCCGGCCGCGTCGCGCGACCGGTGATCCAGCGGACCCATCGCCGCCGCCAGCCTGACGAGGAACGTGTGGGCGGCATGCTGGTGTCCCGCTGCGACGACGGACGGGTGGAGCAGCTGATACGGTCGCTCCGGGGGTTCGGCCTCGCCGGACACCACGACGTCGCCGGCCGGTGTGACGAGGTCGGCGTAGTACGCGAGGTCCGTCTGGCCGTGCGGCCGCGTCCCGAACAGCAGCTCGTCGTGGAAGGGCAGCCAGTCGGGTTCGGGCGGCTGCAAGCCGGCCCCGTGGACGTGGATGAGGACCGGACGAAGGGCTGCCATCCGGCAGCTCAGCTGGGCCTCGAAGGGCCGACCACCGGGCTCGGGTGCTGCGGCTGGTACACGGGCAACCGGGCCCCGCCGGGCATCGTCATGACGGCGATGCGGCCCCATCGCTCCGTGTGCACCGGCTCGAAGATCGCCCCGGCCGCCGTGAGCCGGGCTATCGTGGCCTCCAGGTCGTGGCACATGAGGTAGAGCTCGTGGCGTTCTTCGTCGGCCGGGTGGACCGCCACCTCTGCCGGCGGCAGGGCGAAGATGAGCCATCCGCCGCCAGCGTCCACCGACGCCAGGCCCAGCGCATCGCGGATGAAGGACCGCGTCTCCTGCGCCGCCGGCGTGAAGATGATGAGGTGTGCCCCGTCGATCATGCGATCCTCCTGACGACCGAGTCTAGACGGCCGGGGCGGCGGGGGCTGCCGTAGAGTCAGGTCATGGCCGACTCGTCCCGTGCATTCGTGCTGCGCCACACCCGGCTGCGGCCGGTCCCAGGGCTCGAGGCGATCCGCCTGCACCTCGCGGACGATGTCGTGAGCCTGTGGCACGCCGTCCAGGTGGAACGGGCCGATCCAGACCCCGCCCTGCCATTCTGGGCCGTCGCCTGGGCCGGCGGCCTGGCCGTCGCGCGATACCTGCACGAACACCCGGATGTGGTGGCCGGCCGCCGCGTCTTCGACCTCGCCTCCGGTTCTGGGCTCTGCGTCATCGCCGCCATGCGGGCCGGCGCGGCCGCGGGGACCGGCGCGGACATCGACCCGTACGCCGCGGCGGCCATCACGCTGAATGCGCGCGTTAACGGCTGCCGGGTGTCCGTGCTGCGGCGTGATGTCCTGGACCAGGAGGTGCCGGACACCGACGTCATCCTGGCCGGCGACTGCTGCTACGAGGCGACCCTGGCGGCGCGGCTGCTGCCCTGGCTGCAGCGCGCCGCCTCGCAGGGCATCGACGTCCTGCTGGGCGATCCCGGCCGCCGCTACCTGCCCCGCGAGGCCCTGGCTGAACTCGCCGCGTACGACCTCCGTACGACGAGCGAACTCGACGACCTCGCCCTCAGGCAAGGTCGCGTGTATGCCCTGCGGCCGATGGGCACCTGATCCAACGGCCCAGGCCCTCCCGCGGGACCCCTGCAGCCACGGTCAGGTCTGGCTCCGCGGCGACTGCGGATCGTCGTCGCGACCACGGCAGGAGGGCGCCCCATACCGGGCCATCCGTCACGCCGCGCGGCGCGGCCGCCCGACGCTCCCCACTGGTCGCGACCGACCACGACGCGGCTACACTCTGAGCGGCATGCTGCAGGTGGTGGCGACCGCGATCGGCCTCGTGGTGATAGCTACCGGCGCCCTCGAGGTGTGGCTGAGTTTCCACGCTGACCATCCGATCAGGGTGCGGATGAGCCAGGGTCCACTGGTCAGGTCGCCCGCGATGCTGCGATGGCAGGGCATCGTCCTGTTCGCCATCGGCGTGTTCATCATCGCCGAGTGGGTCGTCATCCGATAAGAGGTGAGTCGCCGTGAGCGGTTGGCGATCGCCGGACGAGGCGGCGGTCCGTCGCTACCGAGTGGTCGTGCTGGTGGCCATCGTGGCGTTCGCCACGATCCTCATCATCGCCCTAGGCATCACCATCCTCATCGGCGCGGGCCTCGACTAGATCGCGCCGAGGGATGGAGCGGGGCGCCCCGAGAGTCCGCCCGATGGCTATGGAACGCCGACCACGGGGATGTCGAACTCGAACCGGTACCCCGCGCGCCCTGGAGCACATCGGCCGTGACCGGCGGGCTGGAGGACTGGCTGATGCGGAACTCGTAGGTGGAGGCCGCGATCACGGCCACCAAGCCGGTGGTAAGCACCGGGAATCGCAACGGGCTGACTCCAGTTCTGGTACCGGAGGCAGGACTCGAACCTGCATGACCTCACGGTCAGCCGAGTTTAAGTCGGCCGCGTCTGCCGTTCCGCCACTCCGGCGCTGGCCCGAGTCTACAGGCGGCCCGAGGTCGTCGGTGACGAGAGAGCCCGGGCCGCACCTGAGCCGACCGGGGCTCCTCGAGCTGACCGCGCCGCGCGCAGCAGCGGGGCCAGGGCGCGAAGTCCGACGCGAGCCGGGCCCGCGGGAAACGCCTATTGCGGGAGCGCAGGTCGCGACCGGCCCACAAGCATGCTCCGCGGCGAGGTCGTATGCAGTACCGTTGTGCGCCGCGCCGCCTGGCGCAGACGCCGGGGGAGGAGGGTTCGTCGTGCTCGTTCGTCGCCTGGCTGCCGTGGTCGGCGTTGGCGCCTTGTTCCTCCTCGTGACCGGCCCGGCACTGGCCGTGACGCCGACGGGCACCCTCGACCAGAAGCACGAGTGCGCCGCCACCGACTGCAACACGATCGCCTCGCCCTTCGTGCCGGGCGGGGATGCCCTGTACCCGGCGTGGTACTCCCAGAACGGCGAGTCCGCCCTGACCGTCAACCTTGCGCAGACGTTCACCGCGGGGATCAGCGGCAAGCTCACCGGCGTCCAGATCTACGCCAACGGCCGCGACGTCGGCGGGACGAGCGGCGTCCCGACCAACTTCACCGTGCAGATCGAGTCCACCACGGGCTCCGACCACCATCCCTCCGGGACGGTGCTCGCCACGACGACCGTGCCCTACCCGGCCACCACCACCGTCGACTGGATGGACGCGAACTTCGCCTCCCAGCCGACCGTGGCGGCAGGGACGGTCTATGCCATCACCCTGGCCGACCTCGACTGGCAGATCCCCGACGATGCGTGGCTGCGCTGGGAGCTCGACTCAGCAACCGTCGGCGACTACACGAACTACGCCGGTGGCGACGCATGGGCGGCCACTGGGTCGACCTGGGCATCCCTGTACACGGTCCTCAACGACGGCGACACCGGCAACGCCGACTTCGGTTTCCGGACCTACGTCCAGGCGGCCGCAGGGGCGCCGTCGGCCACCGCGACCCAGCCCGCGACGACCACCCTGGCGAGCCCCTCCCAGGGCAACGACGGTCCGCTCCTGGTGATGCTGGCCGCGGGCGCGCTGCTGTCGCTGGCCTTCTTCAGGCTCGGGGCGCCGCGCCGGACCGACCGCCGCTAGGCACGGACTTGCCGAGACAGGCGATGGCGGATGAGCCCGGGTGGCACCTGCCTGAGAAGGGCACCATCGCTTACGCGGTCACCCAGGAGGCCGCGACCGAGCGCGCCTTCACGGGCGCCTACTGGGATAACCATGAGGACGGCGTCTACCGCTGCGTCGTGTGCCACGCGCCGCTCTTTGACGCCGGCCAGAAGTTCGAGTCGGGCACCGGCTGGCCCAGCTTCTACGACGTCACGGAGGATGGGCGCGTGAGCACCGTCTCCGACCGCTCGCACGGCATGGAACGGATCGAGGTCCGGTGCGCGTCGTGCGGCGCCCACCTGGGCCATCTGTTTCCCGACGGCCCCTGGCCGACGGGCCTGCGGTACTGCATCAACTCGGCGGCGCTCGACTTCCAGGGTCGGGCGGGCGAAGCAGAGAAAGGGTCCGACCGATGACACAATCCCGTTCCAGGATCGCCCTCGTGGGCCTGACCTTCCTCCTGGCGGCCTGCTCCGGGAGCGCCACGACCGCCAGCGGCACGCCCGTGAGCGGCGGCGGCGCGACGCCGACGGTGTCCACGCCAGCTCCGACGATAACGCCAGCAGCGACGCCGACGGCGGTGCCCAGTCCGGCCGGATCGGCGGCCCTCGGTTCCCTCCCCCCGGGGTTCAACGCGTGCACGCTGCTGACCGCGGCGCAGGCCACGGCCGTCAACGGCAGCACCTACCCTGCGGGCGTCAACCACGTCCTCAACGGCGGCTTCATCGAGTGCGTGTGGCAGACGCCGACGCCGCCGAGCAGCATCACCCTGCAGGTGCTCTCCACGTCCGGCGACACGTCAGCCCAGGAGGCGTACGCCAAGGCGGAGGCGTCGGTCCATGGGTTCTCGCAGACACCCGTGACCGGCGTGGGCGACGAGGCGGAGATCGCCCGCGCGCCCGCTGGCGTCAACACGGGCGGGATCTACGTCCGCAAGGGCTCGCTCTTCTTCGACGTCGTGTACCTCGGTGGAACGGCGCCGACCGATGATGGGCTCACGGCAGCCGCCACGCTCGTGCTGGGCAATCTGCCCTAAGGCCCCGAGCGATGCCCGCTGCGCCGATCATCCTGGTTCCCGGCTTCTGGCTCGGCGCGTGGGCCTGGGACGAGGTCGCCGACTTGCTCCGCAAGCAGGGCTTCCACGTCACGGCACTCACGCTCCCCGGGCTCGAGTCGGTCGATGCCGACAGGTCCTCCGTGCGCTTCTCGGACCACGTCGACGCGATCGTGGACGCCGTGGTCGCCGCCAAGATCCCGGTGGTCCTCGCCGTCCACAGCGCGACCGGCTTCTCGGGCTACGCGGCCAGCGACCGCGTGCCCGAGCGGATCGCGGCGATGGTGTACGTGGACACGGCGCCCGGCAAGGGCGCCCTCGACCCTAGCTTCGCGGGCGCCCAACGACCGCTCGTCTGGGAGGACCTCGTGGCCGAGGAGAACCTCGACGGTCTCAGCGAGGAGCAGCTCGCGACGTTCCGGCAGCGAGCGGTGCCGGTGCCGGGGGCGCTGATCCGCGAGGGGGCTGAGCTCACGAACGACGCCCGATGTGACATCCCGAGCACGATCATCGCCACGGGCTACACCTCCGCCGCGTACCAGAAAGCCGCCGCGCAGCACGACCAGGCGTGGCTGGCCGGCCTCGACGAGTTGCGCGACGTCACATGGATCGACCTGCCGACGAGCCACTGGCCGATGTGGTCGCGGCCGGCCGAGCTGGCAGAGATCATCGGGCGCATCGCCACCGAGCGCGGGACCTGATCCCGACCCTGGGCGGCGAGGGGTGGAGGCGATGAGCGGATTCGAACCGCTGAATAGAGGTTTTGCAGTCCGGCAGGTAGCGTCCGCGGGCGTCTGGCGGCGTCCGGCTTCGTGTTTGACCGCCGTTCCTAGGCAGCCGTCTTGATCGCCTGCATCCGGCCCGGTGGCACCTCTGTTGCTACCACGGGGAGGGGCGGAACGCCGGCGGCTCTACGCCGATCCGCTGCGATGGGTATTGCCGCGGATCTCCGCGGGCGCGGCGTCAAAGGCGAGTCAGCGGTGACAGGCGATCCGTCTCCAACTCGCGCTTAACGGCCGCCGCGAACGATGAAGCGGCGCCGTCATACACGCGCCATGCCGAGCTCCAACCGGTCTCATCGAAGGGTGCGGGGAGGAGTGCCCCATCCTCGGGCACCACATAGGCGAACCGGCCAAGCGCGAAGGTGGCGTCACGGAGCCCTGCGGCAGCTGGGGCCAGGATCGGCCCTGCGGCGAGGTCACAAACCTGCAGCCCCTGCTGGTCCTCGCGCTGCCAGAAGACGCGGTCGGCGTAGCGCGTTGCCGCCAGCAGGAGGTCGCTGCGGGCGTTGAGCCGCTCGCCGGCGTAGAGATAGCGACGGCGGTCGTCCCAGCCAGGCACCACAGCCACGGCAGCGACCAGGACGCCCGCAAGCGCGGCCCACGCGTCCATGATTGGCATGGTACGGCCCCGACGCCCGTGCCTCGTGACCCTCTCGCGGGCCAGCTACTGACGGTGAGCGGAGCGGGGCCGCGGGGAAGCGGGAGCGCCCCTCGCGCCGCTGCGGGGGTCCGGTGGGCAGTGATCCGCGATCGGGCGCACTCAGGCGTGACCCGGCCAAATCGGCGATACCCATGGGGTCCGTCGAGTGCAACGGGGGACCTTCGTACTACGGACACCCCCGGACCGGCGAGCGACGATACTCACGATGGTGGTCGGGTGGCGGGAGCAGCGCGTCGAGGTCGCGGCGTCAGCTGACCGCGCGGCCGCCGCGCTGGCGGCCACGCCGCTTGACACCCTAACGGTCCTACCCAGCAGCCTGTTTGAGGCGCACCGGACCCTTGGCCTACCGGCCGACCCCCGCTTCCTGCTCCGCTTCTGGGCCAGCCTGGCCACCGGCGAAACAGGTCGGGTTCGGTACCGTTGGTCCGTTTCACCAGCCGACATCGGCACACACCCACGGTTCGTCGGGCCCAGGGAGACGTGGGGGCCGTGGCGACCGCGGGACCGCGTGGCGATGGCGGAGGACCCGGCCGCCTTCGAAGCGCGCATGCTCGTGCCGCTGGTCGTGACGTCCACCCTGGGATGGCTCGGCGGACTCGCGGCGGTAGGCGGCGAAGCGGCCGAGCTGGCAAGTCGGTTCATCGGCGAGGCCCGGACGACGGCGCGACGCGACGCAGCGTTCTACGTGCAGGAGCGCCACGCGTGGGGCGACACCTGGGCCCTGTGGTGCATGGCGCGTCACCCGCATGCCCTGCGCCTCCTCCATCCCTTTGCCTTGGCGATCGCCGAGGCGTACGCCGACACGACGATCGACCGCGGCCACGTGGCGGTCACTGAGCGGCGCTTCCCCTTCGCGGGGGTGCCGCTGGTGTCAGCCTCGAGTCATCTGGCCCTTGGCCTGATCGCGGTCGGCATTCATCCCAAGCTGACCGGCACGCTGGCCGCCTGGATCCGGCAGCAGCAGCACGCCGACGCCGGCTTCGGCGACGGTGATGGCCCGTCGGATGTGCTCACGACGTTGGTCGCGGGCGACCTGCTCAGCAGCCTCGATCCGACCTGGGACCCCTTGCCGGCGGCGGATTGGTTCACCGGGCAGCAAGCAGCCGACGGTTGGTGGCGCGCCTACGGCCCCGAGGCACCCTGGCTGACGCTCGCGATCTGGCGGTACCTCCGCCAGTCGACGGAGCCGTTCCCGGCGCGCTTCCGCTGGCCCGAGATCGCCACGACCAACCGCGACCGTCGGACCGGCCTCGCCTGGTACGCCTATTACGCCGACATGGCTCGCCTGTGCCAGGAGATACCCGGCCTCGGCGCCACACCGATCGAGGTGGCCTTCCTGGATCTGGCCGGGTTCGGCGTCTTCAACAACCAACACGGCATGGCCATGGGCGACGCCGTTCTGCGGGAGTTCGCGCAGGCGCTGGCCGAGGTGCCGGGCTCCATGGCGATCCGCGACGGGGGCGACGAGTTCCTGTCCCTGGGGGCACCCGGAGGCACCGGTCTGGCGGCCGCGCTCGATGTCTTCCGTCGCGCCTGGCCCGCCCGTCTGACGGCCCGCTTCGGTCCCGACGCCAAGGTGGCGCCGCGCATCCTTGTCACGAGCACCACCGGCGCCCACCTGGTCGAGGCGCGCGACGAGCTGGGCCGCCGCATCGCGGCGCTGAAGACTGCCTACCCGGTGGAACGGCTGCCGCCTGAGGGCATCCTCGTGGAGCTGGGGACGTGAGCGCCCCACCTTGGCCGCGGATCTAGCCGTGGTCTTGGTCGACCTCGTCGGCCACGGCCCCGCGAGACCGGATGGCGGGTCAGAGTCGACTGGGAGGTCATGGGATGAGTTGGTTCCGGCGCAAGTTGCTCCCGCCGGGGACGGCGGCGCGGAGGGCGGCCACCGACGAGGCTCCGGCGCCGAAGGGTTACGAGCCGGTCTCGGAGGCAGACATCCTGCAACACCCGGCCCTCCGCGCGTTCGCCGTGGGGCCGATCGACAGCCGCGACGACTGGTTCGAGGCGTTCCTGGCGCAGGACGAGCTTGACGACCTGCGCACGAGGCACGACTGGAGGGAACTGACGCCGGAACAGACAGCACGGGTGCGGGCGATCGTCGCCTCCGGCCAACCACGGCAGGCGCTCTTCAACCTGCTCCTGTGGCCGCAGCTGCTGCCGCCTGACGTCGGCGGTCGCACCATCGTTGACGCGATCAGGCAGGACCGGGAGCCCTATATGCGGGTCGCTGCGATCGTCGGGCTGCAGCATTTCCCCGCCGGGTCGATCCCTCGCGAGTCCTGGCCGGGAGTTCGCGACGCCCTCCTCTCCGCGTTCCCCGACCGAAGGATGTCGATCGCGAACCGAGCCTCGGTCACGCTGCATACCCAGGCGCGACCTGGGGACGGCCCGTCGATCCTCGCGGCCGCTCGTGCGGCGGAGCTCGCAAGCGGCGACCTCAGGAACGTGTTCATCACGCTCATCAGGATCGGGGCGCACGAGGAGATCCTTCAGCTCTTGCCCGACGTGCTCGCCAACGAGAAGCTCCAGCCAGCAGCTCGTGCGTGGCTCGAGCGGTGGAAGAGCCTCGGGCGGCGCCCGGCCGAGGACCCGCCTGCCTCGTTCGGACTGCCGGTCCTCGGCTACATCCCGAACCTCGACGAGGACGGGCCGCCAACGTGAGCCGTCAGATGTCGGCGCCGGACGGGCGGGCGTCGTGGTCACCCAGCCCAGAGGGACTGGCGGATGCGCAGCGCTACGTAACCCGTCCGGCGGACGCACCGTTGGCTACGGGCGAGCGCGTCGCCCTCGGTGAGATGTGGGAGAGTGGAGGCGACGAGCGGATTCGAACCGCTGAATAGAGGTTTTGCAGACCTCCCCCTTAACCACTTGGGTACGTCGCCCTGTGACTGGCTGGCCCTCGAGGATTCGAACCTCGGTTCACGGATCCAAAGTCCGCTGTCCTACCGCTAGACGAAGGGCCAGCGGGACGCGCTCATCTGACCGGGGTGCGTGCTCGAGAGGGAGTGGAGCGGAAGACGGGACTCGAACCCGCGACCCTCACCTTGGCAAGGTGATGCTCTACCAACTGAGCCACTTCCGCCCGTTGACCTGACCGATGACCCCCGACACCCATCGCGGCGTGGTGCCGAGAGCCAGGATCGAACTGGCGACACCGCGATTTTCAGTCGCGTGCTCTACCAACTGAGCTATCTCGGCCCGAGCACTTGACGGGCAACGGCGGTCCGCCGGCGGCAGGAAGGATAGCACGCGCGCCCGTCACTCAAGGCCGGCAAGGGGCGCCGAGGCGACCGAATCGAGCGGCGGCTGGCCCGACAACGCCCGCAGCCGGTTGATGCGGTCCAGGATCGGTGGATGGGTGGACATGAGGTTCTCGGCCTCGGAATGCTTCTTCAGCGGGTTGACGATGTAGAGGTGCTGGGTCGCCCGGTTGGCCACCGCCAGCGGCTCGGGATCGGCGGCGATCTTGGCCAGCGCCTGCTCCAGCCCGACCGGGTTGCGCGTCAGCTCCACGCTCGAGGCGTCGGCCAGGTACTCGCGCTGTCGGCTCACGGCGAGCTGCACGAGGGCCCCGAAGATGGGGGCCAGGATGGCCAGCACGAGGGCCAGGACGAGGATGAGCGCCTGGGCACCGCCCCCTCCCTCGTTCGAGCCGCTGCGGCGCCCGCCACCGCCAAGGCCGCCCCAGAAGGTGAAGCGCAGGAAGACGTCCGCGATCAGGGCGATGCCGCCGACCAGCACGCCCACCAGGAGCGCGAAGCGGATGTCCAGGTTGCGCACGTGCGACATCTCGTGGCCGATGACGCCCTGGAGCTGCTCGCGGTCGAGCTTCTGGAGGAGACCCATCGTGATGGCCACCGAGGCGTGCTGCGGGTCGCGGCCGGTGGCGAACGCGTTGGGGGACGGGTCGTTGATGATGTAGACCCGGGGCATGGGCAGGTTGGCGGCCACGGCCAGTTCACGTACGACGTTCATGAGCTGTGGCGCGCTCTGGTCGTCCACCTCCTGCGCCTGGGAGGCCCCCAGGACGAGGCTGTCGCCGCCGAAGTAGGAACCCAGGCTGAGCAGGCCGGCCAGCATGATGCCGCCGGCCATCACGAGCAGGCCGCTCGTCACGTCGCCGGTCAGGCCGTAGCCGATGGCCAGGCCCAGGACGCCCAGGATGACCATCAGGACGAGCACCAGCAGCACCGACTGCCGTCGGTTCTGGGCGATCTCGCTATAGAAGGTCTGGGTCGGCGCCAGGCTCATGGGCGGTCGGGGAGCCGCCGGGCCTCAGGCGGTCGGCGCGTCGGGCGGCGCGGTGGGATCGGCCGGCGGCGCCGCAGGCGGAGCCGGCGGCTGCGTCAGGTCGATCGACGGGGCGGGCGCGGCCGGCGTCGCGCCGGGGGTCGCCCCGTACGAGCCCAGGTCCACGGTCGGCGTCGCCTGGGCGGCCTCCTCGGCCTCGAAGAACTCACGCTTGGTGAAGCCCAGCGGGCCGGCCAGCAGGGCCGACGGGAGAGTCTGGATCGTCGTGTTGTAATCCAGGACGGTGGCGTTGTAGTGCTGCCGGGAGAAGCTGATCTGGTTCTCGGTCGTGGTCAGCTGCTCCTGCAGGTTCATGACGTTCTCGTTCGCCTTGAGCTGCGGGTAGTTCTCCACCACCGCGAACAGCGAGCGAAGCGACGAGGTCAGGGCGTTCTCGGCGGCGGCCGACGCGGCGGGACCCTGGGCACCGGCCGTGACGGCCGAGGCGCGGGCGTTGGTCACCTGGGTCAGCACGGACTGCTCGAAGCCCATGTACCCCTTGACCGCGTTGACGAGGTTCGGGATGAGGTCCCAGCGCCGCTTGAGCTGGACCTGGATCTGGGCGTACGCCTCGTCGATGCGCAGGCGGCGCTGGACCAGCCCGTTGTAGATCAGGACCCCGACCACGACGATGACGACGACGATGACGATCAGGATCAGCAGGGGACCCATGGATGCCTCCGCGTGGCGCCGAGATGGCCGGCCCAGTATAGGGCCACGGACCGTGCCGGCGGGCTGGTGGGCGGTGCTGGGCTCGAACCAGCGACCCCCTCGGTGTAAGCGAGGTGCTCTGACCCACTGAGCTAACCGCCCGCGGCGATGCTAGCAGCCCGGAGCATCCGGTTGATCAGGTGAGGTGTGGTGCCCAGGC
Source organism: Candidatus Sulfotelmatobacter sp. (assembly GCA_035622975.1). Classification (GTDB taxonomy): domain Bacteria; phylum Chloroflexota; class Limnocylindria; order Limnocylindrales; family CSP1-4; genus DASPUH01. The sequence goes on from DASPUH010000058.1 coordinate 13,239, forward strand.
CGGGACTTGAACCCGGATGACTTGCGTCATACGCCCCTCAAACGTACGCGTATACCAATTCCGCCACCTGGGCAGGTGCTGAGCGAACTTCGACCGGTCGGGATGGTACCGAGGGAGGGACTTGAACCCACACGACCTTGCGGTCACTAGGTCCTGAACCTAGCGCGTCTGCCTATTCCGCCACCTCGGCGCCGAGGGACCAGGCCGCGCGCGTCTTCGCTCACGGCGCTCCGGCGAGCCCGCATGGTAGCACGGTCGCCGTTCAGGGGGCGAGGCGCCAGTCCAGGATGTCCCAGAAGCGATCGGAGGGGCTCCCGAGCGGCACGATGCCCGGCCCGCTGACGGCATCGCGGTACACGACCACGCGCGCCGGGAAGACGAGGGGCAGGAACGGCAGCTGGGCGCCGAACGCTGTGATGAGGGCCGCCACCCGCTGGGCGTGGACCGCCGGGCTGGCGTAGGCGTGGGCCGCCGCCAGCAGCGCGTCGAACGAGGTGCTCTCGAAGCCGGCCAGGTTCGTGCCGCCCTTGACCGCCTGGGCCGAGGTCAGCAACGGCTGCAGGTCCGGCAGGCGGCCCAGGTCCATCTCCAGCAACGCGACGGTGAAATCGTGCTGCAGGAGGCGCTCCTGGACCAGCTCGCTCGGCGGCAGTTCCGTCAGCGTCACGTGGAGACCCAGGCTGGTCCACGCCGCGACCACGGCGTGGGCCACGGCGTCGAGAGTGGGGTTGGCGCTCGCCTGGACCGTCACGACGTCGAAGGTCACGACGCCCTTCACGCCGGGCGCGGTCCAGCCGCCGGGGCCGTGTTTCCAGCCGGCGGCGGTGAGGGCGGCCGCGGCCGCGGTGGTGCTGAAGGGCGGTGGCGTGGCCGTGAGCGGTGGCAGGCCGGCGGTCGTCGGCGGGAACGGGGTCGTGGCCACGGTGGCTGCGCCATGGAAGATGGTCTGGACCATGGCCCCGCGATCGATGGCGCGCAGCAGCGCCGCCCGCACGCGGGCGTCCCGGAAGAGCGGCTGTCCCACGCGGACGTTCATCACCGCGGCGAAGAGCGTGGCCTGGGGATAGTCCAGGGCGCGGATGCCGGCCTGGCCCGCGAGGGCCGCCGCATCGTCCGGCAGCAGGCCGTCGGCGCCGTCGAGGTCGCCGCGACGGAAGGCCGCCGCCAGGGCGGCGGCGTCGGGGTACAGCTGGAACGTGATCGCCGGCACGGCCCCGGCGACGATGGCGGTGGCCTCAGGCGCGGCCTGGTGGGGTGCCAGCACGAGCCGGACGACGTCGCCGTCCCGTCCGGCGACCTGGTACGGACCGTCGCCGACGGGCTGCGTATCGAAGCCCAGGGCGGGCAGCTCGGCGACCGGCGTGGCCTGCAGGAGGTGGGCCGGGACGACCGGCTGGGTGGTGACATCGAGGAACGAGGCGCTCGCGTCGGTGAGGGCCAGCACGACCGTGCCCGCATCGGGAGTCGTGACCGTGACCCCGCGCCAGGCCGCACCGTTGGGCCCGTCATAGGCCGGATCCTGGAGGACGCGGATGGTGTACGCCACGTCGGCCGCCGTGACGGGCTGCCCGTCGGCCCACACGGCGTCGGTCCGCAGGTGGAAGGTGTACGTATGGCCATCGTCGGTGACCTGCCAGCTCGACGCCAGGTCCCCCACGAGGGCTCCACCGGCGCCGGTCCGCGTCAGGCCACGGAAGACGAGGGCATCGATGTCCCGCTCCGCCGGCAGCGCGGCGTACAGCGGGTCAAGGGTGTCGAGGAGCCCGACGACCCCCAGTCGAAGGCCGGCCGGCGCAGCGCTCGGGACGGGGGTCGGCGACGCTGGGGGGTGACTGGTCGCGGGCGGGGCGGCCACCTGCGCAGCCAGCAGGAGGCTCAGGAGCAGGATGCCCGAGCCGACGACCGCGCGGTCCCGGCGACTGGGCCAGGCCGCGGTCGCGGGTGGGAGGCGCGGCGGGCTAGGCGCCAGTGGTCGCCGGCAGCGTCAGCGCGTAGGCGGCGAAGGAGAAGACGACCCACACGATCGTGATGATGATCGTGAAGCGGTAGAGGGTCTTCTCGATGCCGCGACGGCTGCGGTAGACCGCCGAGTCGCCACCGAAGGCCGAGGACAGGCCGGCCCCGCGGGACTGGAGCAGGATCGATGCCACCACGCCGGCGCTGAGCGCGATCTGGCCGAGGGCGAGGAAGGGGTCCACGGCTGCGGAAGGTCCTCCGATGGGGTGAAGCCCGCGCAGGATAGCACGGCCTCCGCCTCATCCCGCCGCAGGCGGCTCCAGCAGGTCGTGGCCGGTCATGCCGGCGGTGGGCGCGAGGCCGGCCCGCGCGAGCAGGGTGGGGGCAACGTCGGCCAGCACGCCATCGCGGAGGCGTGCGCCGCGCACGCAGGTCCCCGCCAGGAGCAGCGGCACCGGGTTGAGGGAGTGCGCCGTCACGGGATGCCCGGCCGCATCCGTCATCTCGTCGGCATTGCCGTGGTCGGCGGTGATGCAGAGCAGCGCCCCACCGTCCGGCTCGGCCGCGTCGAGCGCCAGCACCGCCCCGGCCACCCGGCCGATGGCCGCGTCGAGCGCCTCCACGGCTTGCACCGCGGCGGCGAACTGACCGGTGTGGCCGACCATGTCGGCGTTGGCGAAGTTGGCCACGAGGAAGTCGAAACGGTTGCTCGCAAGGGCCGCCAGCAGCCCCTCGGCGATCTCCGCGGCGCGCATGGCCGGTTCCAGGTCGTAGGTCGCGACTTGCGCGCTCGGCACCAGCTCGCGCTCCTCGCCGGGCCAGGCGGCCTCCGTGCCGCCGTTGAAGAAGTAGGTCACATGGGCGTACTTCTCGGTCTCCGCCACGTGGAACTGGCGCCAGCCCAGCCCGGAGAACCGCTCCGCGAGGCTGGGCACGACGAGCGGCGGGAAGGCCACCGCCACGGGCAGGTCGCCCTCGTACTCGGTCAGCGTCACGACCAGCAGGTCGACCGGCCGCTCGCCGCGCTCGAAGCCTTCGAAGTGCTGGTCCACCAGGGCGTGCGTCAGCTGGCGGGCGCGGTCGGCGCGGAAGTTCATGTAGACCACGGCGTCGCCGCTGCGGATCCGGCCGTCGAGGCCGCCGATGACCGTCGGCTGGACGAACTCGTCGTCCTCGCCCCGGGCGTAGGCAGCTTCGATGGCGGCCACGGGGTCCGCCGCCGGAAGGCCCACGCCGCGCACGATCGCCGCATAGCCGCGGGCCGTGCGGTCCCAGCGGTGGTCACGGTCCATGGTGAAGTAGCGCCCCGCCACGGTCGCCACCCGCGCCGCGGGGCAGGCGCTCACCAAGCGGGTCAGGAGGTCGCGCATGAAGCCCGCCGCCGAGCGCGGCGGCGTGTCCCGGCCGTCCAGGATGGCGTGCACGACGATGTCGCGCACCCCGTCGCGGCACGCCAGCTCGGCCATCGCCACCAGGTGGCGATCCATGGCGTGCACGCCGCCCGGGCCGATGAGGCTCACCAGGTGGAGGCGCCGTCCGGGCTCCGCCGCCCGCCGGCACGCGGCTCGCAGGACCTCGTTGGCGGCGAACGAGCCGTCGGCGATCGCGGCATCGATGCGCGGCAGGTCCTGCAGCACGGGTCGCCCCGCGCCCAGGTTCAGGTGGCCGACCTCGCTGTTGCCCATCTGGCCGGCCGGGAGGCCCACCGCCTCGCCCGAGGCCTCCAGCCGGCTGTGAGGCCACGCGTCCAGGAGGGCGCGCCAGGCTGGCATCCGGGCCGTAGCGATAGCGTCCGCCGCCGGCCGGCTGCCGATGCCGAACCCGTCCAGCACGAGCAGGACGATCGGCCGCGGCCGCCCCCCGCTCACGAGGCGGCGCGGCGGGCGCGCGCGGTGAGGGCCGCGCGGGCGACGATGCCGGCCATCTCCTCGACCTTGAGGCTTGCCCCACCGACCAGGGCCCCATCGAGATCGGGCTCGGCCATGAAGGGGTCGATCGTGGCGCTCGTGACGCTGCCGCCGTAGAGCACCGGCACGGCCTCGGCGACGCCACGGGGCCAACCCCACCCCCCCAGCGTGGCGCGGATCACGCGCGCGATGGCGGCCGCGTCGGCGCTCCGTGCCGTGCGCCCGGTACCGATGGCCCACACGGGCTCGTAGGCGATGACGAGCCGCGTCGCCAGGGCCGCGTCGTGATCGACCTCGCCCGGCGAGCCGGCGGCGAAGCTCGCCCAGGCCCCTTCCAGCTGGTCGCGCACGACAGCCTCGGCGCGGCCGGCGTCGCGGTCCTCCAGCCCCTCCCCTACGCACAGGATCGGCCGCAGGCCCGCCTCCAGGCAGCGCCGCAGTTTCTGCCCGATCTGGGCGTCCGTCTCCCCCGCGTCCCGGCGTCGTTCGGAGTGGCCAACGATGGCCCACGTCGCGAGGCCCGCGACCATCGCCGCGGCGATCTCCCCGGTGTAGGCCCCGGCCGTCGCGTGGTGCACGTTCTGCGCCCCGACCGCGACATCGCGTCCGGTGAGGGCATCGCGCACCGCGGCAAGGGCCACGAACGGCGGGCAGATGACCCGCACCACGTCGGGCTCGGCGGTGGCATCGGCGAGGGCCAGCGCGAGGCGCCCGGCATCGGCGGGTGTGGTGTGCATCTTCCAGTTGGCGGCGATGATCACGGGTCGCATCGGCTCCATGATGGCAGCGTGACCGGTCAGCCGCCGGCCATCGCCTCGTCGAGAGCGACGAGACGCTCCAGGGCGCGCTGGACCGCCGGGCGTGACAGGCCCGTCTCGGCCGCGAGTTCGGCGAGCGAGGCCTCAGGCGATGCCCGGCGAGCCTGGGCCACGGCCCGGACGGATGCCGCCTGGCTGGCGAGCCGGCCCGCGCCCTCCACCCGCTCGATAGCCCGCACGTGGCGGGCGGCGGCGGCGGCGACGCGCGCCAGGTTCGCCGTCTCGGCGTTGAGGGCCCGGTTGAGCTGGCCGCGCAGCGCCCGCACGACCAGCCGGCTCTCCAGCTCCAGCACGGCCGCCGAAGCGCCGGCCGACCGGAGAAAGCGCACGATGGTCTCGGTCCGCTTCCAGGTCACCACGCCTGCCGCCCGCCGGATGCGCCACGAGGCCGGCAGGCCGATCGCGGCGAGGCGGGCCGCCAGGCGTTCCGCCTCCTGCGCCGGCACCACGAACTCGAGGTGCAGCCGCCCGGCCGCGAGGCTGAGCGAGCCGCACGCCAGGAACAGGCCGCGCAGGTACGCCAGGCGGCAGTGGCGGGCAGCGTCCTCCCAGGCGAAGGTGGCTGACGGGCCGTGCTCCAGGCGCACGGCGAGGCGGGCCACGGCGGCCGTCGGCGCCTGACCCCGAGCCGCCGGGCCAAGGCCCTCACGCTCCGCCGCCCGGCAGCAGGCGCGTCCGGGTTCCACGGCCGCCAGCTCGCCGCGGAGCGCGGCGACGAGGTCGCGCGACGGACGGTCCGGCGTCCGGGGCGGCGCCGGCACGCGGTTCAGGCGGTGCGCGCCACGCCGGCCGGCGCGCCGAGTGCACCGGCCTCGAGCAACGCCAGCAGGGCTGCCGCGAGGTGGTCGGGGTCGTGGTGGTGCCCGTTGCGGTGGTCAACGACGTCGCCCAGCACGAGCCGCGGGCGATCCTCGCCGGCCGCCACGTCGATGCGGACCGGCGCCACGGGCCAGCCTTCGGGCGCCCGCGACTCGGGCACGTCGTTGACGACGACGACGTCGACCGCTCCCAGGATGCCGTGCGTCTCGAGCGCCCTGAGGTGGTCGGAGAGGGCGAAGCCTTCGGTCTCCCCCTGCTGCGTGGCCACGTTGGCGACGTAGGCGCGCACCGCCCGGGTCGCGAGCAGCGCGTTGCGGATCTCGGGGATGAGCAGGTTCGGCAGGAGGCTGGTGTAAAGGCTCCCGGGCCCCAGCACCACCAGGTCGGCTCCGCTGATGGCCTCGGTGGCCTCGGCCGTCGCGTGGACGTCGGCGGGCGTGATCCACACGCGCCTGATGCCACGCGCGGCGGCGATGAGCGACTGCCCGTCCAGGCGTGACCCGTCGGCCAGCTCGGCGTGGAGGGTCAGCGGCACGGCCGCGCCGGGCACCACCTGGCCGCGCACGGCGAGCACGCGGTTCGATTGCCGCACGCCCTCCTCGAAGTCGCCCTCGATGTCGCTGAGGGCGGCGATGAGGAGGTTGCCGAAGGCGTGCCCGCTGACCCGGTCCGAGCCGGAGGGGGTGCTGGGGAAGCGGTACTGCAGGAGGCGTGTCATGACCGGCTCGGCATCGGCCAGGGCGGCGATGCAGTTGCGGATGTCGCCGACCGGCGCGATGCCGAGCTCGTGGCGCAGTCGACCGGACGAGCCACCGTCGTCGGCCACCGCGACGACCGCGGTGATGTTGCTCGTGTAGGCCTTGAGGCCGCGCAGCAGGGTCGAGAGGCCGGTGCCGCCGCCGATCGCCACGACCCGCGGGCCGCGGGCCAGCGAGCGCTTCTGGTAGATCAGCTCGACGAGCGGCTCACGCCGCTGCTGGAACGGCGCCAGGACCGCCCGCAGCAGGCCCCACAGGCCGACGGCGAAGACGAGCACGCCACCCCCCACCAGCACCACCGGCCGCAGGGCGAGGGGCAGGAACTGCAGGGTCAGCCACCACAGCACGGGGGCCTGGGCGGTGTCGTCGGGCGCCAGGTCGCGATACAGCTGGCGCAGGACGAGCGCGCCGGCGAAGGCCACCAGCGCCTCGCCGACGAAGACCGCCACCAGCCAGCGCTTGAGGCCCATGCCCGGACGCAACCAGCGCCGGTAGCGGCCCCATCGCGTCTCCGGCGCGCTCACGCCTTGTCCAGCTCGCGGTGCCAGACGCTCACCGGGCCATACCCCATCGCGCGCAGGTCGTCGGCCATCGCCTCGGCGATGGTGATCGAGCGATGGTAGCCGCCGGTGCAGCCGACGGCGATCGTCAGGCGGTTCTTGCCCTCGCTCTCGTAGGCCGGGATGGCGAAGGCCAGGAAGTCGTGGGTGAAGGCCAGGAACCGCTGCGCGGCGGGCTGACCGAGGACGAAGGTCCGCACCGGTTCGGCGAGCCCGGATAGCGCCCGAAGTCCCGGCTCGTAGTAGGGGTTCACCATGAACCGCACGTCGAAGACGAGGTCGGCCTCCAGCGGCAGGCCGTACTTGTACCCGAAGCTGATGAGCTGGATGGCGATGCGGTCGCCCTCCTCGTCGGGCTGGAGGGTGGCGAAGATGCGCTCGCGGAGCTGTCGGCCGGACAGGTCGGACGTGTCGATGACGACGTCGGCCTGGTCATGCACCTCTTGGAGCATCGCCCGCTCGGCGGCGATGGAGGCGGCGATCGAGCCACGGCCTTCCAGCGGGTGGCGGTGGCGGGTCTCGCTGTAGCGCCGGATGAGGACCTCGTCTCGAGCATCCAGGAACAGCACCTGGGGCACGATGGAGCGGCCCTCGAGGGCGCCCATGACGGCCCCGAAGGCGACGGCCGCATCGCCTGAGCGGACGTCGAGCACGAGGGCGACCCGCGCGAAGCGTTGGGGCTCCGACGCCACGAGCTCGGCCATCTCCGGCAGCAACTCCGCCGGCAGGTTGTCCACGACCAGGTAGCCCAGGTCCTCGAACAGCTTGCTGGTGGCCGTCTTGCCGGCACCCGAGAGGCCGCTGATGACGGCTACGTGCTGCCGTCGCGGTGGCTGGGCCGGCTCAGCCACCGCCGGCCCGACGCGCTTCGTCGGCGGCGGCCCGCGCCGCATTGCGGTCCGAGCGGGCCAGGAGCTGGATGGTGACCTCATAGAGGATGTACATCGTGATGCTCATCATCGTCGGGCTCACGGGGTCGCCGCCGGGCGTGATGATCACGGCGAAGATCACGATGGCCAGGATGGCGTAGCGGCGGTTCCGCCGCAGCAGGTCGAGCGACAGGACATGGAGCCGGACCAGCAGGACCAGGACCATGGGGAATTCCATGACCACCCCGAAAGCAAGGAAGAGCAGCGTCACGAAGCCGAAGTAGGACTCGAGGGTCCAGGCGTTGACGCTGATGCCCGGCGTCGAAAAGCCCTCCAGGAAGGCGATGGCCCACGGCAGGACGAAGTAGGCCACCACCAGGCCGACCGCGAAGAAGACGCCGGCCAGGGGGATCCAGGGCCGCGCCACCGCCCGCTCGTGGGCCGTGAGGCCAGGTGCGATGAAGCGCCACAATTCGAATAGGAACACCGGCAGGGCGATGGCGAAGCCGACGATGAAGGCCAGCTTCAGCTGGATGAAGAAGCCGCCGCCGACGGTGATGATCTGCAGCGGCTGGTGGATCGGCGCGGCAAGCAGCGTGAGGACACTCCCGCCGAAGACGTAGCCGATGCCCGACCCGATGACGAGCGCCACGATCGAGATGAAGAGGCGCCGGCGCAGCTCCGAGAGGTGGTCGACGAGGCTCATCACCGCGCCTTCCGGTTCGACCGCCGGGGCCGGCGTCAGGGCGGGCGCGCCAAGCGACCCGCCGGGCGGGACGTCGCGCAATTCGATCTCGGCCATCGCGGCAGGCGCGGGCCGGCTAGGCGCCGGGGCCGCTCGGCTCGGAGGGCCCCGTGGTGGCCGCCGGGGGCTCGCTGGCGGCGGTCGCCGGGGCGGGCTGCGGCGGCGCCGGCGGCGCCACCGCGGGAGTGGTGGCCACGGTCGGCGCGGCGGGCGCCGCGCCGATCTTCACCGCGTCGGTGGTCTCACTGATCGCATGGCGGAACTCGCGCAACGAGCGACCGAGCGACTGGCCCATCTCGGGCAGGCGCTTCGGGCCGAGCACGATGAGCGCCACGACCAGGACGAGGATGAGCTCCGGGGCTCCGATGTCAGGCATGTGGCGAAGGATCCTCCAGCGGCGTCCGCTGCGGCGGCTCCGTATCGTAGCACCGCAGCCGGGCCGCCCAGTCCACCGCGGCAGCCGCGACCGCCGCCTCAGGGTCGCCGGGGCCGAGGGCCGCCGCGGCGATGCCGCGCGAGACGTTGACCAGCACGCCCCGTCCCGATGAGCTCGCCAAGGGCCCGGCGGTGGCGGCCGCGATGGCGCGCACGGAGGCCGGGTCGCCCCCCTGTGCCCCTACGCCCGGTACCAGGAACGGCAGGCCCGGCGCCACGCGACGGATCGCGGCCAGCTCGGCCGCAGCGGTCGCCCCCACGACCAGCCCGACCGTGCCATACGTCTCCTGCCAGGCCAGCGCGAGCCGCACCACCCGCAGGTAGAGCGGCTCGCCCGGTCCGCCGCTTCCCCGGGCAGGTGCGACCGGCAGGTCCTGCAGCTCGCCCGCACCCGGGTTCGAGGTCCGGCACAGGACATAGACGCAGCGGCCGCGCCGCCCCAGCAGGGGGGCCAGGGCCGCCGCGCCAACGTACGGGGCGACGGTCACCGCATGGGCGCCCAGGCCATCGTACAGGGCCGCGGCGTGGCGGGCGGTCGTGCTGCCGATGTCACCCCGCTTCGCATCGGCGATGAAGGGCACGTCGCCGGGGAGGCTCGCCCGGAGTCGCTCGAGCGCGGCCAGGCCGGCCGACCCGAAGGCCTCGAAGAAGGCCAGGTTGGCCTTCACCGCCGCGGCATGCGGCAGGGCCGCCTCGAGCAGCAGACGGGCGAACCGCTCCGCACCGACGACATCGGCGCCGAACCCGCGCGGGAGCGCCGCGGGATCGGGGTCGAGGCCGAGGCAGAGAAGGGTTCCCGTGCGCCGGACTCGGGCATCCAGGAGCGCCGCGTAGCCCTCGTCCGCGCCGGCAGCCCGACCGGCCTCCGGCGTCACGGTCCGCTGGGCGACGGCCCGTTCGAGGCGGTGGCGCTGGCGGGCGGCACGGTGGGCACGGGCGTGGGCAGCTCGGAAGGCGGGATGAACCAAGCCGGTCGGGACGTCCCGTCGAGGAGGCTCGATTCGGTGAGCGCGATGATCTGGGCCGTCGAGTACGGGCTCCCCGGCCCCAGCACGGCGAGGTCGAGATCGATGCCCGTGCCCTGCGCATGCAGGAAGGCGACCGCCGTGCCGTCCGGTGACCACGTCGGCGCGAACGAGCCGCCGTCGTTGGTCAGGCGCGCCACCTCGGCCCCGCTCGAGGCGTTGAGGATGACGATGTCGCGGCCCTTCCCGTCGGTCTTCTCGGCGGCGATCCACTGGCCGTCGGGCGACCACGACGGGCGGGCATAGCCGGCCGCGCTGAGGAACCGCATGCGCTTCGTGGCGACGGTGTAGATGGCGATGCGCGGATCACCGACCGCTCCCGACCGCTGGTTGTAGGTGAAGGCGACCAGCTTGCCGTCGGGGCTCCAGGCGGGGTCGTTGTGGCCGAGCGGATTGAACTGGGGCAGGTTCGGCACTGACGGCGTGCCGCCCCCCGCCGGCAGGAAGCCGAGGTGGGGGCCCAGGAACAGGCCGAACGGGTCGGGGTAGTTGGTGATGAGGGCGATCGTCTTGCCGTCGGGGCTGACGTCCGGTTGGAGGAACCAGTCGAAGAAGTGGGTCCCGCCGGGGAAGGTCAGGAGGCCGCTCTTGATGACCTTGGCGCCGCTGCCGTCGGCCGCCATGCGCGTGATGACCGGGTAGTCGAGGTCGTAGCGGCCGCCGTTCTCCTGCGGCGGCGTCAGCGAGTCGAGCACGCGGGTCTCGATGTAGTAGATGGTCGACCCACCGGGCCCCCAGGTGGGTTCCGATTCGGCCCCGCCCGACGTCAGCCGTTGGACGCTCTGGCTGGTGAGTGACCAGATGTCGCCGTTCTTGGCGAAGAGGATGGTGCCCTTCATCTGGTAGCCGAGGGCCGCTGACGGAGGCGGCGTGAAGACGACCGACGGGTTGACCGTGGGCGCCGGGGTGGGGCGGCCGGGTGCGACCGTCGTGACGAGGTCGAGGCGGCCCAGGACCAGGACCAGGCTGAGGCCGAAGGCCAGCAGGAGCCCGGCGCTGGCGATGACGGGCCCGAAGGGGAACGGTGGCCGGCCGTAACCGCGGGTGGGGGGACGAGAAACAGGCTGGCTCATCCGCCCGCCCGCCCTGCCGTGCCGGCGGCGATGATCGGTGCCGGCTCGGCCTCGCCTGCCAGCCGGGCCAGGTGCCCGCCCGGCGCCACGTCCCGGACCTCCAGCTGGAGGGTCTCGAAGCCGCCGAAGTGGCGGCTGTCGAGGCGTGCGGCCACGTCGATCACGTCACCCTCCGCCAGGCTGCTGGCGAGGTCGTCCTGCCCGAAGGCGATGGCGTCGAGGACCTCGCGGCCACGACGCAGCACGAGCGACGTGTGGCCCCCCGCGGCCGCCCGGACACGGCTGACGGCCAGGCCGCGGATGCCCACGAGCGCGTCCGCCTCGCCCGGGGCGATGGGGCCGAGCGTGTCGATGTCGCGCAGCAGGCGGTAGTCGACCTCCGCGGCGTCGACGGCGAGGTCCAGCAGGAGTGTGCGCCGGTCGGTCGCCGCGGGTTCGCCGTGCTCCGCCGGCACGGCGAGGAGCGGCAGCAGGCGCTCCCGCAGGGCGGGAAAGACGGCGGCGGCGAACTGGCAGCCGGCCGCCTGCGGATGGCCGCCATGCCGTTCCAGGAGGTCTGCACACGCTTCGAACGCCGCGGCGAGCTGGCTGCCCGACGGGCCGCGACCCGAGGCGCGCCACGGCTCGGCGCCGGTGGCGACCACGATGGCCGGCGCATGGCGATCCTCCGCGAGCCGTCCGGCGACCAGGCCGATGAGGCCCACCGGCCACGCACCCGCGACGATGACGGGTCCGGGCGGCAGGTCCGCGGCGGCCGCGAGCACCTCGTCGAGGACCGAGGCGGTCAGATCCCGGCGCTCCCGGTTGGATACCTCGAGCCGCGCTGCCAGATCCTGGGCCGACGCGATATCCGTGGCCAGCAGGAGGCTGGCCGCGGTGGCGACATCGCCCAGGCGGCCGGCCGCATTCAGTCGCGGTGCGACCGAGAAGGCGATCCGCTCCAGGTCCACGCGCTCGGGCGCGATGCCCGCCGCGTCGAGCAGGGCGGCGATGCCGGGTCGAGGCGCCTGGCGCAACCGGGCCAGCCCCAATCGAGCGATGGCCCGGTTCTCCCCGGCGATGGGGGCCACGTCGGCGATCGTCCCGATGATCGCGAGGTCGGCCAGGTCGAGCGCCGCGGCCGGGCCACCGGGCTCACGGGCCAGGAGCAGCTGCGCCACTTTGAAGGCCACACCGCTGCCGGCGAGGCGCGGGTCGGGGTAGGCGCTGTCGTGGCGATGCGGGTTGACCAACGCGGCGGCGGCGGGCGGCACCGCCGGGACGTGGTGGTGGTCGGTGACGATGACGTCGATGCCGCGCGACGAGGCCAGCTCGACCTCGGCGATGCTGCTCGAGCCCGTGTCGACCGTGATGATGAGGCTGCGACCCTCAGCCGCGGCTCGCTCGATGGCCACCACGGAAAGGCCGTGGCCCTCCGCCACGCGGGCGGGCACATGCCAGCCCGTGTCCAGCCCCAGCCGGCGCAGGGTCGTGACGAGGATGGCCAGGCCGGTGAGCCCGTCGGCGTCGAAGTCCCCGAGCACAAGCACGCGCTCGCCCGTGGCGCGGGCGCGGGCGACGCGTGCCGTCAGCGCCGCCGCGTCGGGGAGGAGGCGCGGATCGTGGAGCGCGGCTCGGGGATCGCCCAGGTGCGCCAGGAGATCGGCCGGGCGGGCGACCCCGCGTCCGGCCAGGAGCCGGGCGGCCCGTTCGGAGATGCCGGCAACATGAGCAGCCTCTGCGAGGGCCGCCGAGACGGGCGAGGCCGGGCGGACGATCCAGTCATAGGCCGGCCGCGTTCCGTGCATCGGGCCAGCCTGCTCCATGGCGGTTGGCGGCGCCTTACCGATCAGCGGCCGGCACGCACGAGGGCCGCCGCGCGGGCCCGTCGCCGATCGTCCCAGGCGTGCCACACGACGAGCAGCGGGCTGGCGTTGAAGATCGAGGAGTACGTCCCCGAGACGATCCCGATGAGCAGCGCCAGGACGAACACGCGGATCGATTCCCCGCCGAAGAGGAGCAGCGCGGTGAGCGTGATGATGACCGTCAGGGACGTGTTGATCGAGCGGCCCATGGTCTGCAGCAGGCTGTGGTTGACGATCGCGTCGAACGGCTCGCCGGCATGCCGCGCGCGGTTCTCTCGGATGCGGTCGAAGACCACGATCGTGTCGTGCACGCTGAAGCCGATCACGGTCAGCACCGCCGTCACGAACAGGGCGTCGACCTGGAGGCCGAGCAAGGTACCCAGGATGGCGAACGTGCCGACCACGACGATGACGTCATGGAGCAGGGCGATGAGCGCGGTCGCCCCCATGCGGAAGTCATGGAAGCGGAGGGTGATCCAGGCCAGGATGCCGATCGAGCCCAGGATGATGAGGAGGAAGGCCTGCTGGATCAGGTCGTTGCTGACGATGCCGCTGATGGAGTTGCGGCTGATCTCGCCGTCGATGGGCCCGAAGCGCGCCTGGAGGGCCGTGGCCAGGGCCCCCAGCTGGCCGCCGGTGGGCGGCTGGTACGTGCCCGAGATGCCCGTTGATGGGCTCGGCGACGGGCTGGGGCTCGGCGACGGCGACGGGCTCGGGCTTGGGCTTGGGCTTGGACTGGGGCTGGGGGTCGGGCTCGGCGTGGGGCTGGGACTGGGCGACGGCGACGGCGAGCCCGAGGCGGCGGCGGACCCGCTCGCGCCGGGCGACGGGGTGGCAGTGGGCGACGCGGTCGGGCTGGCCGAGGCGGAGGCGGTCGCCGACGCGGAGGTCGACGGGCTGGCCGATGGTGACGGCGGCGGCGTGGGGGTGGGCTCCGGCGTCTGGAGGGCCACCACGGGCAGCCGCATGAGGATGTAGGTCAGCCCGTTCTGCGTGCTCGTCGTGACGGAAGAGTCGCTGAGGCCCTGGGCGTCCAGGACCTGCTTCACCTGGTCGGTGGTCGGCGTGCCGTCCTTGAAGTGGATCTCCCACACCGTGCCGCCGGTGTAGTCGATGGAGAACTGGATGCCGACCTTGCCGGCCGTGATGGGCGTGAGGAGGATGAAGATGAGCCCCGGGATGGTGACCAGTCCACTGAAGAGGAAGAACCAGCGGCGGCGGCCGATCAGGTCAAACACGCGCACCAGCCGGCCGGGCCCGACGGGTGGGGGCCGTGGTCACGAACTCGTCCTCGTGCACGCCGAAGAGCCGCGCCTGGCGGGCCCATGACTGGCGCACGACCCAGCGCAGCACGGTGCGGCTGAGGGAGATGGCCGTGAACATCGAGGTGAGCACGCCGATGATCAGCACCAGGGCGAAGCCGCGGATCGTGGAGGAGCCGACGAGGTACAGGATCGTGGCCGTGATGAGGCTCGAGACGTTGGAGTCCAGGATCGAGTTCCAGGCCCGGTTGAAGCCGGCCTCGATGGCCTGGGTCACGGGCTTGCCCGACCGCAGCTCTTCCTTGGTGCGCTCGAAGATGAGGATGTTGGCGTCGACGGCCATGCCCACCGAGAGGACGAAACCGGCGATGCCAGCCAGCGTGAGGGTCACCGGGATGAGGCGGAAGAGGCCGTACACCACCGCCGCGTAGTAGAGCAGCGCGAGGCAGGCCACCGCGCCCGGCAGGCGGTAGTAGACGAGCATGAAAAGGAAGACGAGCAGGATGCCGATGGCCCCGGCGAGGAGCGTCTGGCGCAGGAAGTCGGCACCGAGGGTGGCGCTCACCTGGGACTCGCTGATCTCCCGTAGCTGGACCGGCAGGGCGCCGTACTTGAGGACCGTCACGAGGTTGTTCATGTCGGCCACGGTGAAGTCACCGGTGATCTGGCCCGAGCCGTTGGGGATCGCGCTCTGGATGACGGGGGCGGACACGACCGTGCCGTCGAGGACGATGGCGAAGTAGTGGCCCACGTTGTTGGCGGTGTAGGTGGCGAACGTGGTGGCGGCAGCCGACTTGAGCTTGAACTGCACGACGCGCTGGTTCGTCGTCGGGTCGATCCCCGGGGCGACGCCACTCGGGTCGATCTGGTCCCCGCTGAAGAGCACGGGCAGGGTCGGATCGATCGCCTCCCCCTGTTGCGGCACGGGCTTCGTGCCGGTCGTGCCGGTCGTGGTGCTGGTCGTGCCGGTCCCATAGGTGTCGGCGGGCAGGTCCACGAAATCGAGGCGCCCGGTGGTCCCCACGAGCTTGCGGATCTCATCCGGATCGGCCGCCCCCGGGACCTCGACGATGACCTTGTCGGTGCCCAGGATCTGCACCAGAGGCTCGGATACGCCGGTCGAGTTGACGCGGTTCTCGATGATCGTCTGGATGGTGCTCATGTCGCCGGGTCCGGGCGCCGCGCCGTTGGTGGTGACGGCCTGGTATTCGACCGAGATGCCACCCTGGAGGTCCAGGCCGAGGCGTGTTTCGACCTTCACGTCGCCGTTCGTACCCGGGCGTGACAGGTCGGGCACGAAGTCGATGGCGAGCGCGGCGAGGCCGACGGCGACGATCAGGAAGGGGAACAGACGGCGCATCGGCCGGGACTATATCAGGGGCGGGATGCTCAGGCCTCGAGGGTCGCCTTGATGGTCGCCGCCAGGCGAGGTCCGATGCCGGGCACGGCGGCCACCTGCGACTCGGTCGCTTCGCGGATGCCGCGCGCCGACCCGAAGACCCGCAACAGGGCCCGCTTGCGCGCCGGGCCGATGCCGGGGAGGTCGTCGAGCACCGAGCGGACCTGGGCCTTCGCCCGCAACTGGCGGTGGTAGGTGATGGCGAAGCGGTGGGCCTCGTCGCGCAGGCGCTGCACGAGGTAGAGGGCCGGTGAACTCGCGGCGAGCACGACGGGGGCAGACCGGTCGGGCAGGAACAGCTCCTCCCGCTCCTTGGCCAGGCCGGCCAGCGGGAGGTCGTGCAGGCCGAGCGCGTCCAGGACCTCGCGCGCCGCGCTCACCTGGCCCTTGCCGCCGTCGATGATGACGAGATCGGGGAGGCGCCAGCGGGCCTCTTCGACCGCCCCTTCCTCCAGGCGCAGCGCATGGCCGAAGCGCCGCCGCAGGACCTCCTGGTGGCTGGCGAAGTCGTTGGGCCCCTGGACCGTGCGCACGCGGAAGCGGCGGTACTCGCCAGTCCGCGGGCGGCCGTCCTCGAAGACGACCATGCTGCCGACGGTGTTGCTGCCCTGGATGTTGCTGATGTCGTAGCACTCGATGCGCACGGGTGCCGCGGCGAGGCCCAGGGCATCGGCCAGCTCCTCCAGGGCGGCCAGCGTCTTGCCCGCGTCGGCCAGCCAGCGCGCCTGCTCCCGGGCCAGCGTCTCGGCCGCGTTGCGGGCGGCCAGGGTCAGGAGCTGCCGGTTGCGGCCCCGCTGCGGGACAGCCAGCTCGACGCGCCCGCCGCGCCGCTCGCCGAGCATCGTCGCCAGCTCGTCCGCCTCGGCCGGCCGGACCGGCGTGAGGACCCGGCGCGGCACCGAACCGGCCGTGGCGTAGTACTGCTTGATGAACGCCCCGACGACCGTCGCGTCCGTCTCGCCGGCCACATCGGCGAGCAGGAACACGTCGCGCCCCACGAGCTTGCCCTCGCGTACCACGAAGAGCTGCACGGCGGCGTCGTTGGCCTCCCGCGCGAGGCCCATCAGGTCAGCCTCGGCGTCGCTCCGGGCGGCCATCTTCTGGCTCTCCATCGTCCGCTCGATCGAGCGCAGCTTGTCGCGCAGCGCAGCCGCCCGTTCATAGGCCAGGGCGGCGCTCGCGGCGGCCATCTCCTGGCGCAGCGCCCGGGCCAGCAGCTCCTGCCGCCCCTCCAGGAAGAGCATCACCTGTTCGATGTCCCGCGCGTACGCCTCGCGGGAGACGGCCTCGACGCACGGGCCCTGGCAGCGCTTGATGTGGTACAGCAGGCAGGGCCGCACCAGGGCGCGCTGGCCCTCGTGGATGTCGATCGTGCAGGTGCGGAACGGGAAGAGGCGCCGGATGAGGTTCATGGCCTCGTCGACGCTCGTGGCCGAGGCGTACGGCCCGAAGTACCGGCTGCCGTCGGCGGGCAGCTTGCGCGTCCGTTCGATGCGCGGGAAGTCGTCGGCCAGGGTGACCTTGATGAACGGGTAGCTCTTGTCGTCCTTGAGGCGGACGTTGAAGCGGGGCTGGTAGCGCTTGATGAGGTTGGCTTCCAGCAGCAGCGCCTCGCTGACCGTGTCGGTCAGCGTGTACTCGACGTCGGCCACCCGATCGAGCGAGGACTCGATGCGCAGGGGCGGTTCGGCTGCCCCGCGCCGCTGCCAGTAGCTGCGCACGCGGTGGCGCAGGCTCTGCGCCTTTCCGACGTAGAGGACCGTGCCGCGCGCGTCGCGCATCAGGTAGACCCCGGGGTGATCGGGTAGTTTGGCCAGCGTCGCGGCCAGCGTCCCGGCGGGCGCGGTCATGGGCGACGGCCGGGCCCGGCCCCCCATGCGGCGAGGGCCAGGCTCCCCGCCACCAGCACGACGAATGCGATGTCGCGGATGCCTTCCGGCACCGGGTACGGGTCGGCCGGTGTGGCCCCCGGCGTCACCTCGACGCCCGAGTCGTCCGGCGGAGTGGCGGTGTCCTGGCTGACGTCGGACGTGTCGCTGGTGGTCGCCTCGCCGGCTGACGGCGGCCCGACGTGGAGGGGCGCCTGGATGATCTCCTCGGCCGTGTCGTAGACGATGACCTGGAAGTCGCCGTCGGCCGTGTCGGCAGGGATCGTGACGGTCGTCTTGAAGGCGCCGGCGCTGGTGGCCCTGGCGGTGCCCAGCTGCACGCTCGTGCCCGGCCCGAGCAGCAGGATGGGCACCTCCCCCGCCCCACCCAGGCCGGCCGCCGTGACCGTGATGGTGGCGCCCGGATCGACGATGGAAGCGCTCAGGGTGACCGTGCCCATGGGGCTCGCGGCGTGCGTGGGTCGTGCGGGCAGAAGGGCCAGCCCAAGCAGCAGGGCCACCCCGGCCGCCCGCCGCGCTGCCCGGGCCGCCGCGATGCCGCTCATCCGCACGATGATAGCCGCCGACCCCGCCCAGGCCGCAAGCGGCCGTCGAGCGGCGGCCGGCATCATCGCCGGCCCATGGCCATCCACGGCCGCCTGGAGCGGTTGCTCGGGTCGCTCGCCCCAGACCAGCTCGCCGCGGCGACCGCGCCGCCCGGGCCGATCCTCTGCGTCGCCCCCGCGGGGAGCGGCAAGACGACCACGCTGGTGGCTCGTCTGGCCTGGCGCATCGCGCGCGGCGCCGCGCCGAGTCGGACGTGCGCGGTGACGTTCAACCGGCGCGCGGCGGCGAACCTTCGCTCGCGCCTCGCGCCGCTGATCGCCGACCAGGGCGCGGCCGCGGGGGTCGTCCGCGTCCGGACCTTTCACGCCCTTGCGCGTGAGATCCTGCTCGACGCGGGCCGTCCGGACCGGCAGGTGGTGGACCGCCTGACGGTGCTCCACGCCATGACCGGCGAGCGCCTCCCGCCGGCGGCCCTGCGGCGGCTCGACGACGCCCTCGCCCGGGCCAAGCTGGACCCACGCTCCACCGCCGTCCCCGCAACGATCCTTCGGATCTACCAGGGCCGACTCGCCGAGGCCGGTGCGATGGACCACGACGACCTCATCGTCGAGGCGGTCGCGTTGTTGACGGCCGAGCCGGCGCTCCGCGACCGGTGGCGGCAGCGGTGCGCCGCGCTGCTCGTGGACGAGGTCCAGGACATGGACCATGCGCAGTGGCGCCTTGCACGGCTGCTGTCCAGCCCGGCTGACGACCTGTTCCTGGTGGGTGACGACGACCAGACGATCTACGCCTGGCGCCTCGCCGACGCGCGCCGGATGTTGCGCCTGGCGGCGGACCTGCCGGGGGTGCGGCGTGTCGACCTGGACACGAACTACCGCTGCCCCGCCGCGGTCGTCGAGCGGGCCGTGGGGCTCGTGAGCCACAACCGCGAGCGGCTGGCCAAACGCGTGCGGGCCGGCCCGGACGGGAGCGGCTCGCTGTGTCTCGTGGCGGACCCGGGCGACGACGTGGCGCGGGCCCGCCAGCTCCTCGGCGGCTGGACGGATGCGCTGCGCAGGGCGCCACCCGGCGGTGGCCCGACGCATGCCATCCTGGCCCGCACGACGGCCGAGCTGGCGCCGTACGCGGCGGTGGCCCTGGAGCTGGGCCTGCCCTACTGGGCCGAGCGTGACGACCTGGCGTTCGATCCCCAGGACCACGGGTCAGCGTCTGGATGGGCCGTCGCGCTGGCCGGCTCGACGCCATGGCCGGCCGGCCTGGGACCGGCGCTGGCGGCCGCGGCGGCCAGACGGGTGGACATCCGCCGGCGCGGCGCGCCGCTGCACCTGGCCACGGTCCATGCCACGAAAGGGTTGGAGTTCGAGACCGTCGCCTGCGTGGGCCTGGACGACGGCCGCTTCCCCAACCTCCGGTCCCTGGAGGACGCTGCGGACCCGGCGCGCCAGCTGGAGGAGGAGCGGCGGCTGGCGTATGTCGCCTGGACGCGGGCCCGGCGCTCGCTGGAGCTGGTCTACGACCCCGGCGGTCCCTCCCGGTTCATCCGCGAGGCCTTCAGCCCGCGCGAGCTGCGAGCGGCAGCCGCGGCCGGGTCGTTCCGGGTCGTGCCCCGGTGAGGCGAC
This sequence comes from Candidatus Sulfotelmatobacter sp., assembly GCA_035622975.1. Taxonomy (GTDB): domain Bacteria; phylum Chloroflexota; class Limnocylindria; order Limnocylindrales; family CSP1-4; genus DASPUH01. The sequence continues at coordinate 32,763 of DASPUH010000058.1, forward strand.
CCTAGATGCCGAGCGCTTCGCGCGCCGCCGTGAGCCCCGCGATGACGTTGGCGATGTGCTCCTCGAGCGGCAGTTCGAGCTCCGTGGCGCCCTTCTCCAGCTGGTCGCGGGGCACCTGACGGGCGAAGCCCTTGTCACGCATCTTCTTGAGCACCGCGCGCACGTCGACCTCGTCGATGGAGCGATTGGGCCGCACGTAGGTCACTGCGATGACGAAACCGCTCATCTCGTCACAGGCGTACACCACGTGGGCGAGCAGCGAGGTGCGCGGTATCCCGGTGTGGTCGCCGTGCCCCAGGACGGCGTCGATGATCTCCTCGCCATAGCCCAGCCGGCGCAACTCCTCCGCGCCCTGGCGGGGGTGGGTCTCCGGATAGCGCTCGTAGTCGAAGTCGTGCAGCAGGCCCGCCATCCGCCACTGCTCGAGGGCCGCGCCGGTGAGGCGGAAACGCCGCTCGCCGTACCAGGCCACGGCGGCCTCCACCGCCTGCGCGTGCTTGCGGAGGGACGGGCTGGACGTCCAGTCGGTCAGCAGGCGCCACGCGTCATCGCGGGTCGGATCGGTCACCGGGGGATGGTATCAAGCGGCCCCGGCCGCTACGCTCGCACGGGGTGACGATCCTCCAGTTCCTGGCGCTGCCGGTCGGCGTGGCCATCGCGCTCGCCCTGTGGTTCGGCCTGCGCCGTGAGCTGGAGGCCCGCGATGCGCCGCGGAATGCGGCCTGGACCGCCCTGGCGACGTACCTCGTGGCGGCCCTCGCCTGGGTCATGGTCCTGGAGGCGCCGGTGCCCGTGTGGGTCGCTTGGGTGGCGTCGCTGCCGGCGGCCCTCGTCACCGTGTGGCCCGATCCCCTCATCCGCTCCGCCGGCGGCTCGCAGGCTGCGCCACACCTGCGGGCGGAGACCGAGATCCTCCTTGATATCGTGGGCGCACCGCTGAGCAACATGACGCCCGCGCACCTGGACGCGCTGCGGGCACGTGTCCGGGGGCTCGAGCGGTGGCGCACGCCGGCCACGGCGGAACTCATCGACGCGCTCCAGGAATGGGCCTTCGACCGCCTGGACGGGATGCCGGTGCCGACCGCCGAGGAAGCGGCCCAGCGTCGCCGCATCACCCGGTTGCAGAGCCGCCTGCTGATCCCGTCAGGCGGCTGGTCGGCGCCACCCCGGGCGCCCAAGACGCCACCACACGAAGAGGACGACCGCCAGGACGGCCAGGACGGCCAGCAGGAGGTCGAACGGCTGGAGCGCGTGGCGGATGTCCTCCCAGTGAGCGCCGAGCTGCAGCCCGGCGAAGACCAGCACGGTGCTCCACAGGAGCGCCCCGAGCGTCGAGTAGGCAAGGAACGGTACGAGCGGCATGCGCGCCACACCGGCCGGGAAGCTGATGAACGTGCGCACCACCGGCAGGAGGCGGCCGATGAAGACGGTCGGCCGGCCATGGCGGGCGAAGAAGTCGTCGGCCCGGTCGATCTCCTCCGTCCGGATGAGCAGGTAGCGGCCGTAGCGCTCGAGCAGCGGGCGGCCGCCCCAGGCCCCGATGGCGTACGCGATGAGTGAGCCCAGGGTGTTGCCCACGATGGCGGCGACCACCACCAGCCAGAAGGCCCAGGGCTGACGGGTCAGCGGCTCCACCTGGCTCGCATCGGAGACCATGAACCCGCCGAAAGGCAGGGTCAGCTCGCTCGGCAGCGGCACCATGGCCGACTCGATCGTCATGGCCACGACCACGCCAAGGTAGCCCACCGCGGCGTACAGGCCGGTCAGGAACGGGATGACGAGCTGGTCGATGAAGGCAAGCACGGCCGCAGAGTCTACGGCCTTGTTCAGGCGTGGGACGTGGTCATCTCCCCACGGCCGCCGCACGCCGGGCGACTGGTCGGGCGGCGCGGACCTCGCGCACGCGCCTGGGGCCGGGCCGGCCGGCCGCCTCGGCGAAGGTCACGTCGCTGAGGGGCACCAGCGGCTCGCCGCGCAGGACCCGCCCGAGGTACTCCCCGGTGGCCGAGCCGGCGATCCGGGCGACCTGCTCCGGGGTGCCGCTGGCGATGACCTGGCCGCCACGCGCGCCGCCCTCCGGGCCCAGGTCGATGATCCAGTCGGCGGTCTTGATGACGTCGAGGTTGTGCTCGATGACGATGACCGTGTTGCCCGTGTCGACGAGGCGGTGGAGGACCTCCAGCAGCTTCTCCACGTCGGCGAAGTGGAGGCCGGTGGTGGGCTCGTCCAGGACGTACAGCGTGCGGCCGGTGGCGCGCCGTGACAGCTCGGTGGCCAGCTTCACGCGCTGCGCCTCGCCACCCGAGAGGGTCGTCGCCGGCTGGCCCAGGTGGATGTAGCCCAAGCCGACGTCGTAGAGGGTCTGCAGCTTGGTGCGGATGGCGGGCACCGCCTCGAAGAGGTCGAGCGCCTCGGCGACGGTCATCTCAAGGACGTCGGCGATCGAGCGGCCGCGGTAGAGGACCTCCAGCGCCTCACGGTTGTAGCGCTTGCCGCCGCACACCTCGCACGGCACATAGACGTCCGGCAGGAACTGCATCTCGATCTTGATGATCCCGTCGCCCTTGCACGCCTCGCAGCGGCCGCCCTTGACGTTGAAGCTGAAGCGGCCGCTCTTGTAGCCGCGCAGGCGCGCATCGGGCGTGCCGGCGAACAGGTCGCGGATCGGCCCGAACATGCCCGTGTAGGTGGCGGGATTGGAGCGCGGCGTGCGGCCGATCGGGCTCTGGTCGATCTCGATGACCTTGTCGACGGCGTCCAGCCCATCCACCCGGTCGTGGGCGCCCGGATCCTCCCGCGCCCCGAACAGCGCCCGCGCCAGGGCCCGGTACAGGATGTCGGTGACGAGCGTGCTCTTGCCCGAGCCGGAGACGCCCGTCACGGCGGTGAAGGTGCCCAACGGGAAACGAACGTCCAGGTCGCGCAGGTTGTGCGCCCGCGCCCCCACGACCTCGAGAGCCCGCCCGCTGCCGGTCCGGCGGCTGGCCGGGATGGGCACGCTGCGGTCGCCCCGCAGGTAGGCGCCGGTGATCGAGCGCGGTTCGGCGAGGATCGCCTCCAGCGGCCCCTGGGCGACGACCTCGCCACCGTGCTCGCCGGCGCCGGGACCCACGTCGACGATCCAGTCGGCGGTGCGGATCGTCTCCTCGTCGTGCTCCACCACCAGCAGGGTGTTGCCCAGGTCGCGCAGCCGGGTGAGGGTGGCGATGAGCTTGGCATTGACGCGCTGGTGCAGCCCGATCGACGGCTCATCGAGGATGTACAGCACGCCCATGAGGCTCGAGCCGATCTGCGTCGCGAGGCGGATGCGCTGGGCTTCGCCGCCCGACAGGGTGTTGCTGGTCCGGTCGACGGTCAGGTAGTCCAGGCCCACGTCGACGAGGAAGCCCAGGCGGGCAGTGATCTCCTTGAGCACCTGGCGGGCGATCGTCTGCTCTCGTTCCGTGAGGCGGTCATGGAGGTTGCCTGCCCAGACCATGGCCTCGCTCACCGCGAGGGCCGCGACGGCCGCGATGTCCAGGTCGGCCACCGTCACGCCGAGCGCCGACGGCTTGAGCCGCTTGCCGCCGCAGGACGGGCAGGGCCGCTCGACCATGAACCGTTCCAGCTCGGACTTGACGTACTCCGAGTCGGTCTCCTTGTAGCGGCGCTCCAGGTTGGGGATGAGGCCCTCGAAGGTGGCCGCGTAACTGCTGTCGCCGCGGTCGTGGTGGTAGCTGATGCGCACCTGCTCGCCACGGGGCGCGTACAGGAGGTGCTCCAGGGCCGCAGGAGGCAGCCGATCGAGGGGTACCGTGGGGTCCCAGCCGTGCGCCCGGGCGACCGCCTCCGTGACCTTGCCGTACCACGAGTCGGCCATGGGCATGCGGGCGAACGGCCGCATCAGGGCGCCCTGGGCGATCGAGAGGGAGCGATCGGGCACGACGCGCTGCGGGTCGATCTCCAGGCGGATGCCGAGTCCCGTGCAGGTGGGACAGGCGCCATGCGGTGAGTTGAAGCTGAAGCTGCGCGGCTCCAGGTCCTCGATCTGGGTGCCGTCGTACGGACAGGTGTAGTGCTCGCTGTAGCGCAGCTCCTCGAACGCGCCCGCGTCCGCCGGGGCGACGACCATCACGCCCTCCCCGAGCCGCAGCGCGGTCTCGACGGAATCGGCCAGGCGGGCCCCGTCGGGGTTCGGATAGTCACGGTCGTACGGCCGGCCGTCGTCGTCGGCGTGGTGCACCACCAGCCGGTCGACGACGACCTCGATGGTATGGCGCTTGTACTTGTCCAGCGTCTGCACGTCGTCGAGGTCGCGCAGCTCGCGGTCCACGCGCACACGCACGAAGCCCTGGCGTCGGGCCGCCTCGAAGACCCGCTCCCCTTCCGTCTTGCGGTCCTTCACGAGCGGGCCCAGGATCAGCAGCCGCGTGCCGCCGGGCAGGGCCTGGATGCGCTCCACGATCTGGCTGGCACTCTGACGGGCGACCTCGCGGCCGCAGACCGGGCAATGGGGGTGGCCCACCCGGGCGAACAGCAGGCGGAGGTAGTCATAGATCTCCGTCACGGTCCCGACCGTCGAGCGCGGGTTGCGGCTGCTCCCCTTCTGGTCGATGGAGATGGCCGGGCTGAGCCCGTCGATCTGGTCGACGTCCGGCTTCTCCATCTGGCCCAGGAACTGGCGCGCGTACGCCGACAGGCTCTCGACGTAGCGGCGCTGCCCTTCGGCGTAGATGGTGTCGAAGGCCAGGCTGCTCTTGCCGCTGCCGGACAGGCCGGTGATGACGATCAGGCGGTCCCGCGGGAGGGCGACCGTGATGTCCTTGAGGTTGTGCTCGCGCGCGCCGCGCACGATGAGCTGATCCTGGGGCACGTGGCGATTGTAGCCGCTGCGCGATGATTGGAACAGACGTTCTGTAGTGGTCCGCCTCAGCGGCGGGTGGCTGGCGGCCTGCCGGGGCGGCCCGCCCAGCGTAGCCGCAGGCGTGTGCGGCGTGCAGCCGCGGTCGCCGCGGTGGTAGGTCGCTCCGTGGCCGCCCCTCCGGAGGCGTCCACGGCCCTCTGCCAGGGGCGGGCCCCTGGTTCCGCGCCCTCCTTTGTGCATCACGCGTTGCCTATGACGACCGGAAGGCCGTCCGATGGGTCGCTTCAGGCCGTTCCGTGGCCGCGCGGAACCTGTCGCGTTCATTCCGACGCGGGCACGGCAGTTCCGTGGTCCTGAGCAACGCCTGATGTTCACCCGCCCCGGGACGGCCGCCGCTGACCGCGCCAAGGCACGGCCGGTCATGGCGCCCCGCGGCGGCGGCGCGGCCTACCAGCAGATCAGCCAGCGGCCCTGCTGCGCGGCGAGCGGGATCGTGGCGTCGACGACCTGGCGCGCCTGGACCCGGGCCGCGAACGCATCGGCCAGCGCGTCGGCCACGGAATCCGAGACGGGCGTACCGCGGGCGCGTCCGACCTGCTGGATCAGCTGCCGAACCTGGACCCGATCGACCGACACGCGCAGCGTGCCCACCAGGCGCACCGTGGCCAGGTCCCCCAGGCGGGATGCCTCGTCGAGCTCAGCTTGATCGAAGCTGACCTCGAGCGCCGAGAGGCCCTGGGCGGTCGTGATCTCCGGCGGCAGGGCGGCCGCCATGTCGGGCACGAGATCGAGCCTCGCCTCGACTTCTGCCTGGCGGGCCGGACAGGCCAGGCTCGAGAGCTGGTCGAACTGCTTCGCCTCCGCCATCGCTACGGCCGACTGGACGGTCATGACCGGTGAGCCGGCGACCGTCGCCGAGGGCGAGGTGTCCGCGCGGCAGCCGGCCAGCGCGGCGGCGACCACGATCGCGAACAGGAGTCGCACGGCCCAAGGCATGCGGCTGAGCCTGGGGCCGCTCGGTGAGCGGCGCATGAGCGTCACCTGAGAAGGTCGTGAGGCCGTCGGGGGACCTAGCGGCGGCGGCGCGGGCGCGTCCCGGTCCGCTTGATGACGTTGGGGGTGACGCGGCGGTCCCAGGTCGGCCGGTCGAGCCACCGCGCCTGCCAGCCGCCGTCATCGTCATGCTCATCGCGGATGCCGGGCAGCCAGTCGGCGGCCGTGCCGTCGTCCGGGCCGGCCGGTTCGACGAGCTCCTCGCCGCCGGGCAGGACCTCGACCGACGTGACCTCGACGACCCCGGCGGTCGCGTCGGCGGACGCCCCGGCCCCTCCACGGGCGCTGCGCCGGCCACGGGACGGCCGTTCGACCTCGCCAGCCGCGGCCTCCGCCGCGCGGGCCACGGTCACCGATGCATCCTGCTCCAGCACCCGCAGGCGGATCTCCTGGACCTGGTCGCGCAGCGCCGCGGCGCGCTCGAACTCGAGGTTGCGGGCCGCCTCGCGCATGGTGGCCTCGAGCTGACCCACGTACTGGGCGATCTGCTCCCGCGAGAGCTCGCTGAGGTCGGCCGACGCCTCGCCCGAGGCATAGCTGCCGGGGCGATCGGCGACCGCACGGAGCCGGTCGTTGATGTCGCGGATCTCCTTGATGATCGTGGCCGGCTCGATGCCGTGGTCGCGGTTGAAGGCCTCCTGGATGCCGCGCCGCCGGTTCGTCTCGTCGATCGCCACCCGCATCGACTCGGTGATCGTGTCGGCGTACATCACGACCTCGCCGCCGATGTTGCGGGCGGCCCGCCCGGAGACCTGGATGAGCGACCAGGCCGACCGGAGGAAGCCCTCCTTGTCGGCGTCCAGGATGGCCACCAGGGTGACCTCCGGCAGGTCGATGCCCTCGCGCAGGAGGTTGATGCCGACCAGCACGTCGTACACGCCGAGGCGGAGGTCGCGCAGGATCTGGACGCGCTCGAGCGTGTCGACCTCGCTGTGCAGGTAGTTGACCTTGACGCCGAGCTCCTTGAGGTAGTCGGTGAGGTCCTCCGCCATCCGCTTGGTGAGGGTCGTGACCAGGACGCGCTCACCACGCATGGTCCGCTCGCGGACGCGCTCCAGGAGGTCGTCGATCTGGCCCTCCGTGGGCTGCACCTGGACGGTCGGGTCGACGATGCCCGTGGGCCGGATGAGCTGCTCCACGACCTGCTTCGAGCGCTCCAGCTCGTAGGCTCCCGGGGTCGCGGACATGTAGACCACCTGGTTGAGATGGTCCTGGAACTCATCGAAGGTGAGCGGCCGATTGTCGAGCGCCGAGGGGAGCCGGAAGCCGTACTCGACCAGGATCTCCTTGCGGGTCCGGTCGTTCTTGTACATGCCGACGACCTGCGGGATCGTCATGTGGCTCTCGTCGACGATGAGCAGCCAGTCGGGCGGGAAGTAGTCCAGCAGGGTCCAGGGCCGCGAGCCGGCCTCGCGACCCGCGAGGTGGCGCGAGTAGTTCTCGATGCCCGAGCAGAAGCCCAGCTCGCGCATCATCTCCAGGTCGAAGGTGGTCCGCTGGCGCAGGCGCGCCGCCTCCAGGACCATGCCCCTGGCTTCCAGCTCGGCGGTCCGCTCCTCCATCTCCGCGTCGATGTTCACGATGGCCTGCTTGAGCTTGTCGGCCGGCGTGACGTAGTGGCTGGCGGGGTACACGTTCAGCTCGGCGCGCTCGGCCAGCATCTCGCCGGTCAGCGGGTCGAGCTCCGTGATGCGCTCGATCTCATCACCGAAGAACTGCACCCGCACGATGAAGTCGTCGTAGGCCGGCTGGACCTCCAGCGTGTCCCCGCGGACGCGGAAGCGGGCCCGGCTCAGAGCCTGGTCGTTGCGCTGGTACTGCAGATCGACCAGCTGGCGCAGCACGCCGTCCCGGCGGTACCGGCCGCCGGCCCGCAGGCGGATGACGGTCGCCCCGTAGTCGACCGGCGCGCCAAGGCCGTAGATGCAGCTGACGCTGGCCACGATGATCACATCGCGGCGCTCGAACAGGGCGTGGGTCGCGGCGTGCCGCAGCTTGTCGATCTCGTCGTTGCGCGACGAATCCTTCTCGATGTACGTGTCGCTGCGGGGCAGGTACGCCTCGGGCTGGTAGTAGTCGAAGTAGCTGACGAAGTACTCGACCGCGTTGTGGGGGAAGAAGTCACGGAACTCGCTGTAGAGCTGGGCCGCCAGCGTCTTGTTGTGGGCCAGCACGAGCGTCGGCTTCTGGTGCTTCTCGATGACCGAAGCGATCGAGTAGGTCTTGCCCGTGCCGGTCGCGCCCAGGAGGACCTGATCCTTCAGGCCCCGGGCGAGCCCCGACGACAGGCGCTCGATGGCGCGGGGCTGGTCCCCGGTCGGCTGGAAGGGGGCGACGAGCTGGAAGTCGGGCACGACCCGATTCTAGCATCGGCGGCCTGGAACAGAACACCCGTTCGGTCTGGCGCGGGCACGGCGGGTCGTCGACGTGGCCGTTGCGGGTCATCACTCGTGGCCGTCGGGGGTCGTCGACCCGCAGCCGTTGCGCCTAGCGGCGGTATCGACGGAGCAACCCCTGCCGAGGTTCCGCATGGAGCCTCCCGGAGGGCGGCTCTTGCGCGTGGCGAAAGGATCGACGGCGCGGCGGCGGCTCGACCGTCAATAGCGGCGCCAGCCGCAACGCCCGAACCGTGATGCACGAACCGGAAGGAAGGCCCTGGCCGACCGCTCACGGGCCGGGCGCGGCCTCGTAGGCGGCGGGCGCGGCCTCGTAGGCGGCGAGCGCGGCCTCGTAGGCGGCGAGCGCCCGCGCCCGCGCCTCGTCCGGCGAACCGTCCGTGCTGAGGACCCGCGTGGCGGCGGACGCCAGGCGCGCGCGGATGTCGCCTTGGGCCGCCACGCGGCGCGTCGCGTCCGCCGCGGCTACGCCTCGCCCGGCCAGCCGCGCCGCCTGCATGGCCGGTTCGCACGTGACCAACCAGACCTCGTCGCACGCCGCGGCGAGGCCGGCTTCGACGAGCTTGATCGCCTCCATGATCACGGCCGGCGCGCCGGCCGCCTCGGCGGCCGCCACCGCCGCCTCCACCCGCGGTCGGACGCCCGGGTGAGTCAGCGCCTCGAGCCGGGCGAGCGCGGCGGGATCGTCGAAGACGGTGGTGGCGAGCGCGCCCCGGTCGAGGCCGCCGTCGGGACCGGCGACAGAGGGGCCGAACGCGGCCACGATCGCCGCCCGCACGGCCGGCTCGTCGGTCACCTGTCTGGCGACAGCGTCGGCGTCGATGACGACCGCCCCCCGCTCGGCCAGCCAGCCGGCCACGGTGGACTTGCCGCAGCCGATCGGCCCGGTCAGCCCGATGCGGACCGTCCGCCTGCCCGACCGCGTGCTCATCGCGGCGCGCGCTCCTCGAGGGCCAGCCAGGCGTCCTCCGCCTGGGCAAGGGCCGTGTCCACGTCGGCCAGTTCGCTGGCGACCCGCCGCAGCTCCACGAAGTTGGCCTGCGTGTCAGGGCGGCCCAGGGCCAGCTCGAGCTGCGACTTGCGCAGGCCGAGGCGCGTCAGGTCGGCGTCCACGACGGCCCGCTGGCGGCGGTACGCATCCTTGGAGAGCGGCTCTCGCCGCGCCGCCCGGGCGGCGAGGGTCACGGGCGAGAACGCTGCCCGGGGAGGATTCGCGGAGCCACGGGCAGCGCCGGGGGTATGTGCTGCGCCCGCGGCATGTGCTGCGCCCGGGACAGGCTGAACGCCATCGAGGCGGCGGGCCTGCAGCTCCAGCTCACCGGCCGCGGTCCAGCCTTCGGCCACGGCGGCGCGCCATGCACGCCAGCCGCCATCGAACGGCACGATCCAGCCGGGCTGACCGCCGCGACCAGCCTCCACGACCCACAGCTTCTGGCAGACGCTCTCGAGGAGGCGGCGGTCGTGCGAGACGATCAACAGCGTGGCGCTCGCGTGGCGCAGGAACGCCTCCAGGGCCTCGCGAGCCGGGATGTCGAGGTGGTTCGTGGGTTCGTCGAGCAACAGCAGGTTGGCCGCGCTGACGCCCAGCACGGCCAGCTCGAGGCGGGAGCGCTCGCCGCCCGACAGCTCGGCCACGGGCTTGAACGCGTCATCGCCGCGGAACAGGAAGCGGGCCAGGTACGAGCGCGCTTCGCCGGACTCGACGAGGGCCGAATCGACCAGCGCATCCAAAACGGTCTGACCGCTGAACGCTGCCTGGCGCAGCTGGGCGAGGTAGCCCGGTTGCACCGCCACCCCCAGCCGCACGATGCCCTCGAGCGGGGCGAGATCACCTGCGATGGTCCGCAGGAGCGTCGTCTTGCCGGCTCCGTTGGGGCCCACGATCCCGATCCGCTCGCCGCGCTGCGCCTCGAGCCGAGGCGCCCGGGCGATGGCGACGGGCTCGCCCGCCGCCGAAGCGGGGAAGCCGACCACGACATCGCGCACGCCGACGACCACGTCGCCCGAGCGCAGCGCTCCGTCCCCGCCGAGGCCCCGGCTCGAGAGGGCCAGCGACGGCCGCCGCTTCGGCGCTTCCACGGGCGTCGCGCGCAGCGCCTCCAGCCGCCGTTCGTGCTCGTGCATCTTGGCGTACTTGCGGTGGCTGCGGTACCGCTGCACCAGGTCCTGTTCGCGAGCGACGGCGTCGGCGTGGGACTCGGCGTCCTTGTGGGCGCGCGCGTCGGCTGCCTCGCGCTGCGTCAGGTAGGCGGAGAAGGCGCCGCGGAACACGCGCAGGCGGCGGTCGCGCAGCTCCCAGATCCGCTGCACGACCGCGTCCAGGAACGCCCGATCGTGGGAGGCGACGATGACGGCGCGGTCGCGGCGGGCCAGGGCCTGCTCCAGCCACTCGATGGCCGCTACGTCGAGGTGGTTCGTCGGCTCGTCCAGGAGCAGCAGGTCGGGGTCCGCGATGAGGAGTCGGGCGAGGGCCGCGCGGGTCTGCTCGCCGCCCGACAGGCTGGTCGGCGCCCGAACGAGGTCGTGCGCCTCGAAGCCCAGGCCGGAGAGGGTGGCCTCCACTCGCTGGTCGAGGGCGTACCCGTCGCGCGTCTCGAAGCGGTGGCGCACCTCCGCGTAGGCCGCCGACGCGACCGCCTCCGCGCCGGCCGCCTCAAGCCTCGCCAGCTCGCGCTCGTCGGCCTCCAGGTCGGCCGCGCCGGCGCGGACCGCCGAACGCAGGTCGGTCGCGCCGGCGAACGCCGCATCCAGGTTCGCCTCCTGGCTCAGCAGGCCGGTGGTGAGGCCCGCCTTGCGCAGGACGCGGCCGCCGTCGGGGCTGTCCGTGCCGGCGGCCAGGCGCAGCAGCGTCGTCTTGCCCGCGCCATTGATGCCGACAAGGCCGATCCGTTCGCCGTGCGCCACGGCGGCCGACACGTCGTCGAGGATGACGAAGCTGCCGATCTCGCGGCGGACCGCCTCGAACCGCAGGATCGCCATCAGGTGCGCCCCGCCCGTCGCGCCGCCCTCGTCCAGCGCGCGCCCACCGAGCCCTCGCCGAGCGGCAGCTCATCCCACATCCGGCCGCGCCGCGCCGCCGTACGGGATGCCCGCAGGAGGCGTTCGAGCCCTGGCGTGCGCTGGTCACGCGGCAGGCGCTGGCACCACGAACAGAAGTGGGTACCACGGCCGCCCACGAGGATGCGGCGGATCGGCCGCCCGCAACGGTGGCATGCCAGGCCGGTGCGCTGGTAGACGTCGAGATGCTCCTGCATCTCCCCGTCACCCTCGGGCGCGGTGTAGTCGTCGACGGAGCTTCCCCGTCGCTCGATGGCCTCGGTCAGGACACTGCGGATGGCGCCGAACAGGCGAGCCTCGTCAGGCCGCCGCAGTGACGCCGCGTTGCGCAGCGGATGGAGGCGCGCCCGCCAGAGGGCCTCGTCGGCGTAGATGTTGCCCACGCCGGCGAGGAACGCCTGGTCGAGCAGGAGCGGCTTCAGCCGGCCGCGGCGGGTCCGCAGGCGACGGCGGAACTCGGCCAGCGTGAACGAGGGCTCCAGCGGCTCGGGGCCGTGGCCGGCGAATAACGCGCCGCGCTCGTCGGCATCCAGCGGCAGGCCGTCGTCGCCGGCCCGGTAGAGGCCCACGCGGGCGAACTTGCGGGTGTCCCGCAGGCGCAACTCGCGGCCATCGGCGAGCCGCCAGGCAACGTGGACGTGCCGATCGCGCGGCGTGGCGGCGTCCACCACGGACAGCTGGCCCGTCATCTTGACCTGGATGACGAGCATGGCCCCCCCGTCGAGCGTCAGCACGAGCCACTTGGCACGACGCCCCACATCGAGGATCCGGCGGCCCACGAGGCCCGCCCCGAAGGCGGCGGCACCCGGGTGGCGGATGGCGCGCGGCCAGTCGGTCCAGACCTCCGCGACGACCGCGTCACGTACGAGGGGGCGCAATTCACGCGCGATCGTCTCGACCTCGGGCAGCTCGGGCATCGGCGGCTAGATCGCCGCCGGGACCGGCGTCATGCGCTCCCAGTCGTCGCCCACCTTGACATCCACGTCGAGCGGCACGTCGAGCGGCATGGCCGTGGCCATCGTCTCGCGCACGAGCGGCGCCAGCGTCGCGACCTCTTCGCGCGGCACCTCCAGGACCAGCTCGTCGTGGACCTGCAGCAAGAGGCGGGCCGCCGAGCCCTCGCGCCGCAGCCGTTCGCGGAGCCGGATCATGGCGATCTTCATGATGTCGGCCGCGGTGCCCTGGATGGGCATGTTGATGGCCATGCGCTCCCCGGCCGCGCGCAGGTTGGGGTTGCGCTGCTGCAGTTCGGGGATCGAGCGGCGCCGGCCGAGCAGGGTCGTCACGAAGCCCTGCTGGCGGGCCTGGTCCTTGATGTGGAGCATGTAGTAGCTGATGCCGCTGTAGGTGGCGAAGTAGCGGCTGATGAACTCCTGGGCCTCCGCGCGGGGGATGTTGGCGCGCGAGGAGAGGCCGAAGTCACTCATGCCGTAGGCGATGCCGAAGTTGACCATCTTGGCCATCGACCGCTCGTCGGCCGTGACGTCGGCTGGGTCCTTGTGGAGCACCAGGGCGGCGGTGTCGCGGTGGACGTCGGCGTGGCGGGCGAAGGCGTCGCGCAGCGCCGCATCACCGGAGACATGGGCCAAGACGCGCAACTCGATCTGGCTGTAGTCGGCCGCCAGGAGCGTCGCACCCGGCTCGCCGGCCACGAAGGTGCGGCGGATGCTGCGCCCCAGGTCGGTCCGGATGGGGATGTTCTGCAGGTTGGGGTCGGACGAGCTGAGGCGGCCAGTGGCGGCCACCGCCTGGTGGAAGGTCGTGTGGAGACGCCCGGTCCGAGGGTCCAGCATGAGCGGCAGGGCGTCGACGTAGGTGCTCTTCAGCTTGGTATAGACCCGCCAGTCGAGGAGCATGCCGATGGCTGGATGGGCCGGCCGCAGCTCCTCCAGGACCGTGGCGTCGGTCGAGTAGCCCGTCTTGGTCCGCCGGCCGCGGGGAAGGTCGAGCTCGTAGAACAACACCTGCTCGAGCTGTTTCGGGCTGCCCAGGTTGAACTCGTGGCCCACGGCCGCATGGATCTCGGTCTCCAGCCGTCCGATCTCGGTGGCGAACGACGCTCCGAGGCCGGCCAGGGCGGCGCGATCGATGGCCACGCCGGTCGCCTCCATATCGGCCAGGACCGGGATGAGGGGCAATTCGAGCTCCCGGTACAGCCGATCCAGGCCGGCCTCGGCGAGCTCGGGCGCGAGCACGGCCCGGGCGGCCCCCACCGCGGCGGCCTCGACGGCCGCATGCTGCGGGCCGTTCAGGGCGCCCGGCTTGGGCAGTTCGACCCCCAGCCGCTCGTTGGTGATGTCGGCCAGCGACTGCGAGCGCAGGGCGGCGTTGAGGATGTAGGCCGCGATCTGGGTGTCGAAGACCGCCTCGGGCAGCGGTCGGGCCGCCGCGACGCGGTCGCGTCCGTCCGGATCCCGCCGTGCCAGCTCGGTGACCAGGAGCCGCTTGACGTCATGGCCCGCCAGGGGGCGCCCGGCGCCGGCCACCAGTTCCAGCGCGCGCGAGGCCTGGGCCGCATCCGCGGCCAGCAGGCGGCCGTCGCTGCCAGCCACGGCCAGGCCCAGCAGGGTGCCGCGCCGCGGCCGCGGATCATCGACCGCGAGGCCAACTGTCAGGCAGTCCTGCGCGGCCAGCCACGCTGACGCGTCGTCGCCCGGCCCGAACGCCTCGGTCGCGCCGGGGTCGGCGAGGATGCGTCCAAGGCGCTCACGGGGATCGGTGGCCACCGCGAAGGCGATGGGCGCCATGGCGGCCGGGGCCACCGGCGCTGCCGGCTTCGCCGGGGCCGTGGGTGCGGGCGCGGCGGCCGGCGCCGCCAGGGCGTCGAAGTCCAGGGTCAGCTGCAGCCCGCTCCCCTCCCCCCGCACCGACGGCGAACGGCCCGGCACCACCGCGGCAGGCACGGCCCCGGCCTCGTCCTCCTCTCGCAACCGGTCTCCGGGTGCCCGCGGGGCTTCGCCGCGTAGCGGCGGGAGGCGCTCGACGAGCGAGCGGAACTCGTACTCCCGGAACAGGCGCATGACCTCTGCCCGGTCGTAGTCGCCGGGCGCGGCGCCGCTCAGGTCGAGCGTCACCGGCAGGTCACGATGGATCGTCACCAGGGACCGGGACGCCAGCACCTGGTCGCGGTGCTCGAGCAGCTTGAGGCGCAGCTTCTCCGGCTGGACGCGCTCCGGCGCGGCGTAGACGGCGTCGAGGTCCCCGAAGTCCTGCAGCAGCTTGGCGGCCGTCTTCTCGCCCACGCCCGGGATGCCCGGCACGTTGTCGGTGGTGTCGCCCTTGAGGGCCTTGAAATCGATCATCTGGCCGGGCGTCAGGCCATACCGCTCGAAGACGGTGGACGGCTCGTACGTGACGGTCTGCTGCACGCCGCCGCGGGTGGTCATGACATGGGTCAGGTCGGTCACCAGCTGGAGCATGTCCAGGTCACCGGAGACGATCGTGGTGGCCAGCGGCCGCGCCTCGGCCTGCAGGGTGAGGGTGCCGATGAGATCGTCGGCCTCGAAACCCTGCAGCTCGTAGATCGGGATGTGGAAGGCCTGGATCAGCTCCCGGACCCGCGGGAATTGCTCGCGCAGGTCGTCGGGCATCGGCCGCCGCGTGGCCTTGTACTCCTGGTACTGCTCGTGGCGGAAGGTAGGCCCGGCCAGGTCGAAGCAGGCGATGACGTAGTCGGGATGGACGTCCTGATAGCCCCGCAGGACGATGCTCCAGAAGCCGAAGATGGCGTTGACCAGTTGGCCCTTGCTGGTCGTCAGCGGCGTGTTGAAGAGCGCGAAGTAGGCGCGGTAGATGAGGCCGTTCGCGTC
>DASPUH010000059.1:0-28475 GCA_035622975.1 Candidatus Sulfotelmatobacter sp.
CCCGATCAGCGGGGCGAGGCACGGGGACGGCCCGGGCACGAGGACGCGCCATGCCCCGGCGGGGGTCAGGCGCTTCAGGAGGTCGCCGAGCAGGGCGCCCAGGAGGGCCGGCTGGCGGGCGGCCACGGGCCCGACCCGCCCCGACGCATGGACGTAGCCGTAGCCCAGCGGTGCGCCATCGCGGCCGCGGTAGCGCACGAGCAGGCGTCCGTCGGCCAGGAAGCGGCGGTGGTCGAGGCGCCGACGCCAGCCCAGGACGGGGCGATCGACCGCTTCGAGTTCGGCCAGGAGGTCGGTGGGCAGCTCCGACGGCTCCACCGGCGATCCGGCCATGACGCGAGTCGTGGTGGGGCGTGCCTGGTACGGGGTGGCCACGACACCGGGCGGCAGGGACGGCAGGTGGCCCTCCCGCAAGTGGCCCAGCAGCACGTAGACGGGCACCCGCGGCAGGAGCCCCATGGTGGCGTACAGCCCGGTGGAGATCGGCTGCAGCGAGTCGACGCAGGTGTGACACAGGGCCCCGTCCCCGGCGGACGCGCGACCGGCCGGCGGCGCCAGCCGGTCCAGCAGGCGGCGCCCCACGCCGCGGGCCTGCTGGCCCGGCTCGATGAACAGGAAGGAGAGGAACCAGCTGGCCTCCCGCTCGATGGCCACGCCGAAGGCGCACGGCGGGCCGTCCGCCGGCCCCGCGACCCAGGCACGGCCGCCATCGCTGAAGGCCAGGTAGGCCATCAGGCGGCTGGTGGTCTCCGGGTCCCGGGGCAGGTTGGGCTGGTTCCAGCGCCCGTACAGCTCGTCCGTAGCGGCGTAGAAGACGGTGATGCAGGCGGCCAGGTCCTCCGGGGTCATGGGTCGCTCGACCAGGGTGATCACGCGGCCTCGCCGGGTGCGTCGGTCGCTTCCCGCTCCAGCTCGGCGGTCATGAGCGCGTCCAGGTCGCCGTCGAGCACGGCCCCGGTGTTGCTCGTCTCGACCTGGGTGCGCAGGTCCTTGACCATCTGGTAGGGATGGAGCACGTAGGAGCGGATCTGGTTGCCCCAGCCCGCCTCGACGTGCTCGCCGCGGATGGCCCGCATCTCGGCCTCCTTCTCCTCCAGGCGCCGCTCCAGGAGGCGTGCCTTGAGGACCTTGATGGCCGTCTCGCGGTTCTGGATCTGCGACCGCTCGTTCTGGCTCTGGGCCACGATGCCCGTCGGCAGGTGGGTCAGGCGGACCGCCGAGTCGGTCTTGTTGACGTGCTGGCCACCGGCGCCCTGGGAGCGGTACGTGTCGACTCGGATCTCGTCCCAGTCGAGCTCGATCTCGGCGTCGTCCTCCACCTCGGGCAACACCTCGATGAGGGCGAAGGTCGTCTGGCGCCGCTTCTGGGCATCGAATGGGCTGATGCGCACGAGGCGGTGCACGCCGCGTTCCGCCCGGAGCCAGCCGTAGGCTACCCGCCCGTGAACGGCGACGGTGACGCTCTTGAGGCCGGCCTGCTCGCCCTCCAGCTGGTCCACGATCTCCGTGGCGAAACGGTGCCGTTCGGCCCACCGCAGGTACATCCGCAGCAACATCTCCGCCCAGTCGGTCGCCTCGGTGCCGCCGGCCCCCGCGCTGATGGTCAGCAGCGCGTCGCGCTCGTCGTACGGGCCGCCGAACAGCAGATCGGTGCGCTGGCGCTCGTAGTCGGCCAGCAGCGCGGCGTACTCGCCGTCGACGCCGGCGGCGATGTCGGGGTCTGCCTGGGCCATCTCGGCGAGCTCCAGGAGGTCGGCCGCGCGACGCTCCAGGCCACGCCACAGTTCGATCTCCTCCCGCAGCCGCTCGGCCCGCCTGAGGGTGCGCTGCGCTGTCGGCGGGTCGGCCCATAGGTCGGGCCGCGCCGCGACCTCGTCGAGCCCGGCGAGGGTCAGGGTCTTGGCGTCGAGGTCAAAGCCGCCCCGAGGTCGCCCGGACTCGGTCGACCAGGTCGCGGACGGCCGAGGCGTCCACTACTGGCGGTTCCGCAGGTCCTGGAGCAGGACGGGGCGCAGCTCGATGATGCGCAGCGCGGTCTTGCTTCGAGCGACGACGGGGTTCACGCAGGGGCAGTACGAGTTGTGAGGGCAGACGCCGCAGTTGCCGTCGCAATCCAGCCACGCGGCGTAACTGCAGGTCCGGCAGTCACGCTCGCAGGCGATCAGATCGACGAATTCGTCGTCGACGGCGCCTGACTTCACCCGATCCCTCGCTCCCTCTCCCGGCCGCGTCTGGGCAGTGCGTCACGTCGCGGAATGCCGGGCCTGGCAGATCGAACGCCGTCGGGCTGGGCCGCCGGCGTGTTTTCGGAAGTATACGAAGGGGACCGTCGGGACTCAAGAGGTCAGGCCCGGGAAGAACGCCTCAGTGGCTGAAGAAATAGAGGGCCAGGCCGCCGAGTTCGTGGACCATCGCGTCGGCCACGCTGGCCGGGTCGGCGTCGGTGGGGCTGTCGGTGGCTGGCGAACCATAGGCCGTGAGGCCCAGGTCCGACGCGATCCGCAGCACCCGCAGCATGTGGGTCCTGTCGCTGACGAAGATGGCGCTATGCAGGTCATGCGCGCGGAAGACGGCGGTCACGTTGGTGAGTGACTCCACGGTGTCGCGGCCGGTCGACTCGTCGAGGATCCGCTCGGCCGGCACGCCGTGGGCGATGGCGTATGCGCGGGCGGTCTGGGCCTCCGTGAAGCGGTCGCCCGGGGCCCGCCCGCCGGTCACCACGAAGTACCTGGTCCCGCCCCGCCGGAAGATCGTCAGGGCATGGTCAAGGCGGGCGCGGAAGACCGGCGATGGCACGCCGTCGTACTGGGCCGCGCCCAGCACGACCACCGCGTCGGCCGGGCGGTCGCCCTCATCGACCTGACCTTGCTGCCAGATGCGGAAGGCGGCGTAGCCCGTCACACCGACCGTGCCGACCACCATCGCCAGGCCCACCCGGGCGAGCGATCCGGTCAGCGTCCGTGGCACTTCTTGTACTTGAGCCCGCTGCCGCACCAGCATGGGTCGTTGCGCCCCAGCTTCGGCGTTCCCGCCGGGGCCGCCGCCGCCCGTCCAGGCAGGCCGGCGATGGCGGGCGCCACCTGGCCCGCCGGCGCCGCAGACCCCGGGGCCGGCGCTGGCCGTGGCTGCGCCGGCGGCAGGGTGCCGTCACGGGCCGGCGCCGGCGGCTGCCCCGGCCCGGGCATCGGCTGGGCGGCCTCGGGCGGCGGGGTCGGCTGCTGGGTGACCGTGACCCGGAAGATGGTGTGGGCGACCTGCTCGCGGATGAAGCCGCGCAATTCCTCGTACAGGGCAAAGGCGACCTTCTTGAACGCCTGGAGCGGGTCCTCGCCGCCGTAGCCCCGCAGGCCGATGCCCCGCCGCATGTCGTCCAGCTCGGTCAGGTGCTCGACCCACAGGCTGTCGATGGCCCGCAGCAGCACGATCCGCTCGACGACGGCCCAGACGTCCGGGCCGTGCGTCGCCTCGCGCTCCGCGAGCGTGGCATCCACCAGCTCCTGCAGGCCGGTCATGATGGCATCCCGGCCGCCCATGTCCCACAGAGCGTCGGGGGTGACCCTGGCCGGGTCCAGCCCCAGGCCGACCAGCTCCTTGGACAGCTCGTCAAGGTCCCAGTCGTCGGGCGGGACGTCGGGCATGAGATGGCGGTCGAGGAGCGCGCCGATCTCGTCGTCCAGGAACGCCCGCACCGTCTCCGTCAGATCCTCGTTGCGGAGCACCTTGTCGCGTTCGGCGTAGATCGTCTCGCGCTGCTTGTTGATGACGTCGTCGAACTCGACGACCCGCTTGCGCTGATCGAAGTTGTAGCCCTCGACGCGGGCCTGGGCGC
The DNA here is from genome assembly GCA_035622975.1 of Candidatus Sulfotelmatobacter sp. Lineage (GTDB taxonomy): Bacteria > Chloroflexota > Limnocylindria > Limnocylindrales > CSP1-4 > DASPUH01. The sequence goes on from DASPUH010000059.1 coordinate 3,830, forward strand.
TCTCGATGGCGCGCGACACGAGGTTCGACTCGATGGCCGCGTCGTCCTCCAGGCCGAAGCGCTGCATCAGGGAGGCGACCCGGTCAGAGGCGAAGCGCTTCATCAGCGTGTCGTCGAGCGAGAGGAAGAAGCGCGAGGAGCCGGGGTCGCCCTGGCGCCCCGCGCGGCCGCGCAGCTGGTTGTCGATGCGCCGGGCGTCGTGGCGCTCGGTGCCGATGATGTGGAGCCCGCCCGCCGCCACGACCCGTTCGTGATCCTCGGCACATGCGACGCGCGCCGCCTCCAGGGCGGTCTCGTAGACCTCCGGCTCCACCTCGGCCGGGTTGAGGCCCTGGCGATGGAGCTGCTGCGAGGCGATGCCGGCCGGATTGCCGCCCAGGATGATGTCGGTGCCGCGGCCGGCCATGTTGGTGGAGATCGTCACGGCCCGGCTGCGGCCGGCCTGGGCCACGATCTCCGCCTCCTTCTCGTGGTATTTGGCGTTGAGCACCTCGTGATGGATGCCGCGTCGCTTGAGCATCTCGGAGAGGATCTCGCTCTTCTCCACGCTGACCGTGCCGACCAGCACGGGCCGGCCCGCCTCCTGCAGCTCCTCGATCTCGTCGATGAGGGCCTCGAACTTGGCCGGTTCGCTGCGGTAGACCAGGTCCGGCGAGTCGTCGCGGATCATCGGCCGATGGGTGGGCATGGCCACCACGTCCAGGCCGTAGATGCGGTAGAACTCCTCGGCCTCGGTGACGGCCGTGCCGGTCATGCCGGCCAGCTTGTCGTAGAGGCGGAAGTAGTTCTGGAAGGTGATCGTCGCCAGGGTCACCGACTCGCGCTGGACCCGCAGGCCCTCCTTGGCCTCGATCGCCTGGTGGAGCCCCTCGGACCAGCGCCGCCCGGGCATCTGGCGACCGGTGAATTCGTCGACGATGACGATCTCGCCCTCCTTGACCAGGTAGTCGCGGTCACGCCGGTAGAGCGCGTGGGCGCGCAGCGCCTGCTCGAAGTGGCGGGCCATGCGCGGGTCGGCGGCGTACAGGTTGGGCACGTTCAGGAGGCGCTCCATGTGGGCCACGCCCTCTTCCGTGGGCGAGACGGCGTGCTCCTTGAGGTCGACGAAGTAGTCGCCGCCCTCCTCCTCCCCATCCGGCCGCTCCTTCAGGCGGGGCACCAGCCGCGCGAACTGGTAGTAGAGGTCCTCCGACTCGGCCGCCTGGCCGCTGATGATGAGCGGCGTGCGGGCCTCGTCGATGAGGATGTTGTCGACCTCGTCCACGATGCCGAAGTAGCGGCCCCGCTGGACCCGCTGGCCGGCCTCCTGGACCATGTTGTCGCGCAGGTAGTCGAAGCCCAGCTCGTTGTTCGTGCCGTAGGTGACGTCCGCGGCGTACGCCTCGGCGCGCGGGACCGGGCGCAGGTGCTGCGTCCGCTCATCGGTCGAGCGGTAGGCCGGATCGAACACGAACGCCGTGTCGTGCTGGATGATCCCGACCGTCAGGCCCAGGCCATGGAAGATCGGGCCCATCCACTGCGGGTCGCGCTTGGCCAGGTAGTCGTTGGGCGTCACGACGTGGACGCCGCGGCCAGCCATCGCGTTGAGGGCCGCGGCGAGGGGCGCGACGAGGGTCTTGCCCTCGCCGGTCTTCATCTCCGCGATCTTGCCCTGGTGCAGCACCACGCCGCCCATCAGCTGGACATCGAAATGGCGCATCCCGAGGTGCCGGCGGCTGACCTCACGCGCCGCCGCGAAGACCTCGGGCAGGGCATCGTCGAGCACGCTCTGCAGGTGCCGCGTATCGGCCTTCTCGCGTGCGATGCGCAGCTCCCGCCGGCGCTCCGACTGCGGGTGGTCGAGTTCGTCGTCCGAGGGTTCCGAGGGCGCCGCGTCCTCGAGGATCTCCGCCCGCAGGGCGACCATGCGCTCCCGGATCTCCTCGTCCGACAGCGCCTCGAACTCGGCCTCCAGGCCGTTGATCTCGTCGACGAGCGGCTGCAGGCGCCGCACCTCGCGCTCGCCGCCGCCGGTGAAGCGCGACAACAGGTTCTTCATGGGAAACGAAAGTATAGGCCGAGAGGCCTCATCTCCCGGTTCGGTGGCCGCCTGGCGTTGACCCGCGGCCAGCCCTGGCCGGACCGCGTCCGCAGGTTCGCCGTCGCGCACGCAAGGCCGGTCCGAGGCCCCGCGGCGGCAGGGGACTGCCGCGCGAAGACCCGGTCGGAGATGGTCAGGGCCAGAAGCCGGTCAGGTAGCCCAGCAGCAGGAGGATGAGGGTCAGGGCGGCGAGGCCGCCGAAGAAGAGCACGCCCTGCAGCGGGCTCGTCAGGGTGGCTTCCGGGTTGGCGAGGCGCGCCGGCGACCAGCGGGCGGCCCGCAGGCGGGTGCGCCAGTCGCGTGGCTGGACCGGGCGCGGCTCGAGGCCGCCTTCCACGGGGCGATAAAGCTTCAGGCTCATCGAGTGGCCGCTGCCTCCACCGGTCCGTCGCCGTGCTCAGTGATCGGCTCGTTGCCCTCCCAGAGCAGCATCTCCTCGACGAGCTGGAGCTCGCTGGAGAACAGCGCACCCACCGATTCGCCATCGTGGATGCGCCGGATGGCCTCGCCGATGAGCGGTGCCACGGAGAGTTGCCGGATCTTGCTGATGCGCTTGGCCGGGGGGAGCGGGACGGTATCGGTGACCACGACCTCGCGGAGCCCTGAGTCGCGGATGCGGTCGACGGCGGGATCGCTCAGCACGCCGTGGGTGGCGCACGCGTAGATCTCGGTGACGCCCTCCTTCTCCAGGGCGCGGACCGTCTCCATCAGGGTGCCCGCGGTGTCGATCTCGTCGTCGACGATGATCGCCCGCCGCCCGGTGACCTCGCCGATGACATTGAGCAGTTCGGCCCGGTCCAGGTTGCCCTGACGCCGCTTCTCGATGATGGCCAGCGGCGCATCGAGCAGCTCGGCGAAGGCCCGCGCCCGCTTGGCGAAGCCCAGGTCGGTCACCACGACCGGATCGGCCAGATGCTTGCGGCGGAAGTAGTTGCTGAGGAGGTGCACCGCGGTCAGCTCGTCGACGGGGATGCTGAAGAAGCCCTGGATCTGGCCCTGGTGGAGGTCCATGGTGAGGATGCGGTCCGCGCCGGCCACCTGGAGCATGTCGGCGATGAGGCGGGCCGTGATCGGCACCCGCGGCTGATCCTTCTTGTCCGACCGGCCGTAGGCGTAGAACGGCACGACCGCCGTGATCCGGCCGGCGCTGGCGCGTTTGAAGGCGTCGATCATGATCAGCAGTTCCATGATCGACTTGTTGACCGGCGCACAGGTCGGCTGGATGAGGTAGACGTCGCGCTGGCGGACGTTATCCAGGATCTTGACGAAGATGTTCTCGTTGGCGAACTCGAACACTTCGGCGCGCCCCAGCTCGCGACCCAGGACCCGCCCGACCTTGCGCGCCAGCTCGGGGTTGGCGTTCCCGGCATAGAGGTCGTACTCGCCCAGCCCGACGCGGCCCAGCGCCCCGAAGGCACTCATGGGCGTGGCGTCCCCGGCGTCCGCTCCACGGTCACGCGACAGCAGCTCCTCAGGCGCCCGCGGTCGGCCCGTCCTCCGCGGGTCCGTCATTGTCCCCCATCGCTCGCTGCTCCGCCAGTCCCGCGCGGAAGACGGCGATCCCGGCCACCGTGTCACCCTCGTTGAGGCGCATGACGATGACCCCCCGCGCACCGCTGCCGTAGCGGTTGATGGTCTTGACGTCGGTGCGCACGACCTGGCCGCCGGCGCTGATCAGCAGGAGCTCCTCGTCCGCCTCGGTCACCAGCTGCACAGCGGCCACCGGCCCCGTCTTGCGTCCTTCCAGCGAGATGAGGCGGACGCCCTGACTGCCGCGGTGCATCGTCCGGAAATCGGCCAGGGCGACGCGTTTGCCGTAGCCGGTCGCGGTCAGCACGAGGATGTCGGCGGCCGGCTCGACGACGCTCATGCCGACCACGAGATCGCCTTCCCGCGCCAGGCGGATGCCGATCACCCCCGCCGCGTCACGGCCCATGGGCCGCACCTCCGCCTCCCCGAAGCGCGCGATGCGTCCCTGGGCCGTGGCGATGACGATGTCATCCCGGCCGCTCGACACGCCGACCCAGGCCAGCTCGTCGCCCTCGTTGACGGTGATGGCGCGGATGCCCGAGGAGCGGACCTTCTCGAACTGCTCGATGGGCGTCTTCTTGATCATGCCCCGCCGGGTCGCCATGACCAGGTTGTGACCCTTCTCGAAATCGGGCGTCGTGAGCACGGAGAGGACCATCTCCCCCGTCTCCACCTGGACCCCCTCGAGGTTGATGATGGGGATGCCCTTGGCCGTCCGTGAGGCGTCGGGGACCTGGTGGACCTTGGAGCTGAAGACGCGCCCGCGGTTGGTGAAGAACAGGGCCCAGTCGTGCGTATTGGCCACCAGGAGGTGTTCCAGGGCGTCCTCCTCGACCGTCCGGGCGCCGATGATGCCCTTGCCGCCGCGGGCCTGGCGCCGGTAGGTCGCCAGCGGTTGGCGCTTGATGTAACCCCGCCCGCTGACCGTCACCACGACGTCCTCGTCGGCGATGAGGTCCTCATCGGTCATCTCGCGCGAGGCGTCATCGGCGACCCGGGTGCGCCGCTCGCCGGCGTACTTGCGCGCCAGCTCGGTCAGCTCGTCCTTGATGATGGCCAGCACGCGGGCCGGGCTGGCAAGGATGTCCTCCAGCTCGGCGATGAGCTGGATCACCGCCAGGTACTCGTCCTCGATCTTCTTGCGCTCGAGCGCCGCCAGGCGCCGCAGCTGCATCTCCAGGATCGCGTTGGCCTGGATCTCGCTGAGGTCGAAGCGCGCGATGAGGTTGGCTCGTGCCGTGTCCACGTCCGCCGACTGACGGATCGTGGCGATCACCGCGTCCAGGTTGTCGAGGGCGATCTTGAGGCCCTCGAGGATGTGGGCCCGGTCGCGCGCCTTGCCCAGGTCGAACTCCGTCCGGCGGCGCACGACCTCGCGCCGCCAGTCGACGTGGTGCTGCAGCACGGCCTTGAGGGGCAGCGTCTGGGGTTGCCCGTCGACCAGGGCCAGCATATTCATGTTGAAGGCGAGCTGGAGGGGCGTGTGCTTGAAGAGGTTGTTGAGGACCTTGTGCGGATTGATGTCGCGCTTGCACTCGATGACGAGGCGCATCCCGTCGCGGTCTGACTCGTCGCGCAGGTCAGCGATGCCCTCGATCTTCTTGCCCGTCACGAGCTCGGCGATCTTCTCCACCAGGGCGGCCTTGTTGACCTGGTAGGGCAGCTCGGTGACGACGATCGCCATGCGGTTCTGGCGGGTCTCCTCGAAGGAGCACTGGGCGCGCATGACGACCCGTCCCCGGCCGTGGGCGTACATCTCGCGGATGGCATCGACCTGCTCCCACTGGCCGCTCAGGGGGTTGCGCCGCTTCTCGTAGCGGAAGATCGTGGCGCCGGTGGGAAAGTCGGGGCCGAGGATGATGTCGCAGAGGGCATCGGCGGGCAGCGCCGGGTCGTCGATCAGGGCGACCGTCGCCCGCGCGACCTCGCCAAGGTGGTGCGGCGGGATGTTCGTGGCCATCCCCACGGCGATGCCGGCTGATCCGTTGATGAGGAGGTTGGGCAGCTTCGCCGGGAGGACCGAGGGCTGCTGGCGTGTCCCGTCATAGTTGTCGACGAAGTCGACCGTCTCCTTGTCGATGTCGGCGAGAAGCTCGGAGGTGATGGCGGTCATGCGCGCTTCCGTGTAGCGCATGGCGGCCGGCGGGTCACCGTCGACCGAGCCGAAGTTGCCTTGACCGTCGACCAGCGGATAGCGCATCGAGAAGTCCTGGGCCATGCGCGCCAGGGCGTCGTACAGGGCCACGTCCCCGTGCGGGTGGTACTTGCCCATGACCTCGCCGATGATCGCCGCGCACTTGCGGTAGGAGGCGGCCGAGGTGATCCCCATCTCGTGCATCGTGAACAGGATCCGGCGATGCACCGGCTTGAGGCCGTCGCGCACGTCCGGCAGGGCGCGGCTGACGATGACGCTCATGGCGTAATCGAGGTAGCTGGTGCGCAGCTCGTCCTCGATGCCGACGCGCCTGACCTTGCCGATCTCCTCGCTCATGTTGCGGCCGCCCTCCTATCCAGCGCCGAAGGCGTGGGCGACTTCGTGGGCCCGGCTCGTGTCATGAGCCCGGTCCGTCCGCAGGTGGGCAGCTGCAAGGATCGGGCGCAGTTCGCCGGCGAGCCGCTCGTCGGCCCCCGCGCCGGTCAGGGCGTCCCGGACGACCCACGCGCGGTTGCCATCATGCGTGGCCACGCTGAGGGCAGCCTCGCGCCGCAGCAGCTCGGCGACCCCGGCCGGGTCGACGGTCCGCCACGAACGGAGGGCCCAGCTGAGCGCCTTGCGCACGTCCGGGTCCGGCTCGCCGATGAGGGTCGCGACGAGCGCCAGCGCCGGCGTGGGGCGCAGGCGGGCACGCTCGTCCGGGCGGACGCGGAAGGGCAGCTCGGCCAGCGTCGAGCCGACAAGTCGGCGCTCCCACCGCTGCGGCGAGTAGACGAGCTGCTCCAGTTCCGCCCAGCGGTACGGCTCGAGCAGGATGCCGCGGGCCGTGAGGTCGGCGAGGCTGTCCACGCTGACCCAGTCGGTCGCGCGACGGGCCAGGAGGCGGATGACCTGCCAGCTCCGTTCAGGGTCGCCGGGCAGGGCGCGGCGGAGAGCCACGTGGCTGAAGAGGCGAACCTCAAGGAGCTCGGCCCGGGCCAGGCGCTCGGCGAGGTACACGGCGATGGCGGGCGACTGGCCGGCCAGCGCGCGATCGACCCTGCGCCCCACGATCGAGACGAGGGGCCACCGCACCCCCAGCAGCGGCCCGGACCCGGGCACGATCACGGGCTGGGCGGCCGCGTAGGCGGGGTCGGCCAGCCCGCGCAGACCGCGCGTCAGGGTGCGCTCGAAACGTTCCGGGTCTGCCACCTCGACGGCCAGGCGGTCGCCCAGGACCGCGGCCGGGTCGCGGTGCTCGGCCACGAAGACCTGCGCGCGAGTCGTGACCGGCGAGGCCATCATCGCCCCGCCGGTGCGAGGGCAAGGTCGTCGAACGGCAGGGGCACCAGCCGCAGCTGGTAGCGTGCCTGGAGCTCGGCCCGCTGCGCCGCGGTCGCGGCCATGTAGGTCGCCTCGCCCGTGCACAGGACGCGTCCGGTCGCCGCGTCAAGCACGTGCCCGGCCGTGCGCAGGATGCGGCGATGGACCTCCGTGACCCAGCCCTCCACCCGGACGCGCTGGCCGACGGTGACCGGTGCCTTGTAGCGGACGCCCAGCTGGGCCGTCACGCCCCAGCAGTCCTGCTGGAAGAGCGCCCAGCCCATGACCTCGTCGAGCAGGGCGGCGATGATGCCGCCGTGGATCACGCCCGCCCACCCCTCATGGCGGGATGTCAGCACCAGCTGGGTCCACGCGCGGCCCCCGCCGACACGCAGCGCGACGTGGAGGCCCTGGTCGTTGAGATCGCCGCACACGAAGCAGCCGTGGGGCGTCACCTCCACCCGGTAGACGGTGGCGGGCGGCGCCGCGAGGTCGTGCGTCTGGGGCCGGGCGTCAGATGTCAAGGTTCGCGACCTTGCGGGCCTCGGCCTTGATGAAGTCCTTGCGCGGGCCGACCTTCTCGCCCATCAGCGTGCTGAAGATGTGGTCCGCGTCAGCGGCGTCGTCCACGCTGGCGCGGAGGAGCGTCCGCGTGGCCGGGTTCATCGTCGTCTCCCAGAGCTGCTCGGCGTTCATCTCGCCGAGGCCCTTGAAACGCTGGATGGAGAGGTTCTTCACCTTCATGTCCTTGACGATGCGGTCGCGCTCGCGTTCGTCCTGGGCGTAGTTGGTGACCTTGCCGGTGCTGATGCGGTAGAGGGGCGGCTGGGCGATGTAGAGGTACCCGTTGTCGATGACCTCGGGCATGTGCCGGTAGAAGAAGGTCAGCAGGAGGGTCCTGATGTGGGCGCCGTCCACATCCGCGTCGGCGAGCAGGATGATGCGGTGGTAGCGCAGCTTGGCGAGGTCGAACGACTCACCGATGCCGGCGCCCAGGGCGATGATGAGCGGCCGTACGTTGTCCGAGCCAAGGACGCGGTCCAGGCGGGCCCGCTCGACGTTCAGCAGCTTGCCGCGCATGGGCAGGATCGCCTGGAAGCGGCGGTCACGACCCTGCTTGGCTGAACCGCCGGCGGAGTCGCCCTCCACGATGTAGAGCTCGCTGCGGGCGGGGTCTCGCTCCTGGCAGTCGGCAAGCTTCCCGGGCAGGGACATGCCCTCCAGCGCGCCCTTGCGGATCACGAGGTCGCGCGCCTTGCGGGCCGCATCGCGGGCGCGCGCGGCCAGGAGGCACTTCTGGATGATGGCCCGCCCGTCAGCCGGGTGTTCGTCCAGGTACTGGCCCACGCCTTCTGTCACCGCCGCCTGGACCTGGCCCTTCACCTCCGCGTTGCCCAGCTTGGCCTTGGTCTGCCCCTCGAACTGCGGCTCCACCAGCTTGACGCTGATGACGGCGGTGAGACCCTCGCGGACATCATCGCCCGACAGATTGGCGTCGGACTCCTTGAGCACGCCCGCCCGACGGGCCCAGTCGTTGAGCGAGCTCGTCAGCGCCGCGCGGAACCCGGTGACGTGGGTGCCGCCATCCACGGTGTTGATGTTGTTGGCGAAGGAGAAGACGTTCTCGGCGTATCCGTCGTTGTACTGCAGGGCGACTTCGATGACGGTCGACCCGTCCTTTCGCTCGACGTCGACTGGCCGGTCGTGCAGCACCTCCTTGTCCTTGTTCAGGTGGCGCACGAAGCTGATCAGGCCGCCCTCGAAGTAGAACGACTTCTCGCGGGTGGGCGTTTCCCGCTCGTCGCGCAGGGTGATCCAGACGCCCTTGTTGAGGTAGGCCGACTCGCGCAGCCGCTGCGAGATCGCCTCGAAGCTCCAGTCAAGGGACTCGAACACCTCGCTGTCCGGCATGAAGAGGGTCGTCGTCCCGTGGCCCTCCGACCGGCGCAGCTCGCGGACCGGGCCGGTCGGCTTGCCCCGCTCGTAGCCCTGGCCCCAGACACGCCCGTCGCGCTCCGATTCGACAGTCATCCAGGCCGACAAGGCGTTGACCACGCTGACCCCGACGCCATGCAGGCCACCGGAGACCTTGTAGCCGCCGCCCCCGAACTTGCCGCCGGCATGGAGGACGGTATGCACCACCTCCAGGGCGTCCTTGCCCGTCTTGTGCCGGCCGACCGGGACGCCCCGGCCGTTGTCCCGGTTGCGCACGGAGCCGTCGGCCAGCAGCGTGACCTCGATGCGGTCCGCGAACCCGGCCATGGCCTCGTCGATGGAATTGTCGACGACCTCCCAGACCAGATGGTGGAGGCCACGCACGTCGGTGGAGCCGATGTACATGCCGGGGCGCCGGCGGACTGCCTCCAGGCCTTCCAGGACCTGGATGCTCTCAGCCGTATAGCTGGAGCTGGCACTCCCCCGGCGGCGGCTCCGCGTCGTGCCGTTGGGCGAGGGGCCATCCGGGTGCCCGACCGGCTCGAGCGGCTTGGTGGCCTCGGTCATGCGGGGCTGCCCCCAAGGCGCTCGACCAGGCGTGCCAGCTCGTCCGGCCCGTAGTAATCGATGATGATGCGACCCCCCTTGCTGCCACTGGTGAGCGTCACCTTCGTGCCCAGGATCGTGCGCAGGTGGGCCTCCACCCGCTCGAGGTCTGGATCGACCGTCTCGCCTCCGGGTGCCGCTTCGACCGGCGCCGGGCGGGCGCGGCGGACGAGCTCCTCGGTGGCCCGGACCGACAGGTCGCGTTGAAGCACGACCCGCAGCAGCTCGTCCTGCAGGGTGGCGTCGGCTCCGCCGATGGCGCGGGCATGGCCCTCGCTGATGAGGCCCTGGGCGACGGCGTCCTGCACCGCCTCGCTCGTATCGAGCAGCCGCATGGTGTTGGCGACGCTCGAGCGGGCGCGGCCGACCTGCTGGGCCACCTGTTCCTGGGTCAGCTCGAACTCGCTCATGAGGCGTCGGAAGGCGCTGGCCTCCTCGAGCGGGTTGAGGTCGGCCCGCTGGATGTTCTCCACGAGCGCGAGTTCCAGCTGCTGCCGGTCGGACGTCGGGCCCCGCACGACGGCCGGGATGCGCGCGAGCCCCGCCATCCGAGCCGCGCGAAGGCGGCGCTCGCCGGCGATGAGCCGGTAGCCGTCGACCGTCTCCTGCACGACGATCGGCTGGAGGACGCCATGGGCCTGGATGCTGCGGGCCAGCTCCTGCAGCGCCTCCTCTTCCGCGTGGGCTCGCGGCTGCGACGGGTTGAGCGCCACCTGCTCGACGGAGATCTCCACGGTGGAGGGGCCGGCCGGTCGCTGCGGGATGAGTGAGGCGAGACCGCGGCCGAGCCCACTGGGCCGCCGGCCGAGCCCGGTCACGCGGCACCCTGCTGTTCATCGGCGGGCGTCGTGTCGAACGCTGGGACGGTCACCGTCAGCCCCTGTCGACCCAGGTACTCCTCGGCGACACGCCGGTACGCTTCGGCACCGGCCGAATCAGGCCGGTAGGCGGCGATCGGCTGGCCATAGCTGGGCGCCTCAGACAGGCGGACGCTGCGCGGGATCACGGTCGTGAACACGCGTTCACCAAGGTGGTGGCGCGCCTCAGCGGCGACGTCGGCCGCCAGCTTCGTGCGCGCGTCGTACATCGTCAGGAGCACTCCCTTGATCGTGAGGGCGGGGTTGAGGTGGTCGCGGATGAGGTTGATGGTGGCGATGAGCTGGTTGAGCCCTTCCAGGGCGTAGTACTCGCACTGCAGCGGGATCAGGACCTGGTCCGCTGCGGTGAGGCCGTTGACGGTCAGGAGCCCGAGCGACGGCGGACAGTCGATGAGGATGTGCTCGAACGGCTCATGGATCGCGCCGAGCGCCCGTCCCAAACGGCGCTCCCGCTGGGACATCGAGGCGAGTTCCACTTCGGCGCCGGCGAGCGCCATCGCCGAGGGGAGCAGCCGGAGCCGTGGGATCGCGGTATCGACGATGAGGTCGTCCACCACGATGTCATCGGTGAGCGCGTCATAGGTGGACTGGATGAGGGTGGCCCGGTCGATCCCCAGTCCACTCGTCGCGTTGCCCTGCGGGTCGAGATCGACGAGGAGGACCGAACGACCCGCGAGCGCCAGGTACGTCGCCAGGTTGACCACCGTCGTGGTCTTGCCGACGCCGCCCTTCTGGTTCGCGCATGCGACCGTCTCGCCCACTCAGCTTCCCGACCGACGCGCTTCCACTACCTCGGATTCTAGCGGATTCGGCGTTCTCCGACCCTTGCGAAGGGGTCCGCGGGCCCTTCACTGGCTCGGGATCATGACCGTCGTGCCTTCATCGGCGCTCCACCGGCCGTTGTTGCACGTGAAACATGACTCGCGGTGCCGGGATGCAACGCGGAGTGCTGCGAGCGGCCGCCGGGGTGCTCGCGGCAGGCCGTCGAAGGGGCGCTCGAGAACCTCCGCGCTATACTGCCGACCGGGCAGCGCTGCTCACCCCGGTTGCGGTCCGGTCGGCACCCCACGCCGGGTCCGGGTGGTCGCTTCGAGGCACGCAGGATGAGCATCATTCTGGCCGCGGTCGCCAGCGTCCTGGCGGCGTTGCTCGAGATCAGTGTCATGCCAGGCCTGACGAGCGTCGGGCAGCCGAACCTCGTGTTCCTCATCACCGTGGTGGTGACGATGATGATCGGGGTCGAGGAAGGCCTTACGGTCGCCTTCCTTGGAGGACTGATGACGGACCTGCTGCTCCCCGGCCATCAGCTCGGCGGGACTTCCCTGGTGCTGCTGGGGATGTCGGGCGTCACGGCCACGGTCGGACGCTTCCTGCCGCAACGACACGTGGCCGTGGCGGCCGTGCTCGTGCTCGTGCTCGCGATGGTGGTCCAGCCGGCGCAGGTCCTGATCCTCGCGGCGACGGCCGGCACCCCCGCGACGGTGGACCTGGTCGGCATGGTCCCGGCGGCCGTCGTGGACGCGCTGCTGGCGATCCCGGTGGCGGGCATCCTGCGACTGGCGTGGCTGCGCTATGGGGCGCACGATCGGATCGAATGGTGAGGGTGTGACGTCGATCGACCTTGAGAACCGCCACCCGCGCGGATCGCTTTTGGGCCGCTTCATCGTGTTCGGCCTCGTCATCGCGCTGGTCTTCAGCGTGCTCGCGGCGCGGCTGTTCTACCTCCAGGTCGACCAGGGGAGCTACTACACCGGCCTTTCCGACAGCAACCGCATCGTGTCGCAGGAGATCCCCTCGACCCGCGGCCTCATCTACGACCGCAATGGCACCGCGCTGGTCAGCAATGTGCCCACGTACGCCGTCCAGGTGCTGTCGGCGAACCTGCCCCTGACACAGCGCCCGGCGGTCGTGGCCCACCTCGCGTCGCTCCTCGGGCTCACCACGAGCGCGATCAACCAGACGATCGACAAGGATCCCGGCGCCCGATTCGACGAGGTGACGATCGCCACGGGCGTGCCGGAGGACGTGGCCCGCGTCATCTCGGAGGAACATCTCGAGCTGCCCGGCGTGAGCGTCATCGTGCAGTCGCAGCGGGACTACCTCTACGGACCGCTGCTGTCCCAGATCGTGGGCTACACGGGCCCGGTGACGGCGGCCGACCTGCAGCGCCTGGGGACGCAGGGGTACCTGTCAGACGACCAGATCGGCAAGGCGGGCGTGGAGGCCGAGTACGAAGCGGCGCTGCGCGGACAGTACGGCTCGGAGCAGGACGAGCGCGACGCGCTTGGCCAGGACCTTGGCGTCCTGTCGCAGACCCAGGATCCCGTGCCGGGCGATTCGCTGGACCTGACGATCGACCTCAAGACCCAGGAGCAGGCGCAGACCGCGCTCGAGTGGGGCCTCAGCACGGCCCACGTGCAGTCCGGTGTCGTCATCGCCATGGACCCGCAGACGGGCCAGATCCTGGCCATGGTGTCGCTGCCGACGTATGACGACAACGCCTTCGCTCAGGGCATCTCCGACGCGCAGTTCCAGGCCTACCTCAGCAACCCCAACCAGCCCCTGCTCAACCATGCCATCGCCGAGCAGTACGCCCCGGGGTCGACGTACAAGCTGGTCACCGGCACGGGAGCCCTGGCCGATAAGAAGATCACCGCTCAGACCAAGATCCAGACGGCGCCGTACCTCCGGCTCGGGGCGAACATCTACCCCGACTGGAACCACCGGGGATTCGGCGACATCAACATCGACTATGGCTTCGGCCACTCGAGCGACACGTTCTTCTACCAACTCGCCGGCATGCTGGGGGCCGATCGCCTCGGTTACTGGGCCGCGCAGTACGGTTTCGGGTCACCCACCGGCGTGGACTTGCCGGGCGAGGCGGCCGGCATCGTCCCCACCAACGCCTGGAAGCAGGAGGTCTTCGGCCAGAACGTCTTCCCCGGCGAGGTGTACCAGGCGGGCATCGGGCAGGGCTACGACGCGGTCACGCCGCTGCAACTCATCAACGCCTACGCGGCGCTCGCCAATGGGGGGAAGCTGTACCAGCCCCAGATCGTGCAGCAGATCGTGGGTCCCGACGGCCAGGTCGTCCAGCCGTTCGCGCCGAAGCTCATCCGTACCCTCGCGGCCAGCCCCCAGGTCCTGCAGGAGATGCGAGTCGCGGCCCTCTACCCGCAGCTGTTGCGGCACACCTACAACCTGGTGGACGAGCCGATCGTCATCGCCGGGAAGTCCGGCACGTCCGAGTTCGGGGTCAAGGATAAGCTGGGACGGCTGCAGTACAGCTCGTGGTTCGTGGCCTTCGTGCCCAAGGACCCCGCCAAGACCGCCAGCGACCCACAGGGCGTGGCCGCCATCTCGCGGACCGACTCGAACCTCGTCGTGATGGCCTTCATCCAGGACTCGCGCACGGTGGGCAACGCGGCCACGGAGGTCGTGAAGTACTTCCTGCAGATGCACTACGGCATCCGCAAGGATCTTCGCCTGCCGGATCTCCTGCGCACCGGCAACTTCTACGGGTCGTACTGACATGGGAGCCTTGCGCGTCGAGCCGGCTCGGGTCCAGACGTGGGCCACCCGGTCGGCGGGCGCCGTCTGGGGCATCTTCGACGTGCAGCTGCTGCTGTACGCGGGGATCCTGGTCTTCTTCGGGCTGCTGATGGCCTACTCGAACAGCGTCGCGACAGGCGTGCTGGCTGCCGGCAGCACCTTCGCCCGAAGCCTCGTGTGGCTCGCCATCGCGTCGCTCGTCTTCGTCGTGGCGGCAGCCTTCGACTACCGCTGGCTGCGCACGTTCGCCTGGCCGGTCTACCTCCTCAATATCGGCCTGCTCGTGCTTTCCCGGCTGGTGGGGACCGGCGTGGGGGGCGTGGCCCGCTGGGTCACCATCTTCGGCCTGCAGTTCCAGTTCTCGGAGTTGGCCAAGATCCTGATGATCATCGTCCTGGCCGCCTACCTCGCCTCACGGCGCGACCAGTTGGGCACGCTGGGCACATTCGTCGGGGCTCTGGTGCTGGCCGCCCCCCTTGTGGCCCTGGTCCTGATCCAGCCGGACCTGGGCACGTCGATGGTGTTCCTCGCCATCCTGGCGGGCACGTTGTTCCTCAGCGGTGGCAGCATCAGGTGGCTGCTCGGTTTCGCCGGTCTGGGCCTCGCCGCCCTGCCGGTCGTCTGGACCGTCGTCCTGCGTGACTACCAGAAGGCCCGCCTGCTGTCCTTCCTGGACCCATCGGCCGACCCGCTCGGATCCGGCTATCACCTCATCCAGTCGCAGATCGCCGTGGGTTCGGGCGGCATCTTCGGCAAGGGCCTCGCCAACGCGACACAGGCGCAGACGGGCTTCCTGCCTGTCCAGACGACCGACTTCGTGATGGCCCTGCTGGCCCAGCAACTGGGTCTGATCGGGGTCGGTGTCGTTCTTGTCGCGTTTGGCGCGTTGCTTTGGCGAATCCTGCGCATCGGGTGGCGCTCTGAGGACACCTTCGGCCTGGCGTTCGCCTCGGGGATGGCCTCGATGCTGCTGTTCCAACTGTTCGTCAACGTGGGCATGGTCATCGGGATCATGCCCATCACCGGCATCCCGATGCCGTTCGTGACATATGGCGGCGCCTCGCTCATCAGCATCGCCCTGGGCCTGGGGATCCTCGAGAGCATCAACCTGCGGCAGGCCAAGCCGCGCTTCTGAGGGCGCCCCGTCAGCGGCGGAACAGGCCCCGCCTGGACCCGTCCTGGACCGCGCTGGACCGACGACCCGCCTGGCGGAGCAACTGGTCCAGCTCCGCCTGGTACTGCCGGCCGATCGGCGCCCGATCGAGCCATTCCAGGTATTCCAGGTCCGTGCGGCTGATCTCGCCAAGCGACCAGCCCGCGTAGCGGCCGAAGTTGAGGACGCTGCCCGCCGGCCGACCGGGCGGAGGACCGGCCGAGCCCATCTCCATCGACCTGCCCATGCGGGCGGCGTCGTAGCCCGTCCCGACGGTGGATCGGCCGGAGGTCCAGAGGGGGTTGGCCGATTCGGCCCGGGGCGGGCCCGCCGCCCCCCACGCCGCCCGCATCGCCGACAGCGGGTCAGCCGGTGCGGCTCGGGGCGGCAGCGACGAGGCTCGCTCAGCGCGCCGCCCGGCGTCGTACTCGGCGCGGCGTTGGGGGTCCCGCAGCACTTCCCACGCGGCGTTGAGCTCGGCCATGCGCCGGCCGCGCTCGGGGGTCTCGCCACCGTCAGGGTGGTACTTCAACGCCAGTCGGCGGTACGCGGCACGGATGACGTCGGCATCCGCCTCTGCATCCACCTGGAGGGTCTTGTACGGGTCGAGCGCCATGTCCATCGAGGCGCCAACCCTACGGCCCGCGAGGGGCATCGGGCAATGGCCCCATGGTCCCGGGTGCCACCGTCCCCATTGCGACCCGCCGCCTCCGGGGCGGCCCGCCGTTTGACTGGCCAGCGGGCGAGCGGTAGCATCTGCGTTCGCGCCGCGAGGTCCGTGGCCGTGTTCGGCCTGTCCGCCGCGCGATCCGTGATCAGCCGGCCCAGTGGGGAACCATGTACGCAGTCATCGAGAACGGCGGGAAGCAGTACCGCGTCGAGCTTGGCGCCGAGCTGGTCGTCGACCGGATGGACGTCGAGGCGGGCCAGACCGTCAGGTTCGACCATGTCCTGCTCGTCGCGGACGGTGACGAGGCCTCGGTCGGCCGACCGCACGTCGCGGGGGCCAGCGTGAGCGCGGACGTGGTGCGCCAGGCGCGCGGCGAGAAGGTGGTCGTCTTCAAGTACCGGCCCAAGGCCCGCAGCCGGGTGAAGCAGGGCGCGCGCGCCGACCTGACGGTGCTGCGGATCGCCGACATCATCCATGACGGCAAGAGTGCGGCCAGGATCGCCGAGGCCGCGCGCACCGAACGCGAGCGCCTGGAGGCGGCCGAGGCCGAAGCCGCGGCCAAGCAGGCGGAGGCCGACAAGGAGCTGGCCCGCAAGCTGGCCAGGACAGCCGCCGCGGCCGAGGCCAAGGCCACTGCCGCCCGCAAGACGCCCGAGCCGGCTGGCAAGCCCGCCGCCAGGGGAGGCGCCAAGACGGAGGCCAAGCCCGCCGGCAAGCCTGCGGCCAAGCCCGCGAAGACGTCGGCCAAGCCCGCCACCGGCGGCAAGGCCCCGGCCACGCGCACGCAGGCGCCCCAGCCGCCGGCCAAGCCCGCTCCCCGCAAGAAGAAGGAAGACTGATGGCCCACAAGAAGGCGGGCTCGAGCTCGAAGAACGGCCGCGACAGCGTCGGCCAGCGCCTCGGCGTGAAGGCCGGCGATGGTCAGGCCGTGCACGCCGGAACGATCATCGTGCGCCAGCGCGGCATGACCTTCGCCGCCGGCACGGGTGCCGGGCTGGCCCGCGATTACACGATCTTCGCGACCGTGGACGGTCGCGTGCGCTTCAGCCACGCGACCCGGGACAAGAAGCAGATCACCGTCGAGGCCGACGCGTGAAGCCGCAGATCCACCCCGCCTACCATCAGGCGACCGTCACGTGCGGCACGTGCGGCACCGTGTACAGCATCGGTTCGACCCGTCGCGAGATGCACGTCGACGTCTGTGCCCACTGCCACCCGTTCTATACGGGCAAGCAGACGATCGTGGACACGGCCGGCCAGGTCGAACGCTTCCAGAAGCGCCTGGAGCGAGCGGCCCGCAGCTGACGCGTGCGTCGGCGAGACCGCCGGGCATGGCGCAGACCTTCGCCTACGGCGGCCAGGCGCTGATGGAGGGGGTCCTCATGCGTGGCCCGGGCGCGATCGGCGTCGCCCTCCGCCGTCCGGACGGCCTCATCGTGTGGGCCACCGAAGCGCTGGCCTCACCCCTGCACCGCAACCGGATCGCCCGTGCGCCGTTCGTGCGCGGCGTCGTGTTGCTGTACGACACACTCATCGTCGGCACCCGCTGGCTGATGCGCTCCGGGGCCGTCGCGGCTGCCGGTCAGGGTGTCGAGCTGGGGGGCCGCGCGGTGGCCCTCACGCTTCTGGTGACCTTCGTGCTCGCCGTCGGCATCTTCGTCCTGCTGCCGCTGTTCCTGGCCCAGGCCGGCGTCGCGGCGGCCGGCGGGGGCGACCAGGCGATCCTCCAGCGGCTGGCCGAGGCGGTCATCCGCATCGCGCTCTTCGTGGGCTACCTGCTGGTCGTGAGCCGGTCAGGCGAGGTGCGGCGCGTCTTCCGCTACCACGGGGCGGAGCACATGACGATCCACGCCCTCGAGCACCACGACCCGCTCACCCTGGAGCGGATCCGGCGCTATCCCACGGCCCATCCCCGCTGCGGCACGGAGTTCCTGGTCGTGTTCGTGATCGTCAGCATCATCCTGTTCAGTTTGCTCGCCACGAGCGATCCGCTCGCCGCGATCGCCGGGCGTATCGTGCTGATCCCCGTCGTCGCGGCCGTCAGCTACGAGCTGCTGCGCATCGGGGCTCGGTTCCGCGAGCATGCAGTGGTGCGCTGGGTGTTCGCCCCCGGGATCTGGCTCCAGCGCATCACGACCTTGCCGCCCGACGACGGCATGATCGAGGTCGCGGTGGCCTCCCTGCGCGAGGCCCTGCGGGTCAACGGCCAGACGGCGCCGGCCGGGTCGCTCGATCCACCCCGCATCCCCCTGACCACCGCGCCACGGCTTGACCCGGGGGCGGCGACATGACCCTGGAGGATCGCCTGCTGGAGATCGAGGCCCAGACGGCGGAGATCCACGCCCGGCTGGCCGACCCCGCCGTGGCCACGGACCCGGCTGCCCTGAAGCGATACGGCAAGGACCTGGCCCGCCTGGAGCCGGTGGTCGACGTGGCGCAGCGCTTGCGCCATGCCCGCGAGGAGCTGGCAGGGGCCCTGCAGGTGCGCGACGAGGCGTCCGACGCGGCCATGCGCGAACTGGCGCACGACGAGGTCACCCAGCTGGAAGGCCTGCAGGCCGAGCTGGTGGAGGAGCTGCGGCGCCTGCTTGTGCCGCGCGATCCCAACGACGAACGCAGCGTGATCATGGAGATCCGGGCCGGCACGGGCGGCGACGAGGCGGCCCTGTTCGCCGCCCAGCTGTACCGCATGTACGTGCGCTACGCGGAGCGTCACCGCTGGGCGACCGAGCTCCTCAGCGCCAACGAGAACGACATCGGGGGCCTGCGCGAGGCGATCCTGGAGGTGCGCGCCGACGGCGCCTACAGCCGCCTGAAGTTCGAGGGCGGTGTCCACCGCGTGCAGCGGGTGCCGGAGACCGAGTCGAGCGGCCGCATCCACACCTCCACCGCCACGGTGGCCGTCCTGCCGGAGGCGGACGAGGTGGAGGTCCAGATCGACGAGGACAAGGATCTGCGGGTGGAGGTGAAGCGCTCGTCGGGCCCCGGCGGCCAGAGCGTCAATACCACCGACTCGGCCGTTCGCATCACCCACCTCCCGACCGGCCTGGTGGTCGAGATCCAGGACGAGAAGAGCCAGATCAAGAACCGGGCCAAGGCCATGGCCGTGCTGCGGGCCCGCCTGCTGGAGATGGAGCAGCGCAAGGCGCATGAGGCCGAAGCCGCCGTTCGGCGCAGCATGGTCGGTTCGGGTGAGCGCTCGGAGAAGGTGCGCACGTACAACTTCCCCCAGGATCGCCTGACCGACCACCGCATCGGCCTCGACCTGCACAACCTGCCGGGGATCCTGGATGGCGATCTGGACCGGCTCATCGACGCTCTCATCACGACCGACCAGGCGGAGCGACTGGCGCACCTGGATCCGGGTCTGGGCGCCTGACCGACGTGGCCACCGTGCGCGACCTGCTCGAGCCGGCCGTCGCCAGGCTGCGCGCTTCCGGTTCGCCCTCGCCCCGCCTGGATGCCGAGCTGTTGCTGGGCCACGTGCTCGGCGTGGATCGGGCCGCCGTGCTGGCCCATCCGGAGGCGCCGGTCGGGACCGGCCAGGTGGCTGCCCTGGAGTCGGCCGTCTCGCGGCGCGAACGAGGCGAGCCGGTCGCGTACATCCGCGGCGTGAAGGAGTTCTACGGGCTGGCCCTCACGGCCGACGCCCGGGCCCTCATCCCCCGTCCCGAGACGGAGCTCCTCGTCGACCTGGGCCAGGCGTGGGTGCGCTCGCGGCTCACCTCGGCCCCCCGCCCTGCCGACGCACCGCCGCTGGTGGTGCTCGACGTGGGGACCGGAGGCGGCGCCATCGCGGTGGCGCTGGCCGTGACCTTCAGGCGGCGCGGCTACGGCGCTGCCGTGCACCTGGTGGCCACGGACGTCTCGGCCGACGCCCTGGCGTTGGCCATGGAGAACGCCGTGGGCCATGGCGTGGCCGACGCCATCGACTTCC
The DNA here is from genome assembly GCA_035622975.1 of Candidatus Sulfotelmatobacter sp. Classification (GTDB taxonomy): domain Bacteria; phylum Chloroflexota; class Limnocylindria; order Limnocylindrales; family CSP1-4; genus DASPUH01. The sequence goes on from DASPUH010000059.1 coordinate 23,628, forward strand.
TCCGGGCCGACCTGCTGGGTGGTGCGGCGGTGGCGGCCGAGCGGTCGGTGGACCTGCTGCTGGCCAACCTGCCCTACGTGCCGAGCAGGGACCTGCCTGGCCTGCCGGTCGCCGCCAGCTTCGAGCCCGTGATGGCCCTGGACGGCGGCCCGGACGGGTCCACCGTCATCGCCCGGCTCCTGGGCGACCTGGACCGCGTCCTGGCGCCCGACGGCGTGGCGATGCTCGAGATCGGTGACGGCCAGGTGGAGCGTCTGCGGGGTCTGGCGAGCGGCACGTTGCGCGGCTGGACCGCCGTCACGCACGATGACCTTGGTGGCATGCCGCGCGTGCTGGAGCTGGCGCGCGGGCCGCGACCGTGAGCGCCCCGCGGTCGCGGGACCACCGGGCTCGCGGGCGAACCCGCCCGCACCCGCCCATCCGACTGGTGGCGACCGACCTGGACGGGACGCTCGTCGGCGCCGATTTGGTCATCCATCCGCGGGTCGCGGCGGCGGTCGCCGCGGTGCAGGCGCGCGGGGTGATCGTCGTCATCGCCACCGGCCGCATGTACCGCAGCACCCTTCGCTTCGCCCGTGCCCTCGATCTGCGCGCCCCGCTGATCTGCTACCAGGGGGCCTACGTCCGCGAGATGCCGCTCGCCGGGCAGACGGCGCCGGCGCCCATCCGCCACGTGACGCTGGCCCCCGACGTGGCCCGGGAGGCCATCCGCTGGTCGCGGGACAACGGCCTGGACCCGCACGTGAACCGGGACGACCGGCTGGTCATGGAGCGGGGCGACGAGGGCGCGGAAGACTACGAGCGCCTCTCCGGCATCGACGCGGAGTTCGTGCCCGACCTCCTGGCCGCGGTCGACCGTCCGGTGACCAAGGTGCTCGCCGTGGGCCGGCCCGGCCTGGCGGAACGCGTCCTCGGCGCTGGCCGCGAGGCGTTCGGGGGCCGTGCCGAGGTCACCGTCTCACATCCCGAGTACCTGGAGTTCACGGCGCCGGGCGTGACCAAGGGACAGGCGCTTCGCTGGCTGGCGCGGCGTCTGCGGATCCCGCTGGCCGCCACCATGGCCATCGGTGACCAGCACAACGACCTCGAGATGCTGGCTGCGGCCGGTCACGGCGTGGCCATGGCCGGCTCGCCGGCGGAGGTGCGCGCCGCGGCGCGGCACGTGACGGCGACCGTGGAAGAGGAGGGCCTCGCCCTGGCGCTCGAGGCACTGGTCCTGGGCCGCGGCACGCTGGACGGCGACGACCGGGACGGTCGCTCGTGAGCACGCCGGCTCGCCTCCTTGGCGCTGATGACCCGTCGGCGCTGGATCTCGCCGCGGCGTCGATCCGGGCCGGCCTCCTCGTGGCCGTCCCCACCGAGACCGTCTACGGCCTGGCCTGTGCCCTCACGGGGGCAGCGGTGGAGCGCCTCGTGGCGGCCAAGGGGCGGGACCTCGGCAAGGGCATCACGCTGCTGGTCGACGACCTGGCGGACGCGGCACGGCTGATCGTGACCACACCGGCGGCCGCGCGGCTCGCCGGCCGCTTCTGGCCGGGCCCCCTTTCGATGGTCGTGCCGCTGCAGGCTGGCGTGGACCTGCCGCGTGCGGTCACGGGCGGGACGCGGGCAGTCGGTCTGCGGGTCCCCGACCATCCGTTCACCCGCCGGCTGGCGAGGGCCCTCGGTCCGCTGCCGCTCACCTCGGCGAACCGCTCGGGCGCGCCGGACTCGCTGGACGCCGCCGAGGTCCAGGCGTCCGTCGGTCGCGCGGTCGACCTGATCGTCGACGGCGGCCGCTCGCCCGGCGGGGTGCCCTCCACCGTGGTCGCGCTGGACGCCGACGGTTCGTGGCGCGTGCTGCGGGCCGGCCCCATCACGGACGCGGCGATCGCCCGGGCCCTCGCCTGAGCCGGGGCGGGGCGACCCCCGACGCGTACACTGCGCAGCAACCCGCAGGTGACGGAGGAGGACCCGACGTGGCGACGCGCGCGGAGGCGAGAGGCCTCGGCTGGGCCCCCCTGGCCACGGTGGATCCCGACCTGTGGGCGGCCATGGATGCGGAGCGGCGCCGGCAGCACGACAAGATCGAGCTGATCGCGAGCGAGAACTACGCCTTCGCCGCGGTCATGGAAGCGCAGGGCTCCTGGCTCACCAACAAGTACGCGGAGGGCCTGCCCGGCAAGCGCTACTACGGCGGCTGCGAATACGTGGACATCGCCGAGACGCTGGCGCAGGAGCGCGCCCTCCGCCTCTTCCCCGGCGCCGAGCACGTCAACGTGCAGCCCCACAGCGGCGCTCAGGCCAACATGGCCGCCTACTTCAGCGTCCTTCAGCCGGGCGACCGGATCCTGGGCATGAACCTGGCGCACGGCGGCCACCTGACCCACGGGTCGCCCGTGAACTTCAGCGGCCGCTTCTATGAGGTGCACGCCTACGGCGTCAGCCCCACGGACGAGCGGATCGACTACGACGCGCTGGCGCGTCAGGCGGAGGAGGTGCGGCCGCGCCTCATCGTGGCGGGCGCCTCGGCCTATCCGCGGGTCATCGACTTCGAGCGGATGGCCGGCATCGCCCACGGTGTCGGCGCACTCCTCTTCGTGGACATGGCCCACATCGCCGGCCTGATCGCGGCGGGGCTCCACCCCAGCCCGTTCCCCCACGCCGACCTCGTCACGACGACGACCCACAAGACCCTGCGCGGGCCGCGTGGCGGCCTCATCTTCAGTCGCGTCGAGTTCCCCGCCGCGCTCGACCGGGCGGACTTCCCCACCGTCAAGGGCACCCTCGCCGCGGCCGTCGACAAGACCGTCTTCCCGGGCGTCCAGGGCGGGCCGCTGATGCATGTCATCGCGGCCAAGGCGGTCGCCCTCCTGCTGGCCCTGGGCGACGATTTCCGGACCGACCAGCGGCGGACCGTGGAGAACGCGGCGATCCTGGCCGACGCGCTGCGGGACGAGGGTGCGCGGCTCGTCTCCGGCGGCACGGACAACCACCTCATGCTGGTCGACGTGACACCGCTTGGGGTGACCGGCAAGGAGGCCGAGGCCGACCTGGACCACGTCGGCGTCACGGTCAACAAGAACGCCATCCCCTTCGACCCGCTGCCGCCCAACACCGCCTCCGGCATCCGGGTAGGCACGCCCGCCACCACGACACGCGGCTTCGGGCCGGCCGAGATGCGCCAGATCGCAGCGCTCATCGTGCGCGCCATCGCGGCCCGCGACGACGCGGCCGCCCAGGCCGTCCTGGCGGCCGAGGTGCGCCGGATCTGCGACCGGTTCCCCGTGCCGGGCCTGCCCGCGGCGTGATCCAGGCCGACTCCGGGGCGCTCCTGACCATCGGCGGCGCCTTTGCGGCGGCGCTGCTGATCTCCCTGGTGCTGACCCCGCTGGCGGCACGCCTCGCCACGGCCATCGGCGCGATCGATGCGCCTGGAGCCGCGCGGCGGATCCATAGCCGGCCCATCCCCCGCGGTGGCGGGGTGGCCGTCGCGGTCAGCTTCGTGGTCGTGGGGGGCCTCTGCTTCACCAGCATCGCGGGGGCCGGTTCGACCTTCGACATGGCCGACATCACCCCGCCGGAGGCGCTGGCGCTCTTCGGCGGGGCCGCGGCCGCTGCGGTCCTTGGCTTCCTGGACGACCGCTTCCAGCTGCGCGCCCGGTGGCAGCTGCTGATGCAGGTGGCGCTCGCCATCGGCGCCGTGGCGGCCGGCGTGATGGTCGACTTCGTCAACAACCCGGCGGGCAGCGGCGTCATCCGTTTCTCGACGCCGTTCGCGGTGGGCTTCACGGTCTTCTGGATCGCCGGCATGATCAACAGCATCAACTGGATCGACGGCCTGGATGGGCTCTCGACGGGTGTGGCCCTCATCGCCGCCGTGACGCTGGGCCTCATCTCCCTGGGGTCGGCCATCGACCAGCCCGCGGTGGCCCTGCTGTGCGCCTGCCTGGCCGGCGCGCTGGCCGGCTTCCTGCCCTGGAACTTCCACCCCGCCCGGGTCTTCATCGGGTCGGCGGGGACCTACTTCATCGGCTACGCGCTGGCCGTGCTCTCCATCCTGGGCACGGCCAAGGTGGCGGTGGCCATCCTGGTCCTGGGGGTGCCCATCATCGACACCTTCTGGATCATCGTGCGGCGTACCCTGGCCGGCCAGGCCCCCTTCACGGCCGACCGCGGGCATCTGCATCACCGGCTGCTCGACCTGGGGGTCTCCCATCGCGGCGCCGTCCTGACGATCTACTGCCTGACCGGCATCCTCGCCGTGCTCTCGCTCGTCCTGTCGGGCTCCGGCCAGCTGTATGCCTTCGTGGGCCTGGTGGCGGCTGCCGGAGTGCTGCTCTACGTGTCGATGCGGCGAGGGGGCGGCGCCATCGACGCCGATGCGTACGACGCCGACGAGGGGGGCGGGGACGCAACGGGAAATGACGCGGATAGGTAAGTCGACGTAGGTCGCCGCGCTTGCGGCGGACCCCCGCGGTGCTAGCATCGGTAGTCCCTTCGGCGACCGCGTCCGTGGTCCGAAGGTACCAGGTGCACACCGATCCAACCGCTCATCCCGCTCCTGCTGCTCGTCCTCGTGGGGCTATCCATCGGAGCCTTCGCGTGGTTCCGCCGCGCCCGGCGACGGCGTGCGGAGGAGCGTCTGGTGGCCGAGGCGAGCCCGCGCGTCATGGCCCGGCTGGCTGGTCTGGTGACGGGCTTGGGCCCTGACGCATCAGTCCCGAACGAAGCCCCTGCGCTGGCCGCCCCCATACCCGTCGTACCACCGACCCCGGCTCCGCGACCCCGCTCCATCTCGTCCGTCCTCGTGCCCTGGGCGGGCAACAGCCTTGCGGCATCCCGGGCCGCCACGGCCGCGGTCTCCCA
>DASPUH010000060.1:0-31873 GCA_035622975.1 Candidatus Sulfotelmatobacter sp.
GCGCATGACCCGCGCCAGCGCCCGGCTGCGACCCGGCGTCGTGCGCGGGTCGATCTCTGCCTCCGCGAGGCGCCAGGCGCCATCGGCGATCTCCTGGGCGCGCTCGCGCTCGCGCCACGGGAAGGCAACGATCCAGTGGCCAGCTTCACTCGTGCGATGGATGGCGACCGGTACGGCCGTCCCGGGGGGCCGACCCGCGCGCGTGCCACTGGAACGGTGCAGGCGTCCCACCCAGCTGGCGAGCTCGCGCACCGGCGGCGGGGCAGCCGCGCGTGCCACCGACCGGCCGAGCTGGACGATGGCGTACGCCCCCGGCGTGCGCTCGCCGTACCACGTGCGGCGCCGACCGACCGTCACCTCGATCTTGACCGTCGGCTCCAGCCGGTACAGGTTGGGGCCCTCCAGCAGCCGCACTTCGACGAGTCGCACGATGGCGCGAGTATAGGGTCGGCCCCGGGCCGCTAGACTGCCGGCCGATGCCTGCCCTGCCGCCGCCCCCGGCTCCCGATCCGATCGTGACCGACGACGAACTGGCAGCCCTGCGCGCGCTCATCGAAGCCTCCCGGGCGGCCTATCTGGCGGACCTGGAACGCCTCGTGGACATCGACTGCGGCAGCTACACCAAGGCCGGTGTGGACGAGGTGGGGCGGTTCGTGGCCGGGCACCTGGCGCGCCTGGGCGCCGACGTGATGGTGCATCCGTCCCACCAGTTCGGCGACACGGTCGTCGGCGTGCTGAACGGCGAAGCCGGGCGGCGGGCGCTGCTCATCGGCCACATGGACACCGTCTTCGATCCCGGTACGGCCGCCGCGCGCCCGTACCGGACGGAGGCGGGGCGGGCGTACGGACCTGGCGTGACCGACATGAAGAGCGGCCTGCTTGCCGGCCTCTACGCCCTGGCCGCGCTGCGCGGCCTGGCCGGCGTGGGGGCCGAGGAAGCCGCCGATCCGACCGCCTGGCTGCCCTTCGCGCGACTCGTGTTCGTGGCCAACCCCGACGAGGAGATCGGCTCGCCTCAGAGCTCCGCGATCATCCGCGAGGCGGCCGCGGCGAGCGACCTCGCGCTGGTTCTGGAGTGCGCCCGGGCAAACGGTGACATCGTCAGCTCGCGCAAGGGCACGGTGGACCTGCGGCTGACGATCACTGGCCGTGCCGCGCATGCCGGGGTGGAGCCGGAGAAGGGCCGCAGCGCCATCCTGGAGGCGGCCCACAAGACGATCGACCTGCAGGCGCTCAACGGCCGCTGGCCGGGCGTGACCTGCAACGTGGGGGTGGTGCGCGGCGGGACGCGGCCGAACGTGGTCGCCGAGCAGACGGTGCTGGAGGTGGACCTCCGGGCTACCAGTCGCGCTGCACTGGAGGCTGCCGAGGCGGCCGTGCGGGCCATCGCCGGCGCCTCCACCGTCGCCGACGTCACCTGCGACGTGGCCGAAGGCGGCCGCCACTGGCCCATGGAGAAGCTTGCCGCGAGCGGCCGCCTGGTCGACCACGCCGTCGCCCTCGCCGCGCGGCTGGGTTTCGCCCTGACCGACTGCGCCACCGGCGGTGCCTCCGATGCGAACACGACGGCTGGCATGGGCGTGCCGTCGCTCGACGGTTTGGGCCCGATCGGCGGGCTGGACCACGCCCCGGGCGAGTACCTGGAACTCGACTCGATCGTGCCCCGGGTGACGCTCCTGGCTGCGCTCCTGCTGGCCACCGCCCGCGACCCTCGCCTGCGCCGCCCGATCTGAGCTACGGAAGCGGCGCGAACCCTATCGCGCGGGCCGTGGCCGTGACGACGACCGCGGCCAGGATGCCCAGGAACAGGTTGCGCCGCCAGGCGACGATCGCGACGCCGACGACGACAGCCACCGGTTCGAGGCCCACGTGGAGGCTGAGGCGACCACCGGCGTTGGTCACCACCAGCACGTTGACGGCGGCCAGGGCGGCCAGCACGGCCGGGCCCACCAGGCGCAGGTAGGCGAGCGCCCAGCCGGGCAGCCGCTCGAGGCCGGGTGCCACCAGCGCGACGGCACGCGACGGGTAGGTCACGAGGGCCATGAGGACGGCCAGCGGGACGAAGCCGAACGTCACAGCGGGTAGGCCCTGACCTGGGTGAGGCGCTCTCGATCAGGCGGCAGCAGGCCCACCAGGGGCCCGAGGAGACCGCCGGCCACCACGCCCACCGAGGGCTGGGCGGCGAGCGCGACGGCGACGCCGATGAGGAGCCCCGCGAGGGCCGCCACGGCCTCGCGACGGCCGGTGACGAGGCCCACGGCGAGCCCGCCCATGGCGGCCGGGAAGACGATATCGAGACCGAGGCGCGCCGGGTCGGGGATGACCTGGCCGCCCGCGTAACCAAGGGCGGTGGCGGCGATCCAGGGGACGACGACGAACGATGCGGCCAGCCAGTAGCCGGGCCCGTCGAAACGCCCCAGCCGCCGGAAGTGGGTCAAGGCCAGGGCGAACGTCTCGTCGGTCAGGACGTGCGCCGCGGCCGCGCGTTCGATCAGCGGGCGCCCGCGGAACCACGGGGCGAGGGCGGCCGAGTAGAGGAGGTGCCGCGCGTTGAGGAGGAACGTCAGCAGGACGATGGCCGGCCACGCGGCGCCCGCGGCGATGAGGCCGACCGCGGCGAACTGCGATGCGCCGGCCAGGACGAGGGTGCTCATGGCCATGGCGTCGACGAGGGAGAAGCCGGCGGTGCGCGCCGCCAGGCCGTAGACCACGGCGAACGCGCCGGCGGATAGGGTGACCCCGACGGCGTCCACCACGATGCGCCGCCGGGAGGCGGCGAGGTCGGCCGCGGTCAGCGCAGGAACGTCTGCCCGCAGGCGTCGCACGCGGTGTACAGCCCGTGCCGCTCGAGGGCGTAGCCGGCGACGTGGAGGCGGCCGCTGAGGTCGCCGACCGGGCAGACCCAGACCCACCAGCGCTCGTCGGGCTGGACCTCGCCAAGGGGACTGGCCTCGACCGCGATCCGGTCGCCCAGGCCCGCGAACCGCGCGACGGCCGCGGCGACGGCGGCCGCTCGCTGCGTTTCGGACTCGCTCGCGTACGGGTAGTTCTGGCCGACGTTGGAACTCACGGGACCCTCATGGCGGGCTCGCGGCTGGGCCCCGGCGGGGCCATCCTGGAGGGGCAGGGGAGGCGGCCAGCCGCGGAGGTCGTGAGCGCGGCGCGACCGGCCGAGGCGAGAGTATACCGCCCCGTACCAGACGCTCGGCGACCGGTCCCCGGCGGGATCGATCAGGCGGGCGGCGAGATGGCGGCCGCGGCGGAGACCGGCGTCCACGACCCGGCCGCGGACGCCAGAGCGGGCAGGATGACCCCCACGCGCGCACCTCCACCGGGCATGTTCTCGGCGAAGGCCCGGCCACCGTGGGCGCGGGCCAGCTCGTCCACGATGGCCAGCCCCAGGCCGGACCCCTGACCGGCGCGGGCCGGGTCGGCGCGGTAGAAGCGTTCGAAGACGCGCGGCAGGGCCGACGAGGGGATGCCCGGGCCGTCGTCGCGGACGGCCAGCATGACGGCCTCGCCCGGTAGCGGCACGACCTCCACCCTCACATGGCCGCCCGGCCGTGGCGCGGCGGCGAGCGCGTTGCGCACGAGGTTGCCCAGGATGCGCTCCACTGCGACGCGATCGCCGGCCAGCGGGAGCGGGACCGTCTCAGTGGCGGCCGTCACTTCTTGCCCGTCGGCGGCCGCGCCGGGGGCGAAACGCTCCGCGGCATCACGGGCCAGCAGCCCCGCATCGAGCTGCTCGAGCTGCAGGGGCCGCACGCCGGTCTCGAGGTCGGCCAGCGCGCCCAGATCGGTCACCATGCGATCCAGGCGTGACGCTTCGTCGGCGATGGCCGCGGCCGCCCGACCGGCCTCCTCGCCGCTGGCCGTGCCGTCCTGGAGCGCCTGGGCGAACCCGCCGATGACGGTCAGCGGCGTCCGCAGGTCGTGGCGCAGGCCGGCCAGCATGTCGGCCTGGGCGCGCCGCGCGTGCTCCACCTCGGCGGTCATCGTGTTGAAGGCCTGGCTGGCCTCCTGGACCTCCTGCGGCCCCTCTGAGGGCAGCGGCGGCGGCAGGCTGCCCTGGCCCACGTGCCGGGCGGCGACGGCGAGGCGCTCGAGGGGGCGCGACACCTGGCGCGCGAGAAGGGTGGCCAGGGGCAAGCCCACGATGAGGAGCGCGAGGAGCGCCAGCAGCAACCCGCGCACGAGGTCGCCAAGCGCCTGGGCGGTGGCCGTGTCGGGATGCGCCAGCACCAGCGCCCGCGCCCCGCCGGGCGTGGCGTCGGCGAACAGGGTGGCCGCCACGTACTGATAGCTCCGGCCCCCGAGCTGGTAGGTGCCGTTGGTGACGTCGCCGCGGCGCTGCGGTCCCGGGATGACGAGGCGGCCAGGCGCGCTGGCACTGCCGGTGTCCAGGACCTGTCCGTCGTTGTCGGTGAGGAAGACGCTCACATCGCTGCCCTCGGTGAACGGCGCGAGCGCCGCCACGACCTGGCTGGGCGCGGTCCCGGCGACCAGGCGCAGCCGCACCTGGACCACGAAGGGCACGAGGGCCTCCGTCAGCGCCGCCTCCTGCGATTGCTGGTTGAGGTCGCGCAGGATGACGAACAGGGCCCCGCCGACACTCAGCAGGAAGGCCAGCCCGAGGAGGGCGAACGCGGCCAGGACCCGGGCGCGCAGGGAGCGGATCATGTGGCGCTGATGGCCGGCAGGGGCTCACGTGCCGGGGGGACCAGGCGGTAGCCGACACCGCGGATGGTCTCGATCTCCGGGCCGTCGCCGCCCAGCTTGGCCCGCACGGCGGCGATGTGGACGTCGACCGTCCGCGTTTCGCCCGGGAAATCGGTTCCCCACACCGACTCCAGCAGGCCGTCCCGGGTCAGGACGACGCCGGGATCGCGCGCCAGGGCCGCCAGGAGGTCGAACTCGCGCGGCCGCAGGTCCAGGCGCCGGGCCCCCACGTACACCTCCCGCCGCCGGGGGTCCAGGCGCAGCTGACCGACCTCCACGGGCCGCCCGCCCCGCGTCGTCACGTCCGTGCGGCGGAGGATGGCCTTGACACGGGCCACCAACTCGCGCGGATTGAACGGCTTGGTCAGGTAGTCGTCCGCGCCCAGCTCGAGACCGACGATGCGGTCGACGTCATCGGCGCGCGCGGTGAGCATGAGGATGGGCACGTCGCTGGCGCGGCGCAGCTCGCGGGTGACCTCCAGGCCGTCCATCTCGGGCAGCATCAGGTCCAGCACGATGAGATCCGGGTCGTGGCGGGCGGCGAGCGTGAGGGCCTCCCGGCCGTCGCGCCCGGTGACGACGGCGAAGCCCTCCTTGTCCAGGTAGAGCCGCACGAGATCCAGGATGTGGCGTTCATCGTCGACCACGAGGATCGTCTTCACGGCGGCAGGATACGCCGCGTCCACATGGCCACCGGAAGGCTACGTAAGGGGGGTGTAAACGCCGCCGAACGTCCGCCATCGATGGCCGGCGCTAAGCTGCCCACGTGTTCGCCACGCTCGCGGGGGCTTACCCGCCGCCACCGGAGACAGCCGCCTCCCCCGAGCTGGCCCTGCGCGCGATCCTGCTCGACCAGCTCGAGGCTGGCCTGGAGCTCCTGGGCGACGGCGAGGCCGGAGCACCCGATCCCGTCGCCGCGGCGGTCGCCGGGCTCGAGGGCGTGACGGTCGGCCCGGCGCGGGTCGTGCTGGCCAGCGGCTGGGGAGCGGCCCAGCCAGTCGTGCGGCGCCTGCCGACGTGGCGCGCGGGGACGCTCGTGGCCCGCTGGCGGGCGGCCACGGTCGTAGCCCAGGCCCTGGCCGGCGAGCGGCGCGAAGAGCCGCGCCCGGTGCGCGCCCAGGTGCTGGGTCCCTACACCCTGGGCCGCCTGGCGGACCGCGGCCGATTCGGCCGCCGGCGGGTCACGGTGGCCTTCGCCGAGGCGCTCGGGGCGGAGCTCGCGGAGCTGGCCGCCGCGGGCGCCGCCCTCGTGCAGGTGGACGAACCCGCCCTCGTCGACATCGGGCCGGCCGACGCCGCCGAGCGGGCCCTGGCGGCCGAGGCCTGGCAGTGCCTCGCGACAGCCTCGCCAGGCCTGCACCTGACCCTCGCCATCGCCGGTGGGGCGGCCGAGGGGGCAGGCGCGACGCTCCTCTTCGCCGCGCCGTTCCGCAGCTACTTCTTCGACCTGTGCGCTGGGCCGGACAACTGGCGCCTGGTGAGCCGAGCCCCCCAGGACCGCGGCATCATCGCCGGCGTCGCCGATGCCCGCGTGGCGCGGCTCGACAGCCAGGAGATCCTGGTTTGGGGCGCGCGCTATGCCGCCGCGCTCGGCGGGCGCGGCCTGGACCGCGTCGGGATCGCCCCGTCGGCCGGGCTTGGCGCGCTGACCCACGCCCGGGCGCAGGCCAAGATCCGCTCCCTGGGCCGGGCGGCCAGGCTCGCCGGGCTGGAGGACGTGGAGGAACTGCGCCGTTCCGTGCATCCGCGCGCCGTCGATTCGCGGAGCGCGGCCATGGGCCGCTACGAGCCCGGTGGTGGCGGCTCTGTCATCGAGGGGCCGGCCCCGACCACCCCGCCGCGCCGGCGAGCGCGATGAGCGAACAGGACGAGATAGCCGCCTGATGGAGTTCCTTCAGACCACCGTGGGGCCGATCGCCACCAACGTGTACGTCCTGGGCGACGAACGCACGCGCGAGGCGATCGCCATCGACACCGCCACCCCGTGCGTGGCCTGGGTCACCGAGCGCCTGGCGGCTCGCGGCTGGACGCTGAAGCTGATCGTCAGCTCGCACCGCCACTGGGACCACATCGGGGACAACGCGGCGGTGATGGTTGCCACGGATGCGGCGCTGGCCGCCCACACCCTCGACGCCCCGGGCATCCGTGCTCCGCGCGGCATGGGCGCCCCGTTCCCCATCCCGCCGAGCGTGCCGGCGGTGGAGCTGGCGGAGGGCGGCCGGATCACGTTCGGGGACCTGCGCCTGGAGGTCCTCCACACGCCCGGCCACACGCCCGGGTCGGTCTGCCTGCTGGCTCGCGACGAGGGGTTGCTGCTCAGCGGCGACACCCTCTTCGCCGGCGGATGGGGGCGGGTGGACCTGGAGGGCGGTTCGGCCGACGCGATGGCCGCCTCGATCGCCCGCCTGGCGGTGCTGCCGGACTCGACCCGGGTGCTGCCCGGCCATGGCCCGCTGACGACGATCGGCCGGGAACGGCCGTGGATGGGCCTCGTGGCCCAGACCGGCCGCCTGTTCGCCTGAGCGGCTCAGCCCTGGAACGGCCGCCGGTACGCGGTGGCGGAGGAGACGATCTCGAAGCCGACCCGCTGATACAGGGTAAGGGCGTCCTGCGCGTTCGCGGCGTCGACGCCGAGCACGGCGCGCTCGTAGCCGGCCGTGCGGATCGCGTGCAGGGCCCGCACGACCAGGGCCGTGGCCAGTCCCCGGCGCCGCCATGGGCGGCGCACGGCGACCGAGTCCAGCCAGCCGCGGGACACGCCCATGGCCGCGTTCTCGTCCTCATGCACGGCGACGAGGACGTGGCCGGCGACCTCGTCGACCGCCCAGGCGACCTGCCACAGGTCAGGCCGCTGGGCGGTCTCGCCCAGGAAGCGCTCGAAGGCGGCCTCACTCGTGTCCGGCGTGCCCCAGTGGTCGCGGAAGGCCTCCAGGTCAGCCTCCCAGACCGGGCGCCAGTGGCCGGGCAGGACGGGGCGGGCCTCCAGTCCCGCGGGCAGGGGCGGTGCCGGCTCCAGGTCGTCCAGGTGGCGGTGCTCGAGCAGCAGGAAGTGGCGCTCGGTGCGGAAGCCTGCCGCGTCGAACGCGGCGCGCGTCCAGGTCTCGCCGTCGGAGCACCACGCGGCGAACCAGCGTGGCCGGTCGGCCGGCTGGCCGGCCACCAGCTGGTGGCCGCGGGCGAAGGCCCAGTCGAGCAGGTGGGTGGCCACCCGCTCTCCATCCGGTCCCGGCCGGCAGGCGAGCGAGATCTGCACCTCGAAGGCACCACTGGCATGGTCTCGCCACTCGACGTCGACATACGCCTCGGGTGCACCACCTCGCTCGACGAGGACGAGGTCGGTCCGCGGGTCGCCGTGCGTCCGGTGCGTGAGGGCCATGGCCATGTCTGCGGCGCTGTCGCGTGCCAGCTCACCGGCGGCCGCCAGGCTGACGTTGGCGATGACTGCCATGGCCGCTGCGTCCGCGGTCAAATCCACCGGGAAGCGTGCCTGTCGGCCGTCGCGCGCTGGGAACGTGGGCAGCGGTGGAGGCGCGTCCGTCACCTCAACCCACCCGCTTGAGCTTGCCGGTGCGCTTGGCGTAGCGCTCGGCCCGCCCGAAGACCCACACGCCGAGGGGGATGAGCACGACGCCCATCGCGACGAGCGGCCAGACGTCGCCCCACAGCGCGGTCGCGGGCGTGCCGTCGAGCAGCGCCGCCCGGACGCCGTCGAGGATGTACGTGGCCGGGCTGAAGCGGCTGACCACCTGCATCCAGCCGGGCAGGATGTCGACCGAGTAGTAGACACCGCTCACCAACAGCAGGAGGGACTGGAGCACGAACGTCATCTGGGCGCCGCGCTCGACGTACAGCAGCGGCAGGACGGCGGCCATCATGCCGATGCCGACGAACGAGGCCGAGCCGAGCAGCATGAAGATCGTCCCGCTCAGGAGGTCGGCGTGCGAGAGGTCCAGCCCGAAGAACAGCACGAGGGCGGCCAGCACCACGACCGTCTGGATGAGGCCGTAGAGGATGGCGTACGCGGTCGAGCCCAGCAGCTGGGCGTAACGCCGCACCGGGGCCATCATGGTGTACTCCAGGGTGCCTTCCCAGCGCTCCCACGCAATCGTCTCGGCGATGAAGGCGAAGACGGTCGAGAGGTAGTTCCAGAAGATGGCCCCGACCATCAGCGACAGGATCAGGCGGGCCGAGCCCTGTTCCTTGCCGATGAGGGTGATGGAGAGCGCGCCAGCGATGGCATAGACCAGGAAGGCAGCCTCCCATCCCCAGTACCGCCTGGTCAGGTTGAAGTTGCGCTCGACGAAGGCGAAGCTCGCCCGCAGTTCGCGGGCCGTTCCGGTCACGACGTGGTCCTCCGGGGTGAGGGCCGGTCCGCCCCCCTAGCGGGAGCGGACCGGCGTGAAGCTCGGGTCGCCGGCGAGCCGGGTCCCGAGTCGCACCATGGATCGTCCGATCCGCCGGCGGGCAGCCGACGGACGGGCCGTTCGCCGGCCGGGGCGTCGCCCACGGCGGTCGGCGGCAGCATCACGCCACGCTTCCGTGGCGCGGGCCTGGTGCATCGTCATCGCGAGATGGGGATCGATGCGCATCGGGAACCTCCTTTCCTGGTGATGTGTCCCTGCGTCGTTCGGCCGACGCCGGCTGGGTGCCGGCTCAGGCCTCGGTCTCGGGGCCGTCCTCGGTCTCGATGTCGTCATCGAGCGAGCGCCCCGTGTAGGTCATGAAGACGTTGTCGATGGTCGGCTCGAGGCCCGTCTCGCGCGCGACGCGGGCCTTGAGCTCGGCGGCCGTCCCTTCCACGACGAGCCGGCCGCCGGCCAGGATGGCCAGCCGATCGCACAGGCGCTCGGCCTCGTCCAGGTCGTGGGTCGTGAGCACGATCGTGGCGTCGTGCGTGTCCCGCAGCTCCTCGATGAAGGCCTGCACCTCCAGCTTGGAGCGCGGGTCGAGACCCGTCGTCGGTTCGTCCAGGAGCAGGAGGGTCGGGCTGGTCAGCAGCGCCCGCGCGATGGCGACTTTCTGCTGCATGCCCCGGCTCATCTGCTCGAGCGGCCGGTCGAGGCGGGATTCGGCGACCCCCAGGCGGGCCAGGATGCTCACCGCCCCGCGCCTGGCGACCTTCGCGTCCAGCCCGTACAGGCGGGCCGCGTAGATCAGGTTCTCGAACGGTGAGAGCTTCTTGAAGAACGCCGCGTCGACGCTGACGCGGTTGATGAGGCGCTTCACCGCCATCTCGTCGCGGGCGATGTCGTGGCCGAACACCTCGACCCGACCCGAGTCGATGGTCAACAGCGTGCTGACCAGGCGGATGAGCGTGGATTTGCCGGAGCCGTTCGCCCCCAGCACCCCGTAGATCTCGCCGCGGGCCAGCCGCATGGAGACGTCGCTGATGGCGACGACGGGTCGCCGGTGGCGGCCCACGACGAACGTCTTGTGGACGTGGTCGATGAGCAGCGCCGGTTGCGCGGGCACGGCCGATCCGGCTGGCATGGCCAGCGGCGTGAGGGCCGTCGGTTCCAGGATGAGGGTCATGGCGCGTGCTCCACGTGTCGAAACGAGGCCTGGGCGTGGGCCCCGGGGAGGGGCGGCTCTCGTTGACGACCCGGCACGCGGGCATCAAAAAAGCCGGGGGCCCATCTGGCCCTCCGGCTCCAGCGGTTCGGCGGCTCAGCCGCCTGGCACTAGTCGGCGCAGGGCGCAGATCTCCCATCGACGGCGGCGCCGAGCGGCGCAGCCGTCGGCAGCTCGATGGCTGCCCGGAAGGGGATGGTGGTGCTGGACATCTGCGGTGGGACTCCTAGAGGGCGCGGCAAGCCCGTCGCGACCGAAGGACCGGAGGATAGCCGAGCGCGGGTCGCCGTGTCAACGCGCCGCAGGACTAGGGCGCCGGCGTGTCCGTGGGCTGGGGCGCCGGCGTGTCCGTCGGCGGTGGTGGCGGCGTGTCGGTGGGTGCCGGGGTCGGCGTGTCGGTCGGGGTGGGCATGGGAGTATCCGTCGGTGTGGGTGTCGCGGTCGGACCGTCGGTCGGCGTGCCGCCGGCGGTCGCAGTCGGACGGGGGCTGGGCCGTGGCGTCGGCCCAGCGCCGCCATGCGAGCCGTCGCCGCCCGAGCCGCCCTGGCCGCCCCGGTCGTTGCCGCCCGGGTTGCCGGCGGGCGTGGACCCGGCGATCGGCTGCGGGGAGATCCCGTCGGCGGGGCTCGCCGACGTCGCCGGGCTCGCGATCGGCCCGGCCCCGAGGGCGGCTCCCGTCGGGTTCGACGTGGGCAGCGCCGTGCCGGCGAATGAGACGAGTTGCCAGCTCACGAGCAGGCCCAGCGTGGTCAGGCAGAGGAGGAGGACGGCGTGCGTCGCGATCCGCACCGGCTTGCCCAGACCCGTTGCGAGGGAGCCCAGCCCGGCGGTGCCACGATCTCGAGCGGCCGACAGCCGGTGGCCCAGACGGACGGCCGACGCGGCAGGGGAGCCGGGGAGCGACGCCATGCCCAGGGCCGCGGGCGCGAGCGGCGCCGGCGTATTAGTCAAGTCATCTGGCGCCACCAGGCTCCAGCCCGTGGCTGCGGCGGGGACGGCGGGCGGCACCGCCGGTGAGGCGCCCGTGGCGGCGCGGCCCGATCCAGCGAGGCCCACGGTGAACGGGGCGCAGTTCAGGCAGAGGTCCCGCCCGCGGTTCCAGCAGTCGGGGCAGACTTCCAGGCGGCAAGACGCGCAGCGATGGAAGAGCCGCCGATCGGGGCTCCCGTACTGGTCGCGGTCGGTCCCGCAGTTCTCGCAGAAGGCGGCGTCAGTCAATGGTCGTGCGAGCCCCCTGAAGTGGGCAGGCGGACGTGTGGTCCCGGACCACCCTGACGCTAGCGGGCCCGGCGGGGCGGCGGCGTAGTGAACTCGTACCGCGCGAGGCGGCAGTGGTCCCCGACGGTGCCTGGACGCGCCGGGGGGTGCGGCCGCGGTTCAGAGGCCGGGTTCGGCGATCACCGGCTGGCCGGCGCCTCGCCGTCCGACCGCCACACTGGCCAGGACCACGGCCCCGCCCGCCAGCTGCAGGACGGAGACGGTGTCGCGCAACAGGATGACCGCGATCAGGACGCCAAGGAACGGTTCCAGATACGCGAAGAGCGCCGCCCGCGAAGCCCCGATCCGGTGGATGGCCGTGAAGTAGAGGATGTTGGTCACGGTCACGCTGAGGATCGCGGCGTATAGCAGCCCCACCCACGCGTCGGGCGGCACGGCCGACCAGTCCTGCGCGAGGACGCTGGGCGCGCTGAAGGGCACCAGGACGAGTGTCCCCACGACCATCACGAAGGCCGACAGCTGGAGGGCCGAATAGCGCCGCATGAGGGGCCGGATAAGGACGGAGTAGACCGCCCAGCTGAGGGCCGTGGCGAGGGCCCCCAGTTCGCCCACGACGCTGATGCCGCCGACCGCCTCCCCGCCACCGACCACGATCAGGGTCACCCCCACCAGTCCAGCGGCGAGGCCGAGCCACAGCCGGCGGGCGACCCGCTCCTGACGCGTGAGGACGGCGATGACGGCGGTCCAGATCGGGATCGTGCCGATCAGCAGGGCCACGTTGGCGGCCGACGTCGCCTGCAGGGCCGTCACGAAGGCGACCTGGTTGATGGTGATGCCGATGAGGGCGGCGGCCAGGAGCAGGGGCAGGTCGCGGCGCTGGAACCGTGGCCGGCCCTCGCGCATCAGCACGACGGCCACCGTGACCGAAGCGCCGAGAGCGAACCGCACGACCGAGAAGGCCAGCGGCGCGATGTCGGTCACGCCGACCTTGACCGCCGTGAAGTTGCCGCTCCAGATGAGGACCGTGACGAGGAGCGCAAGCTCGGCCGAGGGGCGCGTCCGCATCCCGAGGATGGTAACCGTTCAGCGCGGTTGTGATGGTTATCTTCGTGAGACGCGGCGAGCGGGCCCGCGGCGGGCGTCGCCGACAGCCTTTAGCCAGCCGAGTAGGATGGCCTCCGGATGGCCCGCGAAACCCCACCAGTGCCCGACCCGAAGCCCCGCCGTTCGCGGTCCGCCGCCGGGCGCGCCGAGCCCGCCCGGCCTCGCACGATCGGGCAGCTCCGTGTCGCCGGATGGTCGTCTCGCACCGTCAAGGACGAGATGCGGGCCAACCTCATCGACCGGCTGGGCGAGGGCGAGCCGCTCTTCCCCGGTATCGTCGGCTACGACGACACGGTCATCCCGGCCATCGAGAACGCGATCCTGGCTGGCCACGACCTGGTCTTCCTGGGCGAGCGTGGGCAGGCGAAAACGCGCCTGGCACGCCTGCTGGTGGGCCTTCTCGACGACGAGATCCCGATGATCGACGGCGGGGAGCTGCACGATGATCCGTACCTCCCCGTGAGCGCCGCGGCGCGGGCCCTCGTGGCCGCCCACGGCGACGCGACGCCGGTCGCCTGGCTGCCGCGGCAGGCTCGCTACACGGAGAAGCTGGCCACCCCCGACATCACCATCGCCGACCTCATCGGCGAGGTCGACCCGATCAAGGTGGCCGAGGGGCGCTACCTGGCCGACGAGTCGACCATCCACTTCGGCCTCATCCCGCGCGCCAACCGCGGCGTGTTCGCCCTCAACGAGCTGCCCGACCTGGCCGAGCGCATCCAGGTGGGCCTCCTCAACATCCTCGAGGAGCGCGACGTCCAGGTGCGCGGCTACACCCTGCGCCTGCCGCTGGACCTGTTCGTGGTGGCCAGCGCCAACCCGGAGGACTACACCAGCCGCGGCCGCATCATCACGCCGCTCAAGGACCGCCTGGGGTCCCAGGTGCGCACCCACTACCCGCACTCGATCGCCGACGAGATCGCCATCATGCGCCAGGAGCGGGTGGCCTTCCCCGACGGGACGCAGCCGGTCGCCGAAGAGCCGCCGTACATGCTGGAGCTGGTGGCCGAGATCTCGCAGCTGGCGCGCCGCTCGGCGGAGATCAGCCAGCGCTCCGGGGTCAGCGTCCGCGTCAGCATCACCAACCTGGAGACGCTCCAGGCCAACGCCCTCAAGCGGGCCGTGCGGCTGGGGGAGCCGACCGCCGCGCCACGCGTGAGCGACCTCGGGGCGCTCATCCCCTCGACGACCGGCAAGATCGAGCTGGAGACGCTCAACGACGAGGCGCCGGAGGAGCGGGTCGTGGAGCGCCTCATGTCACGGGCCCTGGCCAACGTGTTCGGGCGCCGCGTCAACATCGACGACCTGGACCCGGTGGTCAGCGCCTTCGAGAACGGCCTCGTGCTCGAGACGGGCGAGCGCCTCCGCTCGCGTGAGTACGTGCGCTGGTCGCGCGAGACGCCCGGCCTGGCCGGCGCGGTGGCGCGCCTGGGCGGCGGCGACTCGCCGGCCGCGGTGGCTTCCGGGGTCGAGTTCCTGCTGGAGGGCCTGCACCTCCACCGGCGCCTCAACAAGGACCGCGCCAGCGACGGCGGCGGGCGCTACCGCCGCTGAGGGCCGGCCCGCGCATGACCCAGCCGCCCATCGGGGATCCGGGGCCGGGGCGGCCCCGCCAGTTCCGCTACTCACGCTGGGACGGCACGCAGCGCCTTGGGGAGCTCGACGCGGACGAGGCCCTGGCCGCCATGCGTGACGACCTGCTGGCGGACGGCGACCTCACGGCGGCCCTCCGCCGACTCCTGGAGCGGGGCATGACGGGGTCGCCCGACGGGGCCGAGCCCGGTGTTGCCGGCCTGCGCGACCTGCTGCAGCGGATCGCCGCGGAGCGGCGCCAGACGCTGGAGCGATACGGCCTGGGCGAGGTCATGCCGCAGCTTCGACAGCGGCTGGAACACGTCCTCGAGACCGAGCGGCGGGGCATCGACCGGCGGGTCTCGGAGGCGGCGGGGGAGGGCGGCACGCCGGAACTGCGGCACATGCTGGGCGCGATGGCCGAGCGCCGGCGCGAGGAGCTGGCGGCGATGCCGGAGGGCCTCGGCGAGCGGATCCGCGCGCTCGAGGCCTACGACTTCCTGGAGCCGGAGGCACGCACGGAGTTCCAGGCCCTCCTGGACCAGCTGCGCGGACAGGTGCTGGACGCCCACCTGGCCGGTCTGGCGGAGCAGATCCGCACCATGTCGCCGGAGGCGCTGGCGGCCAACCGGGCGATGGTCCGCGAGCTCAACCAGCTGCTCCAGGAGCGGCTCGACGGGGGCGAGCCGGATGCCGCCGGCTTCCTCGCCCGTCACGGCGCCTTTTTCCCCGGCGCGCGGACGCTGGACGACGTGATCGAGCAGCTGACCGAGCGCATGGCTGCCATGCAGTCGCTGCTGGCGTCGATGACGGCGGCCCAGCGTGCGGAACTGCAGTCGATGATGGACGCGCTCCTGCGCGACGACCGCCTGCGGTGGGACCTGGCGGAACTGGCGTCGACGCTGGACCGGCTCCTGCCTGGCGGGCTGGGCCAGCGGTTCGCCTTCCGCGGCGACGAGGGCCTGTCGCTTGAGGGGGCGCTGGACCAGCTGGGCCGCCTGCAGCGCCTGGACCGCCTGGCGGATGGGGTGGGGGGAGCCAGCAGCCCGGGCGAGCTGGCGACGATCGATCAGGCCGAGGTCCGGGAGCTGCTGGGTGAGGACGCGGCGCGGGAGCTGGAGGCCCTCCAGCGCCTCACCGACGCGCTGGAGGCCGCCGGCTACGTGGAGCGGCACGGCGAGCGGGTCGAGCTGACCGCCCGTGGCAGCCGGCGCATCGGCCAGGGCGTCCTGGACGAGCTGTTCGCTCGCCTGCAGCGCGACGCGTTCGGCACGCATCCGCGGCGCGACGGAGGGGCCGGCGGCGAGCGGGCGGAGGTGGCCGTGCCCTATGAGTTCGGCCGGCCGTTCGACCTGGACCTGCGGCGAACGCTGGCCAACGCCCTTGCCCGCGAAGCGGCTGAGAGGATGCCCCCCGACGATGCGGCGCGACGGGGCGGCCGCGCGGTCCGCCGGGCGGTGAAGCTGGCCCCCGACGACCTGGCCGTCTACGAGCACGAGGACCTCACCAGCGCGGCGACGGTGCTTCTGCTCGACATGAGCCGCTCGATGCTGCTGCGCGGCTGCTTCCTCGCCGCCAAGAAGGTCGCCGTGGCCATGGACACCCTCATCCGGACGCGCTTCCCGCAGGACCAGCTGCACGTCGTGGGCTTCGCCTACTACGCGCGCGAGATCCCGCCGGGCACCCTGGCCGCGCTGTCGTGGCAGGGCTACGAATACGGCACCAACCTGCAGCACGGGTTGCTCCTGGCGCGCCGGCTGCTGGCCCGGTCGCACGCCACGAACCGCGAGATCGTGGTCATCACCGACGGCGAGCCGACGGCCCACTTCGAGGACGGGCAGGTGCGCTTCAGCTATCCGCCCACGCGGCGCACCATCCAGGAGACGCTGGCGGAGGTGGGCCGCTGCACCCGCGAGGGCATCACCATCAACACCTTCATGCTCGAGCGATCCCGAGCCCTGGCCGACTTCGTGGCCCACCTCACCCGCCTCAACCGCGGCCGCGCCTTCTACGCCACGCCCGAACGGCTGGGCGAGTACATCCTGGTCGACTACGTGGGCCGCAAGACCCGCCGCGTCTGATCCTCCGGCGCGGGGCGCCGGTAGGCTGCCAGCTGCGGGAAGCGCCAGGCCACGAACGCGGTCCCGATGAGGCACAGGACGCCGCCGCTGAAGGCGGAGAACTGGGCGCCGGCCAGCGCCGCCACGCCGGTCGCCTCGATGTCGCCGAGGCGCGGCCCGCCGGTCACCACCAGCAGGTACAGGGCGCTCACCCGGCCGCGCAGCGGGTCGGGCGTCACCTCCTGGGTGATCGCCGTGCGGAAGACGGCGCTGATGACGTCCGCGGCACCGGCCAGGGCCAGGCAGAGGCAGGCCAGCGGCATCGAGACGACGAGCAGCCCGAACGCGCAGATGGCCGCCCCCCAGGTGGTCACCGCGGCGACCACCGCGCGACCCTGGTGCTGCACGCGACCGACCCAGCCGGCCGTCAGGGTCCCGATGAGCGCCCCGACGGCCGGCGCGGAGACGAGCAGGCCCAGCGTCGCCGGCCCGCCGTGGAATGTCTCCAGGGCCAGGATCGGGAACAGCGCCACGGGCAGGCCGAAGATCATCGCCGACAGGTCGATGACGAAGGTGCTCAGGATCAGCGGCACTCGGCGCACGAAGTGCAGGCCCTCCAGGATGAGCGCCAGGGTCGGCCGCCCCAGCGTCTCCGCGAGGGGCATCGGGGCGATGACGAACGCCGCCACGAACGCGGCCACGAAGGTGGCGGCATCGAAGAAGTACGCGGCGGGCACGCCGACGGCCGCGATCAGCAGGCCCCCGACCGCGGGTCCGACCACACTTGCGAGCTGGAAGTTGGTCTGGTTGAGCACGTACGCGGCGGGTCGCCGTGAGGGTGCCACGAGCCTGGGGACGGCGGCCCGGCGGACGGGCCCGTCGACGGTCGAGATCGCCGCGGCCACGAAGGCGATGAGGTAGATCAGGGGCAGCGGTGGGGCGGCCAGCAGGGCCAGCGAACCGAGGCCGAGACTCGTGGCCCCCAGGCCGATCTGCGTCATGAGCAGCAGGCGTCGCCGCTCGTACGCATCGGCGAGCGCGCCGCCCGGCAGGCTGAACAGCAGCAGGCCCAGCAAGGTCGCGGCGGATAGCCCGCCGATGGCGAGGGGCGAGCCGGTGAGCACGAACACCTGGTACGGCAGTGCCACCAATGTCACCTGGCGGCCGATGCCACTGACCACCTGGCCCAGCCACAGCCAGCGGAAGTCGCGGTCGTGGCGCAGGGGCGCAGTGTCGATGAAGAGCGCGCGCAGACGCGCACCGGTCGGGCCGGGGGTGCTTGCCATGAACCGCGGCTAGGATATCGGAGCGCCTCCACGCATCGTGTCACCCCGAAGGAGCCCTCCATGCCCGAGCCCGTCGTCGCCGCCTCCGTCGCCGAGTTGCTGGAGCGCCTGCGCGGGTCGTTGCGCGTGGTCGATGGGCAGGTCGTCGTCTTCGACCCGGCCGCACTGCGCTCGACGGGTATCCGCGACCTGGCCTGGACCGCCACGTTCAGCGCCGATCCGGCGACCGTGGAGGCCGCCCGCTGGCTCATCCGGGAGGCGAGCGTCGCGGTCGGTGCGCCGAGTGCGAGCATCCACGAGCTGTACATGGCGCGTGGCCGCGGCGAGGTGGGGGGCTTCACCGTGCCGGCCATCAACCTGCGCACGCAGGTCTTCGAGATGGCGGCCGCCGTCTTCCGCGCCGCGCGTGCGCGGGACGTGGGGGCCGTCATCCTCGAGTTGGCGCGGAGCGAGCAGGAGTACACCTTCCAGCGCCCCGGCGAGTTCATCACCAACGTGCTCGCCGGGGCCATCGCCGCCGGTTGGCACGGGCCGGTCTTCGTCCAGGGCGACCACTTCCAGTTCAACGCCAAGAAGTACGCCGCCGATCCCGCCGCGGTCACCGACGGGCTGCGCCGCCTGACCGTGGAGGCGCTGGGCGCCGGCTACGGCAACATCGACATCGACTCGTCCACCCTGGTCGACCTGTCACGGACCGCGGTCGACGCGCAGCAGCACACCAACTACACCCGCGCGGCCGAGCTGACGGCGCTCATCCGGGAGCACGAACCGGAGGGCCAGACCACCAGCGTCGGCGGGGAGATCGGCGAGGTCGGCAAGGAGAATTCGACGGAGGCCGAACTGCGGGCCTACCTGGACGGGTACCGCTCCGCGCTCACCGGTCTGGCGGGGGCCGATGCCATCGGCATCAGCAAGGTCAGCGTGCAGACCGGCACCAGCCACGGCGGCATCCCGCTGCCCGACGGCAGCGTCGCGCCGGTCAAGCTCGACTTCGGGACGCTCGAGCGCCTGGGCATCGTGGCTCGCCAGTACGGGCTGGCCGGGGCGGTGCAGCACGGTGCCTCGACCCTGCCCGACGAGCTCTTCCACCGCTTCCCGACCGTCGAGACGGCTGAGATCCACCTCGCCACCGGCTTCCAGAACCTGCTCTTCGAGCATCCCGCCTTCCCGGCCGACCTGATGGCCGAGATCCATGCCTGGTGCGACAGCACATGCGCAGATGAGCGGACGCCCGACCAGGACGAGGCGCAGTTCCTCTACAAGACGCGCAAGAAGGCGCTCGGCCCGTTCAAGCGGCGCCTCTGGGAACTGCCCGGCCGCGAGGCGATCCTGGCCACGCAGGAGGCCAAGGTCGGCTTCCTCATGGAGCAGCTCAAGGTGCCCGGCACGGCGGAGCTGATCAGCCGCTACATCCGGCCGGTCGCCGCTTCACGCCCGGCCCCGGCCACGGTCGCCGAAGTAGCCGTCTGAGGCCACGCCCGCGCGGCCGCCGATTCGGGCCTCCTCGCTCACCACACTGGCTGGTGAGATGCGCATGGTCGCCAGCGCTGGCGGGCGGACGGCGCCACGACCGAGCGTGCGTGCGCGGCCAGAGGCGCCGCGGCGCCGCCTGGCGGCGCTCCGGATGCGTGTACCACCACTGTCGTTGGTGAGTGCGGGAAGGCGGCCGAGGCACGCGGGCGACCGCCGGCCCGATGTCAACCGGATGTGTCGACCGCCGGGTCCGGCGGTGCCAGGTGCAGGCGCATGAGCCAGCGCGGGCGGTGGTCACTGCGGGCGGCTGTCATCAGGACGCGGTGGAAGCCGGCCGCCTCGAACATGCTGGTGGTGCCGACGTACATGGCCGCCGTTTGCAGCCGGGCGCCTTCCGGGTCGACCGGGTAGCCCTCGAGGCAGGTCGCGCCCGCCGCACGCGCGTAGGCCACGGCCCCGTCCAGGAGGGCCCGGGCGATGCCGCGCCGGCGCATGCCGGGGCGGACGATGAAGCAGACGATGGACCAGACCGGCCGGTCGTCCACCTGCGGGATGGTCCGGGAGCGCACCAGGCGCTCGAGCCTGGAGCGCACGCCGAGGCCGCACCAGCCGACCGGCTCGCCCTCCAGGTACGCCAGGAGACCCGGCGGTGGATCGTCCGCCAGCTGGCTGCGCAGCGCCGCCTGCCCGCCACCCGGGCCGAGGCGGCCGAAGTCGCCCGACGACCAGCGGTAGTACTGGCACCAGCAGCCCCACACGCCCGGCTGGCCGACGATGGCGGCCACGTCCGGCCAGCGCTCGGGAGTGGCCGGGACGACCGAGATGCCGCCGGTCACGCCGAGGCGGCTTCGAGCGCCTCCCGCAGCACGGACAGGGCGTGCGCCACTTCCGCCTCGGTCGTCACCAGCGGCGGGATGATGCGCACGACCTGGCCCCACGATCCGGCCGACAGGACGATGAGGTGGCGGGCGAGCGCCTCGGCGATGACGTGTTTGGCCAGCTCCGGATCGGGGGTGCGGCCGTCGCCGACGCCCGGCTTGACGAACTCGAGCGCCACCATGCAGCCCAGGCCACGGACATCCCCCACCGACCGATGCCCGGTCGCTGCCGCATGCAGCCCGTCGAGCAGCTGCTTCCCGCGAGCCTCCGCGTTGGCCGGCAGGCCTTCGTCACGGATCACGTCGAGGGTCGCGTTGGCTGCGGCGCAGGCCACCACGTTGCCGCCGAACGTGCCGCCATGCGCGCCCGGAGCCCATCGGTCGATCAGCTCTCGCCGGGCGATGAGCCCCGAGAGCGGCAAGCCCGAGGCGATGCCCTTGGCCATGGTGAGGATGTCCGGCGTGACGTCCCAGTGCTCCACGGCGAACATGCGTCCCGTCCGGCCGAAGCCCGTCTGCACCTCGTCGGCGACGAGGAGGATGCCGTGCTGGCGGGTGATCTCCCGCAGGCGGCGCAGGAAGCCGGCCGGCGGGACGACGTAGCCGCCTTCCCCGAGGACCGGTTCGACGACGATCGCCGCGACGCGGTTCGGCGAGATCATCTGCTGGAAGAGCAGTTCCAGCTGAGCCTCCCAGTCGCACGTGCAGGCCGCCGGGTCGTGCGGCCCGCCGGCCGCGCGGTAGCAGTACGGGAACGGCGTGTGGTACACGGAGCCGGGCAGCGGCTCGAAGTCGCCGCGCATGGTCACCCGCGAGCTGGTGAGCGCCATCGTCTGGGCGGTGCGGCCGTGGAAGCCGCCGCGGAAGGCGATGATCACCGGGCGGCCGGTCGCCACACGCGCCAGCTTGACGGCCGCCTCAAGCGCCTCGGCGCCGCTGTTGGACAGGAAGGCGCCCCAGCCGCTGCCCGGCAGGACGTGCTGCAGGCGCTCGTAGAGGCGCAGGCCCGCCTCGTGGTAGACGATGTTCTGCTGGCCGTGCAGCAGCCGCGCAGCCTGCTCCTGGATGGCCGCCACGACGCGTGGATGGGCGTGGCCGGTGTTGACGACGCCGATGCCGCTGCTGTAGTCCAGGTAGCGCGCCCCGTCGGTCGTGATGAGCCACGAACCCTCGCCTCGCTCCACGACGAGGTCGGTGTAGCGGGACCACACGGCCGGCACGACCGTGCGGTCGGGCAGGCGCGTCCGCGGCGCGGTGGGGGCGGTCATGGGCTCAGGCGGCCCGGCGGCGGCCGATCAGGGTCGAGATCAGGACGAAGCCCACGGCGGTGAAGAAGATGATCGAGCCGATGACGTTGACCTGCACTGGCAGGGCGTTCTTCTGCAGTGTGTAGATCCAGATGGGGAACGTGTTCGTCGTGCCGGAGACGAAGCTGGTGATGACGAAGTCGTCGATGGACAGGCTGAAGGCGAGCAGCGCGGCGGCCATGATGCCGGGGAAGATGAGGGGGAACGTGACGCGCCAGAAGGTCGTCCACTCGTTCGCGCCCAGGTCCATGGCCGCCTCTTCCAGGCGCCGGTCGAAGCCCGACAGGCGGGCCTTCACGGTGACCACGACGTAGCTGATGTTGAACATGATGTGGGCGATCAGGATGGTCAGGAACCCGGTCGGATAGAGCGTCGGGACGACGCCCTTGAGCGGCGCCAGGGCGGTCGCCACGAAGATCGTCAGGAGGCTGGCGCCCATGACCACCTCCGGCGTGGCCATGGGCAGGAAGATCAGGCCGTTGATGGCGCCGCGGCCGCGGAAGCTGTAGCGGGTGAGGGCCAGGCCGATGAGGGTGCCCAGGATCGTCGCGCCGATGGTCGACATCACGGCGATCGACAGGCTGATCTGGATGGCCTGCGGCAGGCCGGGCCAGTCGAAGGGGTGGAGCCAGGCGTCGAGGCTGAAGGCGTTCCACTGGTAGTTGAACTTGCCGTCCCCGGCCGCGAAGTCCAGCCGGTTGAAGCTGAACAGGAACATGACGGCGATGGGGATGAGCAGGTAGATGATCGCCAGCAGCGTGAAGACCGGCAGCGCCCAGTGGCCGACGAGGCGCCGGATGCGGCGCGTGGCGCCAGGCGACGTCGTCTGGGCGTGGCGTTCGAAAGCGGTCGCGGTCATGGGCTGGCCTTAGCCCGTCAGCTGCTCGGTGCCGAGCAGTCGGGCGTACACGAAGACGGCGATCAGGATGGCCGCCATCAGGATGAACGAGAGGGCCGAGCCCAGCGGGTAATGGCCCTGGATGATGAGCTGGTTCTGGATGACGTTGCCCACCATCTGGGTGGTGGGGTTGCCCAGCAGCTCGGCGTTGACGTAATCGCCCATGGCCGGGATGAAGGTCAGCAGCGTGCCGGCGAAGACGCCCGGCAGGGCCAGCGGCAGGGTCACCCGGCGGAAGGCCTGCCAGTTGCTGGCGTACAGGTCGCTGGCGGCCTCGATGAGGCGGCCATCGATCTTCTCCAGGGCCACGTAGAGGGGCAGGATCATGAAGGGCAGGAAGTTGTAGGTCAGGCCGGCCAGCTGCGAAAGCGGCGTGTTGATGACCGAGAAGTCGCCCGGCAGGATGTGCAGGATCGTCTTGAGGGGCCCCAGCAGGGGGCCGTCGTCACCCAGCAGGATCTTCCAGCTCAGCGTCCGGATGAGGAAGCTGGTGAAGAACGGGGCGATGACCAGGAACAGCAGCAGGTTCTTGTAGCGGCCCCCGCGGAAGGCGATGGTGTAGGCGACCGGGAACCCGATGAGCAGGGTCAGGATCGTCGAGAGGCCGCCGTACAGGATCGAGTTGAGGAACTGCTTGCCATACCGCGAGAAGGCGTCGGCGTAGTTCTGGAGGGTCCAGGTGATCTTGAAGCCGGACGTGATCGTGCCGCTCGAGATCGAGTAGGTGAACATCTGCACCGTCGGCAGGACGAAGAAGATGAGCAGCCACAGCAGGCCCGGGATGAGCAGCAGGTAGGGCGTGGCGCGCAGCAGGCGCGAGCGCAGGCCCGGGCCGGGGGCCGGGGCAGCGGTCATCTGGGCGGCGGCCACGGCAGGCGGCCCGTCCTGTCGCTACGCGCCGGTGAGGTCAGCCATCAGGCTGTTGAGCTTGTCCTCGAGTTCCGGCGAGAGGAACTGGAAGTTGTGCTGCTTGGCCACCACGTCGGCCGGGGGGAAGAGGAGCGGGTTGGTCGCCGCGCTCGCGTCGATCTTCTTGATCTCGTCGGCGGCGCCCTCGACCGGCGAGACGTAGAAGACGTAGTCGGCGATATTGGCCGCCACGACCGGGTCGTAGACGTAGTTCATCATGAGCTCGGCGGTGTACTTGTTCTGGGCGCCCTTGGGGATGAGCATGTTGTCGGTCCAGATCATCGTGCCCTCCTCGGGGAACACGAACAGGTCGTCCGCGCTGCCCGAGTTGGCCAGGTCGCCGGACCACACGAAACCGGCCCACACGCCGTTGCCGCCGAAGTACTGCAGGTAGCCCTGGCCCAGGAACCGCAGGCCCTTGCCGACGAGCGGCTCGATGTCGTCGTGGACGGCCTGCAGGTTGTCGTCGGTCACGGTCGCCGGGTTGGGGTCGATGCCCATCTTGAGGAGGGTCAGGCCGAAGGTGTCGCGCGCCTCGGTCAGGAACTCGACCTTGGACGAGTCGACGTTCCACAGGTCGGCCAGCTTGGTCGGCGCGGGGATGCTGTTCTGGGCGAACGACTTCTTGTTGTAGCCGATGCCGGTCATGCCCGACTGCCAGGGGTAGTGGTAGTCGTTGTTCGCGTCCCACGGCTGGTTCCGCAGGGCGTCCCGCAGGTTGTTCACGCAGTTGGGCACGTTGGCGTGGTCGATCTGCTCGGCCCAGCCCTTGCTGATGATCTCGGCGGCGAAGGAGTCGGTCATGACGATGAGGTCCCAGCCGGTCGGCACGCCGGTGGAGAGGGCGGGCGTGATCGTGGCCAGGAACGACGGGTTGTCGTCGATCTTCTCCTCGTAGTCGACCTGCACGCTGTACTTCTTCTGGAAGTCCACGATCGTGGGCGAGGAGCCGGGGGTGTAGTTGCCCGAGTCGGCAGCCTTGCCGGTGAGGTCGATGTAGGCGCCCCAGTTGGCGAACTTGAGGGGGCCCGTGACCGCCTTGGGGGTGGCCGGCACGGATGCCGTGGGGCTGGCCGGGGGCGGCGTGGGGATGGTGATCGAGGCGGCGCTCGTGTCCGTGGCGGTGGGCTCGGTGCTGCCCGACCCACCCGCACAGGCGGCCAGGAAGGCGGCCACCCCGGTGGCGCCGGTGACCTGCAGGAACCGGCGGCGGGTCAGGCCGGCGGACACGGCCTGCTCGTGCGACTCAGCCATGGGAGCTACTCCTCCTGCTCGCGGGGATCGGTCACTCCGGCTCTCCCTCGCCGGAGGAAGCGCTGGTGTCGTGGACGACGAACGAATGGTCGGGCGACCAGGTCAGCTGCACCTCCTCGCCCGGGGCCCACAATTCCGCGCGCGTTGCGCGCTCCACGTTCTGCTCGTAGACCGTGAGGCGTGCGCCGCCCCGCGCCTCGACGATGTACTGCGTACTGACCCCGATGTACGACGCATCGACGATCGTGCCCTGGAGGCGATTGAAGGCCGCGGGGACCTCGTCCTTCAACTCGTGCAGGCGGATCTTCTCTGGCCGGACCCCCACCTCGATCTCCTGCTGACCGTCGAGGAGCGTGGCAGGCACGCGCACGGTGGTCTGATCGCGCAGGGTGATCGCGGCGTACCCGTCGGACGCCCCGTCGGCGCGCTTGCCGGGGAGCAGGTTGCTCACCCCCAGGAACCCCGCCACGAACCTGGTCGTGGGCCGCTCGTAGAGCGACTCCGGATCGCCCAGCTGCTCGTAGTGACCGCGGTTCATCACGGCGATGCGGTCGGACATCGTCATCGCCTCCTCCTGGTCGTGGGTCACGTAGATGAACGTGATGCCGACCTCCTGCTGGATGCGCTTCAGCTCCACCTGCATCTGCTTGCGCAGCTTGAGGTCGAGGGCGCCGAGCGGCTCGTCGAGCAGCAGGACCGCGGGCTTGTTGACGAGCGCCCGGGCGAGCGCCACGCGCTGCGCCTGGCCGCCACTGATCTGGCTGGGCTTGCGCTTCTCGAAGCCCTTCAGCTCGACCAGGGCGAGCACCTCGGCCACCCGCTTGTCGATCTCTACCCTGGCGATGCCGCCCTTGCGCCGCAAGCCGAAAGCGACGTTCTCCTGGATGGTCAAATGGGGGAACAGGGCGTAGCTCTGGAAGACCGTGTTGACGTTGCGCTTGTAGGGTGGCAGCCAGGTCACGTCCTGGCCATGCAGCTCGATGAGGCCGGAGGTCGGCACCTCGAAGCCGCCGATCATGCGCAGCGTGGTGGTCTTGCCACAGCCGGACGGACCCAGAAGCGAGAAGAACTCGCCGTCCTGCACGTCCAGGTTGATCCGGTCGACGGCGGTGAAGTCGCCGAAGCTCTTCGTGACGTCCGCGAGATGGACCGCGATCTCCGCCACCGGCCGGCGGGCCTCCTCTGCACCTCCGTCCGGGTCGGCGTTGGCGGCGCGGCAGTGCCGCTCGCGCGCGAACCCGTGGGGACGGTGGCGCAGTATATGAACGCGGTACCAGCGGTGTCAATTCGAATGGCGACGCACCTCAGGATGCGAATCTCGTGTTCCTGACCCTTCTCAGGCGCGGTGATTCGCACGCTCGGTGCCGCGGATGCGCCCAGCGCGCAAGGCTTGACCCCGCGGTACGATGACACGCCACGACCGCCACCGGTCAGCCCGTCCGAGGTGCCACGACCCCATGCCGACGCTCACCGACACCGCCGTCTACGACGCCCTGCGCCAGGTGCAGGAGCCGGAACTCGGTGGCGACCTCATGAGCCGCAACATGGTCAAGGGCCTCGCGATCGACGGGTCGCGGGTGGCCCTGACCATCGAGCTGACGACGCCGGCGTGCCCCCTGAAGGATGAGATCGAGGCGGACATCCGGGCCAAGCTCGCGCCGCTCGGCGCGCAGACGGTCGACGTCACCTGGAATGCCATGGTCCGGCGCGCCGTCCCGACCGCCCAGGCCCAGCTGGTGCCCGGCGTCAAGAACGTGCTGGCAGTGGCGTCCGGCAAGGGCGGCGTGGGCAAGAGCACGGTGGCCGCCAACCTGGCCGTGGCGCTGGCGATGGAGGGCGCCGCGGTGGGCCTGCTCGACGCCGACATCACCGGCCCCAACATCCCCCAGATGATGGGCCTGGATGGCCAGCCGTCGGCGACCCCCGAGGGCAAGATCCGGCCCCTCGAGCGCCACGGGGTGAAGGTCATCTCCATCCAGTTCTTCGTGCCGGAGGGCCAGCCCATCGTGTGGCGCGGCCCACTCGTCGGCGGCGCCATCCAGCAGTTCCTGCGCGACGTGGACTGGGGCGAGCTGGACTACCTCGTGGTGGACCTGCCGCCGGGCACGAGCGATGCCCAGTTGACGCTGGCCCAGGCCGTGTCGATCAGCGGCTCGGTCCTTGTCACGACGCCCCAGGAGGTGGCCCTGTCGGATGTCACCAAGGCCCTGGCCATGTTCCGCCGCATGAGCGTGCCGGTCATCGGCGTGGTGGAGAACATGGGCTCGTTCGTCTGCGCCCACTGCGGCGAGGTGACGGAGATCTTCGGCCGCGGGGGTGGCGAGCGGTTCGCCCAGCGCAACGAGCTGGAGTACCTGGGCTCGATCCCGCTGGACGTGACCGTCCGTCAGGGTGGCGATGCGGGCGTGCCCGCCGTCGCTCAGCGCGAGCCGGGACCGGCCGCCCTGGTGCTGCGCGAGCTGGCCCGCACGGTGGCCGCGCGCATGAGCGTGCGTGCCGCGGCGCAGGTGCCGGTCCTTACCATCAGCTGAGGCTGCGCCACAGTTCGGCGGCGGCGATGACCGCCGCGCGCCGTCGGCCGGCCTCGCCGCCGATGAAGGCCATGCGCGTGACCCGCCGTGATCCGCCGGGCAGGGCCAGGCCGATGCCGACTGCCAGGTCCACGCCGCGCGGCCGCACGCGGATGGCCAGCCCGACGTCCGCCGACGCGGCCTGACGGGCTGCCTGGGCCGCCGCCCGCAGGTCACCACGGAGCGTGTGCAAGACTTCCCCGCGCGGGAACCACGTGGCGGCGCCGACGAGGCCGGCGAAGGCGCCCCCGGTGCCACTCTCCACGCTCGCCACCGTGCGGCCGGCGAGCCGATGCGCCAGGGCGTCCGCCCATGTCTCGCTGCCCTGGGCGAACAGGAAGGGGCCGAGGTTCGGAAGGAGCCTGGCCTCTGCCTCGCGCACCAGGGTCCGCGCCGAGCGACCGCCAGCGGCCCGGGCGCTGATGCGCACGTCGACGGCCTCCTCGCGCGCATAGGTGGCGACGATGGGATTGGTCGCTCGCAGCGTCGCCTCACCGATGAGGTCCACCAGGGCCGACTCGCCGACCCCGGTCAGCCGCAGCACGGCCTCCGCCCGGTCGGCGCCCAGGCCGATCGCGCGCAGGCGGGGCAGGACGTGGTCGCGCCACATCGGCCGCATCTCGCGCGGCGGCCCGGGGAGGGCCACGATGACGCCACCATCGGCTGTCTCCACCCACCATCCCGGGGCCGTCCCGTTGGGGTTGGGCAGCGCGGCCGCACCCGGGATGAGCCACGCCTGCTTGGAGTTGGCGGCGGCCATCTGGACGCCGCGACGCTCGAAGAGGCGCTGCAGCACGACCGCCTGCTCCGGGTCCACGGTCGGCACCTCGCCCAGCGCGGCGGCGATGGCCTCGCGCGTGAGGTCGTCGGGGGTCGGACCCAGCCCGCCGGTCGTGACCACCAGATCAGCCTCCCCCAGCCCGGCCCGCACCGCCTCCGTCGCCGCCGCGAGGTCGTCCGGGAGCGCCACGAGACGCGTCACCGCGACGCCCAGCGCGGTCAGCTCGGCCGCCAGCTCGCCGCCGTTCGTGTCGCGGGTCGCGCCGGTCGTGAGTTCCGTGCCGATCGCCAGCAGGACGGCCGTCTCGAGACGTCGCACCATCGCGCCACGGTAGCGCGCGACCGCCGGTGACGCTCGACCGAAGCGTCGGGCACCCCCAGCGGCGTATCCTTGCACCGTGACATCCGGCCCGACCCAAGCCCCCAGGCAGCCCGGCCTGCGGGAGCAGATCGACCGCACGATCGCGGCCGCGCGGGCACTCCTCAAGGCGCACCAGGCGCTGCTCCAGGCCGAGCTCGCCGAGATCGGTGGTGAGATCGGGCGCATCGCCGCGATGGTCGGCGGCATCATCGCCCTGGCCCTGTTCACGGCCCTCCTCCTGACCGTCGGCGGGGCCCTGTTCCTGGGGGAGTGGCTGTTCGGCTCCATCGGCTGGGGCATCGCCCTGGGCGTGCTGCTGTGCGTGGCCCTCGGCGTGACGCTCGCCCTGGCGGTCGTGGCCGCCCCGCGTCGCGCGATCGGCGGCGGCTTCCTGATCGGCCTCGTGGTGGCCATCATCTGCGCGGCCATCCTGGCGGCCGACCTACCGCGCCGGATCGCCCAGTCGCTGGCGGACGGCGTGGGCTCGGGGCTCGACCCCCACTGGGCACCCACGGTCGTCGGCCTGGTGGTCGTGGCC
This sequence comes from Candidatus Sulfotelmatobacter sp., assembly GCA_035622975.1. Classification (GTDB taxonomy): domain Bacteria; phylum Chloroflexota; class Limnocylindria; order Limnocylindrales; family CSP1-4; genus DASPUH01. The sequence goes on from DASPUH010000060.1 coordinate 28,500, forward strand.
GTGGTCCTGGGGGTCCTGGGCTTCGTGCTGGCGGCCCGTGTGGGCGGCGTGAGCGCGGGCATCGGCAGTGCGATCGTCGGGCTGCTCGTGGGGGCCCTCATCGGCGGCTTGCTCGGTGGCCTGACCTTCAGCCGTCACGGCGGGATCGCCGTCGGCATCGCGGTCGGGCTCCTCGCGTGGCCGATCGGGTCAGTGGCCCTCCTGCGCGGTGCGAGCTTCGATCCGTCGGCCCGCTTCCGCAGCCTCTGGCCCAAGGAGTCGTATGAGGCGGCCATGGCCACCAAGGCGTGGCTCCAGCAACGCTGGGAGGAGCGGCCCGGGCGCCGCTCGTCACAGGCATGACCGCCGACCAGGCCGGCCGGCCGGGCACCGCGCAGGCGCGCAGCGACGTTGCCGCCGCGCGCGACGCGCTGGGGACCCAGCTCGGAGCGCTCGAGAGCACGGTCCGCGAGACCTTCACCCCCGGCAACCTGATCCGCCACAACGCCGGCAAGATCGCGGCCGGGGCGGGTGCCGCGGGCTTCGTGGCCATGGGCGGCCCGAGCCGCCTGATCAAGGGCGCCGGCCGCGCCCTGCGCGGCGGCCGCAAGCCGCCCGTGAAGAGCCTCCTGCCCAAGGAGATCGACGCGGCAGTCAGCGGACTGGGTCCCGACGAACCGGCCGTGCGGGCCAGCCTGGAGCGGGGCTTCGCCGACTACCTCCGCGGCCGGCAGGCCAACGAGCCCAACGCCAGCCGCAGCCTGTGGCGCTTCGTCGACGCCATCTCCGTCCCGGTGGCGCGGCGCGTCGTGCGCGAGGCCGTGAACCGCTTCCTCGAGGGCGAGGGCGAGACGGAGCACAGCCAGCCGAAGTAGCCGCGCGACCCAGCGCCGCTGCTACGCTGTGCCGCGGGCGAGTGGCGAAATGGCAGACGCGCCGGCCTTAGGAGCCGGTGCCGCGTGAGCGGCGTGCCGGTTCGACCCCGGCCTCGCCCACCACGCCGACCATCGAAGCCGTCGTCGGCTCGTCGCCCTATTCGTGGCACTCGACAGCGATACTACGATCGTGATCGGCGGTTGTTCGTCGACGGAGCCAGGGAGGATGGGACCAGGCGGGCGGTTGCGCAAGCTCGGCGGTGCCGCGCTGTCTGTCGTGCTGCTTTTCGCTGCGGCCGCTGAAACGGATGCCCAGAATTCGTACATCTTCGCTGGTCAGTGGCACAACCGATATGACGGCGTGGTGACGAACGGCGTCGGGGGCTATATTCGTTTCAGTGTCCTGGGCCACATGAACAGCACGGGCGATCACGTTGACGAGATCGTTCGTCTCGACTGCAATTGCGGGAACGGAACCGCGTATGGCTCGACGTGGGTCGAAATCGGCCGTGTCCAAGGATGGCTCGACGCGACCCACAACTTCCCAAACAGCGGCCCATCGTTCTACGAGTACAACTACTGCAATGGCACGAGCGGCGGGTATGGAGACGGCGCGCTGGGCGTGCCGCCTCAGCCTGATTACCCGGTCTACGTCTACTTCCTACAGGACCACATTCAACTTACCTGTGCAGGGAGTGTCGTGCAGGCGTCGCGGTTCGCCTTCGCTGTCGGAAGCGTCACCAATATCGTGGCGTATGGCTACTACTACGACTCCGGCGGCTCCGAAACGGCGCTATATCCCTTGGCCCAACAGGAGATTTCCTACTGCTGCACTCCGGAGCAGATCGGCCAGAACCGATGGGGGCTCGACCCCAACGGCAATCCAGGGTCGCAATACCATCTCATTCTGGACAACAATGGTTCGTGGTATGACTGGACGCCAACTTCCAGCCCGGGCACAAATGAATTCGCCGATTCCCCATTGTGGTACTGCAACAGCCACGATGCCTGGAGGTGGACGGCCTTCAAGGTCCAGGAAGCGTCGTGTTAGCTCGGGCGAGGATCACAGCTCTACTGGCCGCCTGTTTGGTCGCCGGCTGTAGTGCCGGTGTACCGCATCAAGGTCAGGCGGGGACTGGCACGCGCAGCGGAGCCGCCGTCACGACCGCGGTACCTACCTCGACTACCGGCGCTCAACCCACGCTCGACCCTCGGTTGCAGCTGCTGAAGACATGGCCGGGGGACATCCTTGACATGGCATACGATCCCAGCAGTGATGCCGTATGGGTGCCCGTCGTGACCCAGACCGGCGATGGGCAGAGCCTGACAGAGTGGCGCGACGGCACCCAGGTAGGCTCGTGGCCACTGCCCTCGTTTCCTTTTCCGGGCATCAACCTCCGAATCAAGGTGGACGTGGGAGGGGCCGTATGGATCTCGACTGCGGACACGATGATGCGCTTTGATCCGGCATCCGACGAGCTAGCCTCCTACGCGTTCAGCGGCGACGTCATCGGTGGTTTGCCGGCAGCGACCCAGGATGTGATCGGCGGTGGCAGTGCGATCACCGGATTCGCGCTGGACGGGACGGATGCGCTCGTAGCGCGTAACAACGTGCCCTACCTGACGCGGCTTGGGCCGGCGCTCACACAGACGGCCACGATCCCGCTCCCAGCGGGCTACGCGGGTGCTACCGATCTCGCGGTCACCGCCGATCACAACATCTACCTCGATTTGTGGGAGTCCATGGGTGGAGTCGCGATCCTCAGCCCAGCCGGAGCCGCTCTCTCCTTCGAGCCGGGAAACGGCGAGCGATTGGCCGTTATCGACGGCCAGGTTCTCCAGTCCGGTGTCGGTGGGCCGCCGACCTGGGTGACCCTTGGCAAGGGTCCTGCGACGGCTGCCGCCATTCCGCCAGACAGGATGATCGTGGTGGGCGACCCGCGGGGTGGCCTGACGGTGGCTGTACCGACCGGGGTAGAGCGAGTAGTGGATAGCACCGTGGTAGACCGTGTGAGCATCCCCCTCACGACGGTGTCGACCCATGCCGGCGGCGCTTTGGGTGGAGTGCCGCTTTTTCAGCCCACCGCGATCGTAACGGACAGCAGCGGGATGACCTGGCTGGCGGCCGGCACGGAGCTCTTCGCGGTCACCCTCTGACCTCCAGGCCCGTCGCAGGTTCCCCGCCCCTATACTTCGCGGTCCATGGACGTCACGTTCACGCCCGCCCCCCGGAGCACGGTCGTCCTCCAGGTGGAGGTGCCCGCCGACAGGTTGCAACGCTCGATCGACGAGGCCGTGCGGCACGTCGGCCGTCGCACCCGCGTGCCGGGTTTCCGGCCCGGCAAGGTGCCGCGGGCGATGCTCGAGCGCACGCTGGGCATCCACCGCGACGACCCGGCCAGCCCGGATCCCATCTACGACGAGGCGCGCGATCACCTCTTCCAGGCCACCGTGGTCGATGCGCTGGAGCCGCGCACGGACCTCGACGTGCTGGAGATCCCGGCCCCCGAATGGATCCGC
>DASPUH010000061.1:0-22989 GCA_035622975.1 Candidatus Sulfotelmatobacter sp.
GCCGGGCGGATCGCCCCGAAGACCTCGCCGTGGACCCGCCCGACGGCGGCCCCGTCCGCGCGATCGACGATGAACATCCGCGTCCGGATGACGTGCCGCGGCTGACCGCCCGCCTCGGCCAGGGCGCTCAGCATGATCTCGAAGCAGCGGCGCGCCTGGACGGCCACGTCGGGATCGACCGACCCGTCGGGCCAGATGGGGGCCGTGCCCGAGATCAGCACCCGGTCGCCCGATCGCACCGCGCGGCTGAACCCGATGGTGGCCTCGAACGGCGAACCAGAGCTGACACGCCGGCGCTCACGCGAGGGCATCAGCCGTCCTCCCGGTAGACATCGGCGGCTCGCCGCAGCGCCTGGGCGATGTCGGAGCGCAGGGCGGCTGGCTCCAGGACCTCGACGTCAGGGCCCCAGCCCAGGATCCACAGGCGGATCTCACGCACGCCGGCGACCCGGCCGCGCCAGACCAGCGAACCGTCCGGCATCGCCTCCAGCTCCTGCGACGGGTGCCAGCGGGTCTCGGCGACCCGCCTGGCGACCGACGGGGCGAAGCGCAGGACGACTGTCTCGAGCGGCTCGTCGGCCATGATGTCCCACGCCCGCCGGAGCTCGGCGGAGGGATCGAAGCTTGGGTCCGGGGCGAATGTCTCGGGCGTGAGTGACGCGCTCAGGATGCGCTCCACCTTGAACGTGCGGACCGCGCCCCGGCCCTCGTCGAAGCCGATCAGGTAGAGCGCATGGGTCAGGGCGGACGGCTCCAGCGCGTACGGGCGCACGCGCGTCCGCCGCTGGCCGCGTTCCGGGTCGTAGGCCGCCGCGTCGTAGTCGATGACCACCACTCGTAAGCCCGCCCACGCCTGGGTGAGCGTACGGAAGACGCGCGTGAAGCGCTCGTTGGCAGGCGTGCTGGCGAAGGCATCGGCGGTGGCCCGGATGTGCTGGGCCAGGACGTCGGGCAGGACGTGGGCCAGCTTGACGAACGCGCCGATCAACTCCGGGTCCTGCTCGTCGCTGGCCTTGGCCAGCACCCGGGCGGCGAGGAACAGGGTCGTGGCCTCGTCCAGGGTGAGGTTGAGGGGCGGCAGGAAGGCGCCGCTCTCGAGGCCCCAGCGACCCCCGTCCTGCCAGATGGGCAGCTCGCCATCGAGGCTCATCGCCTCCAGGTCCCGGTAGGCGGTGCGCTTGGAGATGCCGACCTGGGCCGCGATGTCGGCGGCGCTGATGCCATCGGGATGACCGTGCAGGATCATGGCCACGCGCAGGTACCGGGCCGCGCGGTCCCACTTGCCGCCGTGTGCTTCCCAGGTCGCTCCTCGTCGGGCCATCGCCACAGCCTAGGGCGTGACGCCGGGGGGCGGCGTGATGGCCACCGGCGTGCTCCGCCGCGTGGCGGTCAGCATCGCCTGGAGCACGCCCTGTACCCCGCCGCCCGGCCACGAGTCGGGCGGCAGACCGGAGACCTGGACCGCGGCCATGCCCAGCTCGCCGTCGGCGAAGACCCACCAGTCCAGCTGGCCGCGCCAGTCATGGAGGTCGGGCACGCCACCGGCGGCGGTCGTCTCAGCGAGCCATTCCAGCTCCGGGAAGCCACTGAGGGCCAGCGTCCCGGTCGTCAACGTCCGGCAGTGGCGCGCCGTGGCGCCCCCCACCTCCTCGAACCCCACGTCTTCGGCCGCTACGCGCAGGGCAGGCGTCAGCGCCGCCTGGATCACGGCGTCGTCGAGCGTCGGTGCAGGGGTCGTCCGGCCCACCGGCAGGGCGACGGCGCGCCAGGCACCGGATCCGCTGGCCTCCTGCCAGACCGTCCCGGCCACCTCGACGTAGGCTCGTGACGAAGTCAGGCCGTCCCGCGTGCCGGTCGCCTGCCAGCGTTCATCGATGCCGGCACGGGCCCCACTGACGGTGCTGGTCGCGCGTTCCCGCCCGTCCACGGTGGCCGAGGCCGTGATATCGACCACCGCGTAGGGACCCGCCGAGAGCTCACCGTTGCAGAGTGGGGGCGTCGACGCCGTCCCGACCGGCCCGTAGATCGACGATGGCGGGGCCGCCGCCTCGAGGGCCAGCCCGTTGACCAGGATCGCGCCACCGAGCAGGCCGCCCGTGGCCAGCGTCATGGCCATGGCCAGCGTGGTCCCCACGATGAGACGTCGCTGCCGGTCGGCCGCTTCGCCCACGAGCCGTCGCGCGACGCCGAGGCCCGCGAACAGGCACGTCAGCACGAGCGCGGCGGTGCCGGCATACATGGCCTCAGGTGACGGCACTACCAGCGCCGCGTCCCCGGCCATCTGCGCCTGGAACGCGCCGAACAGCACCGGGATGAGCACGAGGCATGCCAGGATGCCGAGCCAGCCCATGACCACCGACGAACGGTCGCCGGCCGCGAGCGGCGGGTAGCGGACGGCCAGGGCAGCGACGGCCGTCGGGCCAAGGGCCGCGAACCCTACCAGCCAGTCGACGGGTCCGCCCGGGTGGTACAGCGCGAGGATGCCTCCGACGGCCCCCGCCCACAGCAGCAGCAGGAAGGCCGCGATCAGGCGCAGCTGGAACAGTCGCACGCGCATCGGCGCCGCAGCTTACGCCGTCCCGCCGCCTACCATGCCCGTGTGGGCGACCGACCGTTCATCAGCCTGCTCAGCGACTTCGGCTCGCGCGATCCGTCGGCCGGCATCATGCGCGCCGTGATCCTGGGCCTGGCGCCGCAGGCCAACGTGGTCGACATCTCGCACGAGGTCGCCAAGTACCGGGTGCGCGACGGGGGCCTCCTCCTGTGGTGTGCCGCCCCGTACCTGCCCGTGGGCTCGCACGTGGCGGTGGTCGATCCCGGGGTGGGGACCGAGCGGCGGCCCATCGCGCTGCGGGTCCATCGTGGCGACGTCCTGATCGGCCCCGACAACGGCCTCCTCCTGCCCGCCGCGGAGCGGCTCGGCGGCGTCGTCGATGCACGCCTCCTAACCTCGACGGCGCACCGGCTGCCGGTCGTGTCCAGCTCGTTCCACGGACGCGACATCTTCGCGCCGGCCGCGGCCCACCTGGCCATCGGCGTCCCTCTCGCGGCGCTGGGACCGGAGATCGCCGTCGCCGGGTTGGTGCGCCTGCGCTGGCCGCTGCCCGAGGTCCGGGACGGCGAGATGGTAGCTGCCGTCATCTACGTCGATACCTTCGGCAACGTGAAGCTCGGCGCCGAAGCTGGTGACCTCCGGCGCGCCCTCGGCAAACCGAACTGGGGCGCGATCCTGCGCCTCACCCGTCCCGGCCAGCGAGCGGTGATCCACGCCACGTGGGCCGAGACGTTCGGCCGGGTCGCGGCAGGGGCGGCCCTCGTCTACGAGGACTCGTACGGGCGGCTGTGCCTGGCCGTCAACCAGGGCGACGCCGGCGCGGCCTTCGGCCTGCACGAGGATGACCGCCTCACGATCCAGCTGGAGCAGCCTGGCCTCTGAGCGTGCCAGGCCCGACCGACGGAGGGGCGCGAAGGGATCCATCCGGGCCCGCCGAGGACAGGGACTGCATGGCGCGCGCTCGTCTTGCGCCAGGCGACGCTATCGACGGAGCAAGGGTCCGGGACCTTTCCATCCGGCCGGTTCGTGCGTCGTTCCTTGCGCCTGGCGGCAGGAACCTCCCTCGACACGGCTCTTCTCCGTCATTGGCGCCGCTAGCGGCAAACGTCAGGCCGGATCGGGGCCATGGGGACCGGTGGGCGCACGGGGCCGGAGCGGGGCGCGCACGGGACCAGACCGGGGCGAGGGCGGCACGGGATCGGGGCCGACCGGGTCGGTCAGGCGCGCGGACGGCGCGAAGGCATACGGCTCGTGTAGACTCGCGGCTCGGTCCGGGGACAGGAGGAGGAGGAGGACGTCATGCGTGCGTCGCTGCTGCGGCTGGGGGCCATCTGGAGCATCGGCGTGCTGCTCGCGGCCTGTAGCGCCGCCGCGACCGCCACTCCGACACCGGCACCGACGGCCACCCCGGCCGCCACGGCCACACCCGCGGCGTCGGCCACGGTCGCGGCCAGCCCCTCGGTCACCGCCAGCGCGTGCGCCGCCGCCAACCTGCAGACGATGACACCCGGCAAGCTCACCATCGGGACCGACAACCCGGCCTACCCGCCGTGGTTCGGTGGCACTCCGCCCGACGGCGGCCTGTGGCAGGTCAGCGACCCGACCAGCGGCGACGGTTACGAGAGCGCCGTGGCTTACGCCATCGCCAACAAGCTCGGCTTCCCGGCCACCAAGGTGGTGTGGGTCGTGGCGGCCTTCAACGACGTCATCCAGCCGGGCCCCAAGAAGTTCGACTTCGACATCAACGAGGTCTCCTACAGCGCCGACCGCGCGCAGGCCGTCGACCTGAGCGACGGCTACTTCGACAACAACCAGGCCGTCGTGGCCGTCAGCGGTTCGCCCATCACGAGCGCCAAGTCGGTCTCGGATCTCAAGGCCTACCGGCTGGGTGCCCAGGTCGGCACGACCAGCTACAGCTACATCACCGACAACATCCAGCCGACCACGGCGCCCAAGGTCTACAACGACAGCAACGGCCCCATCGCGGCCCTCAAGGCGAAGCAGATCGACGGCATCGTCGTGGACCTGGGCACGGCCTTCATCATCTCCAGCGACGGCGAGGTGCCCAACGGGGTGATCGTGGGCTCCCTGCCGTCGGTCGGCACGCCCGAGCACTTCTCGGTCGTGCTCAACAAGGGCAGCGCCCTGACCACCTGCGTGAACCAGGCCATCGACGCCCTGCAGGCCGACGGCACGCTCGCCAACCTCCGCGCCCAGTGGATCGCGTCCGAGGGTGACGCTCCCGTCCTGACGCCATAACGCGGCCGGTCCGGCCGTGAGCCAGAGCGGGCCGTCGGGGCCGCTCGAGATCGGCCTCGGGGTCGAGCCGCCCTCCCTCCGCGGGGCGACGCCCGCGCCCGCGGTCGGCCAGGCGGGGCGCCGCGGGGTGCTCATCAGCGTCATCAGCGTCGTCGTCGTCTTCGGCCTGCTCGGCTGGATCGTCGTCAATTCGCCCAACTGGCCACTGGTCCGCGACGCGTTCTTCAACGCCAAGTACTTCTGGAGAGCGCTGCCCTACGTGGCCCAGGGCTTCGTGGTCAACATCCAGCTCTTCCTGATCTCGGAGGTGCTGGTCCTCATCTGCGGCCTGGGCATCGCCCTGATGCGGACGGTGCCCGGGCCGATCTTCCTGCCGCTGCGCCTCCTGGCCGTCATCTACTCCGATTTCTTCCGCGGCGTGCCCGGCGTCCTCTTCATCTTCCTGTTCGGCTTCGGCGTCCCTGCGCTGGGCATCCCCGGCGTGCCCAACGACACGTTCGTCCTGGGGGTGATGACGCTCGTCCTCCTGTACTCGGCGTACGTCGCCGAGGTCTACCGGGCCGGCCTGGAGTCGGTCCATCCCAGCCAGGAGGCCGCTGCACGTTCCCTGGGCCTGAGCCGCGCCCAGGCCCTCCGGTACGTGGTCGTGCCACAGGCCGTCCGGCGCGTCATCCCGCCGCTGCTCAACGACTTCATCGGGCTGCAGAAGGACACCGCGCTGGTCTCGTTCATCGGCGTCGTCGAGGTCTTCCGGCAGTCCCAGATCCAGGAGGCGGCGACCTTCAACTTCACGCCCTATCTGGCCTCTGCGGCCCTGTTCCTGCTGATCACCGTGCCGCTGACGCGCGTCGTGGACGTCCTGATCGCCCGCGACCGCCGCCGCCTCCTGGCGGCTGCCCGGTGAGTCGGACCGCCGCGGCTGCCGTGCCCGGGGCGCCGGTCCTGCATCTGGACGGCGTGCACAAGTCCTTCGGCCAGCTGGAGGTCCTGCGGGGCATCGACCTGACGCTCGCCGAGCACGAGGTCATCTGCCTCATCGGCGCCTCCGGCTCGGGCAAGTCGACCCTGCTCCGCTGTATCAACCTCCTCGAGGCGATCGATGCCGGGCGGATCGAGCTGGACGGCAAGCCCATCACCGGCGTGCCCGTCGACGTCAACCGCCTGCGCCGCCGCATCGGCATCGTCTTCCAGGCCTTCAACCTCTTCCCCCATCTGCGGGTCCTGGATAACGTCACGCTGGGTCCACGGCGCGCCCTGGGCCAGTCTCGCGCCGAGGCAGAGAAGCAGGCGACGGCCCTTCTGGAGCGCTTCGGGCTGGCCGACAAGGCGCACGAGTACCCTGACCGCCTGTCGGGCGGCCAGCAACAGCGGGTGGCGATCGTGCGCGCGCTGGCCATGCAGCCGGACCTCATGCTGCTCGACGAGATCACCAGCGCCCTGGACCCGGAGCTGGTGGCCGAGGTCCTGAGCGTCATCCGCGAGTTGGCCACGGGCGGCATGACGATGCTCATCGCGACCCACGAGATGGGCTTCGCCCGCGACATCGCGGACCGCGTGTGCTTCCTGGACCGCGGCGCGATCCTGGAGGAGGGGCCGCCGGATCAGGTCTTCCGCGCTCCGCGTGAGGAGCGCACGCGGCAGTTCCTGCAGCGCGTCATCGAGGCCGGCCGGCTCCAGGTGTGACCGTCGCTGGCCGGCGACAGGCGGCGACGAAGGCGTCCCACAGGCGATCGAACTCGGCCGGCGTGGATTCCGTGCGCTCGGGATGGCACTGGACGGCGAGGAGGAACGGCTCGTCCGGCGAGCCCTCCAGGCCCTCCACGAGCGGCCCGATCGGGCTCTCCGCGAACGCCGAGGCCCGCAGCCCCGGCGCGAGGTCGGCCGGGCGCACCGCCTGGTGGTGGTACGTGTTGACGAGGAGCGTGCCGCCGCCCGGCTCCCCAGCCCGCAGGATCGCCGCCAGGCGCGAACCCGGCACCAGCGCGATGGCGTGATGGTTGGCCGGGCCCGTGCCATAGCTCGGACTGCCGTGCCCATCGAGATGCTGGACCAGCCGCCCGCCGCTCAGGACGTTCATGACCTGGAAGCCGCGGCAGATGCCCAGGACGGGCCGGCGTGCACCCCGGGCCGCCGCGAACGCGGTCGCCTCCAAAGCGTCGCGGCCATGCTCGACGTCGACCGACCCGTCCACCTGCTCGCCGTAGCGGGCCGGATCCACGTCCGCCCCACCGGTCAGGAGCAACCCGTCCATCGCCGCGAAGGCCGCCGCACGCGTGGCCTCCGACGAAGTCTCATCGAGGACGACCGGGTGGCCCCCGCGGTGCCGCAACGCTGCCGCATACAGCGCGTTCTTGCGGCGGGCGAGCGAGGGATCGGCGGCGACGGACGGGGCCTGGACCGTGACGACGATCCGCGGTCGCTCGGTGACGGGGGCGGCTTCCACCGCCGGATGGTACGCCCGCACGGTCGAGGGCCGGGCGCCGCCGATCAGGCCACGCCGGCGACCTGCTGGGCCTGCGGCGGGGCGAGCGGAGCGGTCGGCTCGTCGACCGGCGTCGGCGCCGACGGCATGAAGGATGCGGCGTGCTCCGCGCCCTGCGCGGCGGTCGAGACCAGATCGCGCCCGGTCCGCTTGGAGAGATAGGCGGCCCGATCGGCGGCGAAGAGGAGGCGTGGTGCATCCGTCGCATCGTCGGGGTAGGTCGCCACGCCGATCGAGCAGCTGAGGCGGAGACCGTCGCTGTCGCCCTGCTCGCCGGCCGCCCGGACCGCCGCCCGGACCTTCTCCGCGACCGCCAGGGCGCCGCCCAGGTCCGCCCCCGGCAGGAGGATGGTGAACTCGTCCCCGCCGTAGCGGAAGACCGCGTCGGTGTCCCGGCAGGCTGCCCGCAGCGCACCGGCGATCCTCCGCAGCATCTCGTCGCCGGCCTGGTGGCCGTAGGAATCGTTGTAGGCCTTGAATTCGTCGAGGTCGATCATCAGCAGGCCGAACCGCTCGGTCCGTTCGACCGCACGCCCCAGCTGGGCGTAGAACGTGGTGTGGTTGTTGAGGCCGGTCAGGCCATCGGTCTGGGCCTGGAGGGCGACGGCCTGGTGAGCCTGGGCGTTCTGCAGGGCGACCGACGTCTGCGCGGCGAGGAGCGCGCCCAGATCCAGATCTTCCTGGGTGAACGGGCGCTGCCGCCCCAGGCGTTCCATGGTGAGGACGCCCACCACCTGGCCCCGATTGCGCAGCGGGGCGATGATGAGTGACCCGGGCTCGGGCGCGAGGTCGATGCGGCTGACGCGTGGATCAGCCATCTCGTCGGGCACGAGCTGCGCTTCACCGTGCTGGAAGACCCATCCCGTGACCCCATCGGTGTCCGGCTGGACCACGCGCTGCAGGTAGTGCTCGGCGTACACGCCGCGCGCGGCGACGGTGCGGAACTCGTGACGCACGGGGTCATGGAGGTCCAGGGTGATGGTGTCGACATCGATGAGCCGCGGCACGCGGTCGGCCACGAGCTCGAGCAGTGTCGCCTGGTCGAGCGTCGAGATCATCGCCTCCGTCAGGCTCAGGAGCTCCTGCTGGCCGCGCACCCGTTGCTCGAGGGCCGCCGATTGCGCATGCAGGCTCTCGGTGGTCGCGGCCGTGCGGACGGCCTGGGCCGCCAGCGAGCCGTAGATCTCGAGCAGGCGCAGGTCGTCGGCGGAGAACTGGTGCAGGCCCAGCTTGGAAAGGACGATCACGCCCAGCACACGATCCTCGAACTTCATGGGCGCCACCAGGAGGGACTCGTCGAGATGCTCCTGGGTGCCCGCGATCGTCTGCGTACGAGGGTCGGCGTCGGCGTCGGGCAGGTACTGGGCCACGCCGTGCTCGGCCACCCAGCCGGTGATGCCCTCGCCGACGTTGAGGCGGAGCTGGTCCTCCGCCTCGTCGGCGTACTCGCCGATCTCGCCGTGCCAGGCGATCGGCACGAGGTGGATCCCCTGGACGGTGTAGACCCGCACGTTGTGGTAGTCGATGAGCTGATTCAGCTCCGTGCAGATGGCCTGGCCGATCTCGCGGACCTTGGTCAGCCGGGAGAGACGCGCGCCCAGCTTCTGGATCGACTGGAGCTGCGCGGCCCATGTCGCCGTCTGGGCGTAGTTGCGGGCGTTGGCGATGGCGATGCTGGCCTGGGCCGCGAGGGCGTCCAGCACATCCAGCTCGGCCTGGTCCCAGGCGTGGCGCCGGTCGTGGTACAGGACCAGCAGGCCCAGGCTCTCGCCGCCGCGCATCAGCGGCGCCGCGGCTGCGGTCTCCAGGCCCTCCTGGAGGACCAGGGCGCGGCCGTCGTCGTCGAGCTGGCTGTCGGCCCAGTCATGACTGGCGAAGGCCCGATGGCGCTCCAGCGCTCCCGCGGGCAGGCCCAGCGCGTTGTCGCCGCGCATCGCGGCCAGGAAGCGTTCGGAGAGCCCACGTGAGACCTGCGGCACGAGCGCGCCGTCCGGCTGCCGCAGGAAGACGGCCGCGCGATCGGCCGTGAAGAGCATCGCGGCGTGGTCGATGAGGTCGCCCAGGATGACGTCGAGGTCGAGCTTGGAACTGAGGTCGGCGGACACGCGGCGCAGCGCCTCGGCCTGCTCCAGCTGGCGGCGGAAGCGGCTGACCAGCTGGAGGTTCTGGGCCATGACCGTGACCTGATCGGCCACTGCCTGGAGCAGCTCGCCGTCCTCGGCGCTGAGCGCGCCGACGCGGTCGTCGCCGACCAGCAGCACGCCCCACGGGTCGCCCTCGATGAAGATGGGCACGGCGATCTCCGCGCGCACCTCCGGCAGGTTGACCACGTACCGCGGGTCTCGATCGACCTCCGGGGCGAAGATCGGGCGGCGCTCGGTGAGGCTGGCGCCGGAGAGGCCGTGCTCGCGCCCGATGGGCGGGATGCGCGTCACGTCAAGTCCGTCGGCGGCCCGCAGCCAGAGCAGATCGCCGGTCAGCTCGGCGAACGACACGACGCGATAGCCGAACGACTCGCGCAGGAGGCGGGCGATCGCCGCCAGCGTCACGTCGAGGTCGGTCGCCGTGGCGATCGAGCGGGCGATGCCGGTCAGCACGCGGAGCTCGACGTCGCGGCGGTCAGGGTCGCGCGCCGACGAGGCCAGGATGCGCTCGGTGATGGCGCCCGGCGGCACCTGGGCCCCGGTGGCGGGGACCGCGGCGAGCGACGAGTCGGTCCACGGTCGGAGGTCGGGGATCGACAGGCGGGCCGGTCGCGCCCGCCGCGTGGCCTGTTCCAGGAATGCCTCCAGGTCCGCCGTGCGATAGCGCCGGTCGCCGCGGCTGTTGATGCGCAGGCAGGGGAGGCGGCCCTGCTCGGTCCAGGTGCGCACGGTGTTGGCGTGGACGCCGAGGATGCTGGCCGCGCGAGTGACCGAGACGGTGCCGGGTGAGGAGGCAGGGGGCGGCGTGGTGGTGTCCTCGACGAGTGCGACCTGGATGATCGCGGGCCAGCCTATGGTGACCTACCAAAAGTTGCCATGGGGCGGAAGTCCCATGCGCCGAGCGCCGCCGGTCCCGGCCGTCTCGCCGACCGACGGCCGGCCCTCACGGCGGCCCGGCTCCATCCGAGGGATCGCGGGAGGCCGCGAGGCGCGCGTACCCCGCGGCGGCAAGCACCGCCAAACCGGACACGCCGACCACCACGAGCACGGCCAGGAAGGGCTGTCCGACCAGGCCGGGGCCGGCTCCGCTGGACCGCGTGTCGGCAGGGCTCGGCACCGGTGACGGCTCCACCGCCGGGGTGGCCGAGGCGTCCGCCTCCTGGCTGGCCGTGGCCGCGCGAGCGGCACCGATGAGGCCCGAGCCGCCGACGGTCCACGAAGCCGCCGCCAGCACCAGCGCCAGCACGAGACTCAGGGCGCCCATGGCCAGGCACGCCGCCGCGAACCGCAGGAGGCCGGCGTGCCCCGCCGCGAGGATGCGCATGGCTTCCGGCTGATCGAGCGTGCTGAGGATGAGCGGGCGGCCCAGGCCTGCCGTCATCATGGCCGACCCATCCGGCCCGACCACGGGGCTGCCCGCCACGTCGGCTTGTTCGACGGCGGAGATCTGGTCGACGCGAAAGCGGGCCGCGGCAGCGGGGTCGGTGCCGGGCGGCAGGTGCTCCGGGACCTCGCCGGCGCGGCCGCGCGACTCGCGCGGGATGACGACCAGGCCCTGCTCCAGCCGGGCCGCATCGACGGCGATGAAGGCGGCCCGTTCCTCGACCCCGAAGGGCACGGCCTCGCGCTCGTGCCACACGTCCTGCCAGCGGCCCCCGGTCCGCAGCTCCAGGCGGCGCCGCCGGAAGACCAAAGGGCGGTCGTGCTCGTCGGGGAATTCCTCGGCGGACGTGATGCGGCCGTGGACGCGCACGTAGCGCGGTTCACCCGAGCGGGCCAGTTCCACCGCTGCGGCGATGCTCGTGAGGGGCGCCGCCGCCAGGAGGCGTCCCACCCGGTAGGCACGCCCAAGGCGGCTCAGCAGGGCGAGGCCGCAGGCGATGAACCCAAGGCCGATCGCCAGCAGGAGGAAGGGGAGCACGGCGAGATCCTAGCCCGCCAGACATGGAACGGCCCAGAGGAACCACACGACTGCGTGAGTGCCGATCTTGCGATCAGCGCCGCCAGCGGTCGCTTGGGCCCCTCCGGGCACGACAGAACCATAGGGCGGGGCGGGAGCCGTGGTCAAGGCAGCTTCTCCACGAGATTCGAGGTGCCTCTGGCCCTTCTCCACCGCCCGTCAACAACTGGGCGGGCCGTCGGGGTCAGGCGACCAGCCCGGTGGCAGGGTCCAGCGCGATCCGGCCGCCCGTGTACGTGGTCAGCACGAGCCGCCCGGCCACGAGCGCCGCCTCGGCCACGACGTCCTGGTGGGCAAGCCGCCACGCGGTCGTGCCGTCAGGGCGCACCGCGAACGTCTCGACCTCGCCCTGCAGCAGGACATGATCCAGCCGTGACGAGCCAAGGACCGCGACGAGGGGCGTGCCGGCCGTCACATGCCAGGCCAGCTCGCCGGACCGCACGGCGAAGCCGTAGCCGGTGAAGCCGTAGCGCACCACCAGCAGCGCAGCCGTGTCCAGCAGGACGGCATCCGGTTCGTCGAAGACGGGGGACGCCAGGCGTGCCGTCCACGTGGCGGCCGGTCCCTCCACCCGCACCTCCGCGCGGCACAGGAGATCGGGCTCGGGGCCCGCGAGCCGGCCGTGATCGTTCAGCGGTCCACCGGCCTCCGTGAGAGCGAAGAGGGCCGCCGCCTGGCCACTGCCGATCCAGCGGTAGCGGGCCTGAAGCCCGCCGGGGTAGCGGACAACGCGGGACGACGGCTCGGCGGCCGTCACGCGCCGGTCGTGGCGCCTGCTGTCGAGGCGCCGGCGCTCGGCAGGGCGGGCCCTGCTGCACCCTGCGCGTCCGGGTCCATGACACCCACCGACGCCTGTTCGGCGATGGGTGCCACCGTGGCGTTGGCCAGCGACCGGAGCGTGCCCGGGGGCACGGCGAAGACGGAGGTCGGGGTGCCGGCGGCCGCCCACACGACCTGGTACCGGCCGAGGTCCGGATCCATCACCACCCGGATGGGGCGGATGTGACCGATGGGCGGGATACCGCCGATGGGGAAGCCGGTCAGCGCATGGGCCTCGCGCGCGCTCGCCCGTCGCATCCCGCTCTCGCCGACCACCGCGGCCAAGCGGCCGACATCGACGCGGTTCGTGCCGCTCGTGAGGGCCACGAACGGGACCAGGGCGTCCGCGTCGTCAGGCGCCACGAAGACGACGCTCTTGACGATCTGGCCCAGCTCGACCCCGAGGGCGGCGGCCGCATCCGCGGCGGTGTGCGTGCTCTCGGGGAAGGTCACGATCTCGAGCGTCACTCCCTTGCGGGCGGCGGCGTCGAGGACGCGCTGGTGCGCCGCGGGGGTCTCGGACACGGGCCCGAGTCTAGCATGGGGTCCCGGCCATCCGGGGTGCTGCCACGACGTCCCGGGCTGGCGGCTACCATGCCCGACCGTGCCCCTGTTCCGTCGTTCGCGACCACCACGCGCCGTGGTGACGCGGCTGCGCCAGGCGGAGGCATGGGCCTTCGACTGGGACGGCACCCTGCTCGATTCGATGGCGCGCACGCTGGCCGTGTACCAGCAGCTGTTCGACGAGTTCGCCGTGCCCTTCGACGAGGCCACGTTCCGGGCCCACTACTCGCCCACCTGGCAGCGCATGTACGGCAGCGTCGGGCTGCCGCGGGAACACTGGGAAGCCGCCGACCGGCGCTGGGTGGAGCTGTACGAGACGGAGGTGCCGGCGCTCGTGCATGGGGCGCGCGAGGCGCTGCGGGCACTCCGGGCCCGCGGGGTCCGGCTCGCCCTGGTCACCTCGGGCCACCGCGCCAGGGTGGAGCTGGAGCTGCGGGCCACCGGCCTGGGTGACATCTTCGCCACGGCCGTCTACGGCGACGCGGTGCCGCACCAGAAGCCGGACCCGGCGCCGCTGCTGCTCGCCAGTCGTTACCTGCGCCTGGAGCCGAGCGCGCTCGTCTCGGTCGGGGACGCGATCGACGACATGGAGATGAGCCGCCGCGCCGGCGCGTACCCCATCGGCGTGCTGACCGGTGCGGCGGACCGCGGCCGCCTCAAGAGCGCGGGGGCGCACTGGGTCGCGCCGACGGCCGTGGAGGTGATCGCGGCCGCCATCCGCTGAGGGGCCGGCACGAGGCCCGGACGGGGCCCGGTGCTAGGATGCTCGCACAAGCACATACGGGACAGGGGAGCGCCATCCGGCGCTGAGAGTGCGGATCCGCCGCAGACCCTTGGAACCTGATCTGGTCCATACCAGCGAAGGGAGTCCACCGGCACCACCTCCGTCCCGCCTCACGGAGGTCGCCACCTCGGATGCCGGACCCCGCCCTTCGCACCACCCTCGTCGTGGGCGACGGCACCGTGCCCGCGAGGGCTGCGCTCGATCACGCCTGGCCGGGCTGGGCGGACGACGTGACGCTGGTCATCGGCGCCGACGGCGGGGCGGCGCACGCGCTTGCCCTGGGCTGGCAGCCGGACCTGGTGATCGGCGACCTGGACTCGCTCGCGCCGCGCGACGCGGACCGCCTGGCACGCGCCGGTGTGCCGATCGAGCGCTGGCCGGTCGACAAGGACCAGTCGGACCTGGAGCTCGCCCTCGCGGCTGCGCTTCGCCGCTCCCCGGCCCCGGTGCTGATCCTGGGCGCCCTCGGCGGCCCGCGCCTGGACCATGCCCTCGCCGCCGTCTGGCTGCTCGCCCTGCCGGCTGCCCGAGGACGCGGCTTGGCCCTGCTGGACGCGACCAGCCGCGTGCGCCTGTTGCGTGGCCCCGGCACGCTCGAGCTCATCGGACGCGCCGGCGACCTCGTCACGCTGCTGCCGTTCGGCGGCCCAGCCCACGGCGTCCGCACGGCGGGGCTGGCCTACCGGCTGGACGGCGAGACGCTCCCCTTCGGGCCGAGTCGCGGCCTGTCCAACGTGCGCACCGGCGAGCGTGCCGTGGTCACGCTCGACCGGGGACGCCTGCTCATCGTGGAGAGCCGCCCCATGGAGGATCAGACATGACCGTCACGACGACTGCTGCGCCGTGGGTCCCGAGTACCCGCTGGCGCACGCTCGACATCGTCATCACCGCCGTCATCGGCGTCGTCTTCGGCGTGGTCTTCTGGTTCTGGGACGTCTCGGTCTGGCCGGCCACGACGCCGGTCTTCGCCGCGGCGCCGCCGTTGCAGTACGTGGTTAGCGGGGTGTGGCTCCTGCCTGCCGTCCTGGCCCCCTTGATCGTGCGCAAGCCGGGCGCGGCCATCTTCGCCGAGGTGATGGCGGCGGTCCTGTCGGCCCTCCTGGGCGGTGGTCCGTGGGGCCTCGACGTGATCCTCTCGGGTCTGGCCCAGGGAGCGGGGGCGGAGCTGATCTTCGCCTTCGGGCTGTACCGCTCGTTCGGCCTGCGTACCGCGGTGCTGGCCGGGGCGGCCGCGGCGGTCGGGGAGGCGCTGCATGACCTCGTGATCTACTACCCGTCGGACAAGTTCGGGCTCGACGTGCAGGGCACGATCGCCGTCGTGGACGTGGCCTCCGGGGTGGTGCTGGCCGGGCTCCTTGGCTGGTGGCTCCTGTCAGCGCTCCGGCGCACCGGCGTCCTCGACGCTTTCCCCGGGGGCGCGTGACCCCACCGGCCGTCAGCGCCAGCGGGTTCGGCTGGCGATACGCGGGCCGCTCCCGGCCGGCCCTCCACGACCTCAGCTTCAACCTCGAGCCGGGCCGGCTGCTGCTGATCGCCGGCCCGTCAGGGTGCGGCAAGAGCACGCTCGCGCGGGCGCTGGCCGGGATCGTGCCCCACGCGCTGCCCGGGGCGTGGATGGGGGTCCTGCTCGTGGGCGAGGGGGAAGTGGCGAGCACGCCTCCGGGCGTGCTGGGCCAGCGGGTCGGGCTCGTCTTCCAGGACCCCGAGACCCAGCTCGTCATGCCGCACGTGGCCGACGAGGTCGCCTTCGGCCTGGAGAACCGTGGGTGGGCACGTGACCGCATGCTGACGGCGGTCCCGGCCGCGCTCGCGGAGGTGGGGCTCGCCGGCTTCGAGGCGCGCCTCACCGCCGCTCTCTCGGGCGGTGAGCAGCAGCGCCTGGCCCTCGCCGACGTCCTCGCGCCGCTGCCGGAGCTGCTGGTGCTCGACGAGCCGACGGCGAACCTGGACCCGCCGGCCACGACCGCCGTGCTCCAGCGACTGGCTGTCCTGGCCGCTCGACGCGACCGGACGATCGTGGTCATCGAGCACCGCCTGGAGGCGCTCCTGCCGCTCGCCGACCACGTCCTGCTCCTGGACGACGACGGCGGCCAGGTGGCGTTCGGGTCGCCGCGGGAGGTGGTGGCCCGCCATGCGGGCGCGCTGGCGGGCGGACGGACCTGGCCGGCCGTGGTGCCCTGCGTCGCCGACGCGCCGGTCGTCCTGGCCGCGGATGCGGTCTCGGCGACGTACCCGCCCGTCATCGCGGGGTCGCCGCGTACCGCCGTCGATCGAGTGAGCTTCGTCGTGCGGGCCGGCGAGCGGGTCGCCCTGGTGGGGCCCAACGGTTCCGGCAAGTCGACCGTGCTGCACCTCGCGGCCGGGCTTCGCCGCCCCAGCAGCGGTAGCATCCGGCTCACGGATCCCGACGGTCGCCGCCAGGACCCGGCGCGCCTGCCGTCGGCGACCCTGCCCGACCGCCTGGCCCTCGTCTTCCAGGATCCGGAGGTCGGCTTCGTCGCGCGGCGCGTGACCGACGAGGTCGGCGGCGACGACCCATCGCCGATCCTGGAACGATTCGGCCTGGCCGCGCTCGCGGACGAGGACCCGTTCCGCCTCAGCACGGGCGAGCAGCGGCGCCTCAGCCTGGCCGCGACCGCTCGGCAGCGGCCGGCCCTGTTGCTGCTCGACGAGCCCACCTTCGGTTTGGACGAGCGCGGCCGGGGCAGGGTGGCTGCCCTGCTGGACGAGGGACGAGCGGTCGGCCAGGCACAACTCATGGCGACCCATGACCCGCGGCTGCTGCCCGGGTGCGACCGGGTGATCGCCCTGCACGAGGGCCGCCTCGTCTTCGACGGGCCGGCGCCTGCCTTCCTGGCGTCACCGCCCTACGAGCCGGCCGATCCGTGGCGCCTCGGGAGCGTCACGGCGGGCGATGGCGTGGGCGTCACGAGATGAGCTTCCTGCCCGCGCCGCTGGTGGTCCGCTCGTCGGCGCCCCTGGCGCGCGTGTCGGGTGTCACGCGCCTCGCCGCGGGCACCATCTGGCTCATCGCGGCCGCCGCCATCCCGGATGCGGAGGGTGAGCTGGTGCTGCTCGTCGCGGCGCTCGTCGGCCTCGTCGTCTGGTCGGGCATCCCGCTGCGGCCGCTGCCCGGACGCATGTGGCCCGTCGCCCTGGCCGCGCTGGGGCTGGGGCTCACCGCCGCCCTGGGCAACACCGCCGACCGTGACCCGACCCTGCCGACGCTCCTGTCCTGGGGCCCCTTGCGCCTCACGCCGCCCGGCCTTGAGGCGGGCGTGGCGCTGGCCGTGCGGCTGCTGGTCATCGGCCTGACGAGCCTCCTGGTCTTCGCCCCGGCCGACCTGACCCGCCTGGCGGACGCCCTGGTCCAGCAGCTCCGCGTCCCCGACCGACTGGCCTACGGCAGCGTCGCGGCCATGGGTCTTGCGCCGCGGACGGCCGCCGACTGGCAGGCCACCGGCGCGGCCCGGCGCCTCCGCGGCCTGTCGCCGCGCACGCCGGCCGGGCGCCTCGCGGCCGTGCCGGGGCGCCTCCTGGTCGTGCTCGTGATGGCCTTCCGCCGCGGCGAGCGCCTGGCCCTGGCGATGGATGCGCGGGGCTTCGACAGCGGCCTCCCGCGGTCGCGCTTCCGGCCCGTCCGCGCCGGGCCGCTCGATGCCCTGGTCCTCGCCGCCGCGATCGGTACGGTGCTCCTGGTGGCGGTGATCGGGCAGCTGGGCTGAGCGACCCCGCGGGTCCTGCCGGTGGCCGATGTATCGTCTGGCCCATGGAAGAGCCCCACGTGCCAGGGATCGGGGAGGCGGCCCCCGACTTCGCCCTGCCCGATGCCGACGGGGTGGTGCACCGCCTTGCCGACCAGCACGGCGGATGGACCGTCGTCTATTTCTACCCGGCCGACGACACGCCCGGTTGCACCACCGAGGCCTGCGGCTTCCGCGACGCCAACGTCGAGCTCGCACAGGCGGGGGCGACCATCTGGGGCATCAGCCCCCAGGGCGTCAAGAGCAAGGCCGCGTTCCGCGACAAGTTCGAGCTGACGTTCCCCCTCCTCGCCGACGTCGGCCACCACGTCGCCGAGGCGTACGGTTGCTGGGTCGAGCGGACCAACTACGGCAAGACGTACATGGGCATCGCCCGTCGCACCTTCCTGGTCGACCCGGACGGCCGCGTGGCCCACGTGTGGCTCAAGGTCAAGCCGGAGGGCCACGCCGCGGACGTGCTGGCCACGCTCGAGGCGGCCGAGGCCCGACGCCGCGGCTGAGGCGATGACCGAGACGATCCCCGCGGTCCTCCAGCCGCACACGGCCCGGCCCGAGCGGGCCATGGTCATCGTGGCCCACCCGGATGACGCCGACTTCGGCCCCGCCGGCACGATGGCCCGCTGGATCGACGCCGGCACGGTCGGCCACCTCATCTGCTGCACCAGCGGCGACGCGGGGGCGGACGATCACACGATCGACCCCCTTGCCCTGGCGGCGACGCGCGAGGCGGAGCAGCGCGCCGCGGCCGGGATCATCGGGTACGAGGCGGTGACCTTCCTGCACGCGCCGGATGGTGCGCTGGCCAACGACCTGCCGCTGCGGGAGCAGCTGGTGGCCGCCATCCGGGAGTTCCGCCCGGACGCCGTGCTGACGATGGACCCCTCGATGCTCTTCAGCCGTTCGGGGCGGATCCAGCACACGGACCACCGCGCCGCCGCCATGGCCGCGGTCGACGCGGTGTACCCGGCAGCCCGCAACGCGATGGCCTTCCCGCACCTCGCCCGGGCCGGGCTGGCACCGCACACGGTGCACTGGCTGTACCTCTTCTGGACGGATCACGCCGACGTGTGGGTCGACACGAGCGCCACGTTCGAGCGCAAGCTGGCGGCCCTGCGCGCCCACGCCAGCCAGATCCGTGATCCGGCCGACATGGAGCAGCGGCTGCGCCAGTGGGCCAGCGAGGACGGGGCCCGGATCGGTACCGCCGCGGCGGAGGGCTTCCGGCTCCTCGACGTCGCCTGAGCTTAGCCCGCGGTGGCCATCAGCAGGGGCCGCACGTGCCCCCACTGGTTCCACAGGTCGGCCAGCGTCTCCGACCGGCGCCCCAGGAGCGCCACGAGCTCGCTCAGCGACAGCTCGGGGGCCATGCTGGCCAGGTACTCGTCGGCCGCCACGGTCACGCCCCGGTACAGCTCGCGGCTCTCGGCCTCGGTCGGCCACTGGCGGATACGGCGCGGGTCAAGGCCGGCATAGCCCACGGCCAGGGAGAGGTCGCGGGCGCTGGGGACGCGGCCACCGTCGAAGCCGCCCAAGCCGTCGAAGCGGTAGCCGAGTCCGGCCAGCCCCACGGCTACCTCGCGCGACTCGAGCCGCGTGAGGCCGGCCCAGAAGCGATTGCCGGACGGGAAGTCCAGGAACGCCTGTTCGATGGCTCCGGCGACGATGGCGTCGACCAGGCCGCTGAGGTCCAGCTGCAGCTGGCGCCGTTCGTCCGGCGTGCGGACCGCGGCGTCGACGACCCGCGCCATCGTGCCGGCGTCGCCTTCCAGCAGGCGGTAGATGGCGGGCTGACGGCCCCCATGGCCCACGATCCGCCCGTCGTCCGGCTCCTCTGCCGGCCGTTCGTCCGGTGACCGGTCGCGAGGGGGCTCAGGCGCGATGAGGTCGGCCGCGCGGCTGTCCACGCCGGCCTCCTCGCACACGGCCAGCGCGTTGCGGGCGTCGTTGCAGGCGGCCGTGGCCGTCTCGGCGGTGATGCGTGCCGCGTCGGCGGCCAGCGCCAGCGCCTCGATCGTGGGCAGCAGCTGCTCCATGCGCGTGGTCGCCGTTGAGGCCTGGGCCAGGGCCATGCGGCGGTCGCGGTTGATGCGGTTGATCTCGGTCAGCCAGACGGTCGCGGCAAGCTCCTGCGCGTGGCGATCCCGCGCCCCCGCGGTCGCCTCGCGGAACGCCCGTCGCGCGGCCTCCTTGGCGGCGGCGATGCCGCGTGGGTCCGCCTCACGCGCCGCCGTCTCGGCCTGCTGGACCGCCGCGTCATAGGCGCGCCGCGCATCGCGCGCCTGGGCGGCCGCCCCCTCGGCATGCGCGCGGGCTTGTTCTGCCACCGCGCACCGCTCGCCAGCCAGCTGGCGCGCGCCGGCGCACGGATCCGTGGCCGCGTCGCTGGCACCGGACTGGGTCGCCTGGGCGGCGGCGTTGGCCTCGCGCGCCGACTCGTTGGCCGGGGCCATGGCAGAAGGTCGTTCGGCGACGGCGATGCCGCCCTCGGGGCGCTCGGCAACGGCGACGGCCATCGCGGCCGGCGGCCGTTCGAGGAGAGCCACCGGCCCTGCGGCCTCCGGGCGGCTCCGCCCGAGTGGTCGGCCGGGATCGAGATCCACGACGCCTCCGATCGCCGTCAGCAGCGGGTCGACGCCGCCGAGGACGGGGATGGGCACCCGTGGCGTGGCCTGTCGCGGGGCGGCACGGCGGTCGGGCATGAGGTCCGGCGCGGGCACCGTCGTGACCTGGCCGGGCCCGCGCACCGTGCGCCGCAGGGTGATCGGCTCGCCGGGCGTCTCTGGCCGGACGACCCGCAGCGGCAGCGCGTTGTGGGTCACCGTGACCCGGACCTCCGGGCGCGCCGGATGGGCCCGCACGACGTCCAGCAGCACGGCGCCGGCGACGACGCCGACAGAGATCCCGAAGAGGAGGAAGAAGACTTCGCCCGCGCTCACGAGGTGCGGCGGGCCAGGCGGTACAACGGGCGGACCATCGATGCCCGAGCGTAGCTGCGCGTCAGGCCGGCGTCAACTCGTGCGACGGCTACCGCCCGATGCTAGATTCCTCACCTCGCGCCGTGCTCCTCCACAACCCAGGTGTCCTGAGAGGCTGAACCGCCGTCGTGACGATCGACCCCCACCAGGAGTTCCTGGTCCAGCCGGTCAACGCGTCCTGGCTCCAGTGCAACATCGAGTGCCAGGAAGCCTGCCCGGTGGGCACCAACTGCCGCGGCTACCTGAACCTCGCCGCCGAGGGCCGGTTCGAGGAGGGCTACCTCCTCTCGCGGGAGCCCAACCCGGTGGCCGCCATGTGCGCCTACGTCTGCTCCGCGCCATGCGAGCGCGCCTGTCGCCGCGGCGATATCGACCGGCCGCTGGCCATCCGCGCCATGAAGCGGTTCCTTGTGGAGTGGCACGAGGCGTCGGCCATCCCCGACGACATGCCGGCCATCACGTCCAGGGACACCAGTGTGGCCGTCATCGGGGCCGGGCCGGCGGGGATGGCCGTGGCCCGCGAACTGGCCGTGGCAGGGCATCGCGTGACCGTCTTCGACGAGCTGCCGTACGCCGGCGGCACGATGCTCATCGGCGTGCCCGCCTTCCGCCTGCCGCGCGAGGCGATCGAGATGGACGTGCGCCTCATCGAGCGGCTGGGCGTCACGTTCCGCTACGGCGTGCGCATCGGGCGCGACCTGACCTTCGAGCAGCTCCAGGAGCAGTTCGACGCCATCGCCGTGTGTGCCGGGGCGATGGATGCCGTGCCCCTCGACGTGCCGGGCAACGAGCTGAGCGGCATCCAGTACGGCGTCGACTTCATGAAGCGGGCCAACCTGGGCGAACCACTCGAGGTGGGCCAGGACGTGGTCGTCATCGGCGGTGGCTACACGGCCATGGACTGCTCGCGCACCAGCCTGCGCCACGGAGCCGCCAACGTCACGATCGCCTACCGCCGCACGCGCTCCGAGCTGGTCGTGGACGAGGAGGAGCTGGGCGAGACCGAGCGGGAAGGCGTGCGCATGGAGTTCCTCGCCAGCCCGGTCGAGCTGATCGGCGAGGAGGGCCGGCTGACCGGCGTGCGCTTCATCCGCAACAAGCTGGGCGAGCCCGATGCCACCGGCCGCCGCGCGCCGGTGCCCATCCCCGGCTCGGAGTTCGTGGTCAAGGCCGACACCGTGATCCCGGCCGTGAGCCAGGCCGCCGACAACACGTTCCTGCCCGCCGCCGCGACCTTCGAGATCAACCGCGGCCGGGTCCGGGTGGACGCCGGCACGTACGCCACCAACGTCAAGGGCGTCTTCGCCTGCGGCGACTTCGTGACCGGGCCCACGACCCTCATCGAGGCGGCCGGGCACGGCAAGAAGTGCGCCTACGCCATCGACCGCTACCTTTCCGGGCGCTCCACGGTGGAGGTCGCCGCCAACGTGCGGGTCATCAGCTCATGGCGCCACGAGATGCCCGAGTTCTACGACGTCCTGCCCCGCCAGCACATCCCCATGGTGCCGGTCCAGGCGCGCATGCCGTCGACCGATCCGACCGTCAACTTCACGACCCACGTGGAGGAGGGCTACGGCGCCTCGGCCGCCGTCGCCGAGTCGACCCGCTGCCTGATGTGCAACTACAACATCTGGTTCGACCCGTTCCGCTGCGTCCTCTGCGGGGCCTGCGCGGACGTGTGCCCCGAGGGCGTCATCCACATGATCGACGTCAACCAGATGAAGGCGGAGAGCCCGCTGCCCGAGCTGGTCGATGCCTACGGCTGGGACCAGGGAGCGGCGATGGTCCTGGACGAGGAGCGCTGCATCCGCTGCGCCTTGTGCGTCAAACGCTGCCCGTACGACGCGATTACCATGGACCGGTTCGAGCTCCAGGAAGTCAGCGACGACGGGCGCCTCTACAAGGAGAGCTACCGCGACGCGCAGCTGGGGCTCCATGGCCTCGGTAACGCCCCGGTCACCGGAGGAGTGTCGCGGTGAGTTTCCTGGAGCGGGTCGACGAGTCGATCCGCCGCAGTGCGGCGTGGCGCGCCATCTTCCGCCAGCCGTATCCCGCCGACGAACGCTCCCGGGCCATGGCCGTCATGAACAACGTGTTCCTGCACCTGCACCCGGTGCGGGTGCGGCAGCACGCGGTGAAGTTCGCCTACACCTTCTGCCTGGGCGGGCTCTCGTTCTTCCTGTTCCTGGTGCTGGTCATCACGGGCGTGTACCTGATGTTCTTCTACGTGCCCTACACGGGCCAGGCGTACACCAACATCCTGAACATCGATTCGAGCGTCGTCTTCGGCCAGCTGACCCGCAACATCCACCGGTGGGCCGCCCACCTGATGGTCTTCTTCGTCTTCCTGCACATGATGCGGGTCTTCTACCACGGGGCCTACAAGCCGCCACGTGAGTTCAACTGGGTCGTCGGCGTGGTCCTGCTGTTCCTGACGATCATGCTCAGCTTCACCGGCTACCTGCTGCCCTGGGACCAGATCGCCTACTGGGCCATCACCATCGGCACGAACATGGGTGGCTACGCGCCGCTCCTGAACACGCCGACCAAGCTCATCCTGCTGGGCGGATTGGAGGTGGGGCAGAACACGCTGCTCCGCTTCTACGTCGGCCACGTCGTGTTCCTGCCGTTGATCGGCGCTGTCTTCCTGGCGGTCCACTTCTGGCGGATCCGCAAAGACGGCG
>DASPUH010000062.1:0-5085 GCA_035622975.1 Candidatus Sulfotelmatobacter sp.
GGCCCGAGCCGGATCTCGTCACCGCGGCCGTCGCCCGCCTGGAGCAGGCCCCCGCCGCCCTGGCCGCCGGACAGGCCAACCTGGACCCCGGCCTGGCGCACCCGCTCATCGTCCGGCGGGCACTCGGCTCAGCGCGCGCCGTGGCAGGCTACGTCCGCGACCTGCTGGCGGGCGAGGTCGCGGGGGGTCCGGATCGCGAGCGCCTCGCGGCGGCCGGCGCCTCGGCCGCGGTGGCCCTCGATGGCTTCTCCGCCTTCCTCGACGACTTCGCCGCGCGGGCCCACGGGACGTGGCAGCTCGGCGAGGAGCGCTACAGCCGGCTGCTCCGGGAGCGCGAGGCGCTGGGCGACGACGCACGCAGTCTGCGCGAGCGGGGCCGGGCCGAATACGACCGCCTGGCGGCGGAGATGGTGAGCGTCGCCCGACGCGCCGGCGGCGACGACGTGGAGGCCGTCCTCGCCGCGGCCAACCGCATCCACGCCCCGACCGAGGAGGGCATGCGCCAGCGCTACGCGACGTGGACCGACCGGGCGCGTGGCTTCCTCCGCACGACCGGCCTGGTGACGCTGCCCGCCGGTGAAGCTTGCGTCGTGGTGCCCTCGCCGGTCTTCCAGCGCCCGGTGCTGGGGGTCGCCTCGTACATGTCCCCGCCGCCGTTCAGCGCCAGCCAGCTGGGCCACTTCTTCGTGCCATTCGCCCCCGACGGCACGCCGGAGGCGGAGGTGCAGCAGCGGCTGGAGCACAACAACGACGCCGAGATCCCGACGACCGCCGTCCACGAGGCCTACCCCGGCCACCACTGGCACCTGGTCATGCGCCGGGCGGCCCCGAGCCGCGTCCGCAAGATCTACGGCACGCCCTACTTCACCGAGGGCTGGGCCCTCTACGCCGAGCGCGCGATGCGTGAGCAGGCGTTCTTCGAGTCGCCGATCCAGGAGCTGTTCCACCTCAACGCGACCCGCTTCCGGGCGGCCCGGATCGTCGTCGACACGAGCCTGCACCTGGGCGAGATGACCGTCGACGAGGCCATCTCGTTCATGGTCCAGCGGGCCGCCATGCCCGAGCCGACCGCCCGGGCCGAGGTCGGCCGCTACTGTGCCTGGCCGACCCAGGCCTCTGCCTACCTCACCGGGTGCCTGGAGATCCTGCGCATCCGCGAGCGCTGGCTCGCCGAGCGCGGCTGGACCGGCCGCCCCGCCGACGCCCCGGTCGAGCTGCTGCGCCGCTTCCACGACGGGCTCGCGTCATCCGGCGCGCTGCCGCTCGGCCTCGCCGAACGGGCGGTCATGGCCGTCGCCTGACGGCGACCGACCGCCAGGGGCGGCGGAGCGGCCGCGGGCCGCTGCTATCCTCGGCGCGTGATGAGCGCGCCCGGCCCGACGCGGATCCTGCTGGTGGACGACGACCCCAACCTCCTGGTGTTCCTGTCGGGTCAGCTGCGCTCGGATGGATTCGAGGTCCACACGGCGCGAGATGGAACGGAGGCGCTGCGCCGCCTCGAGGGGGCGTGGCCGGACCTGCTGCTGATCGACCTCCTGATGCCGCGACTTGACGGGTTGTCGCTGGCCCGGCAGGTCAAGGCTCGAGCCGACCTGCCCATCATCGTCCTGTCCGCCATCGATGCCGGCGACAGCAAGGCCGAGGCGCTCGAAGAGGTAGCCGAGGACTACATCACCAAGCCGTTCCATTACCCGGAGCTGCGCGCCCGGATCACGCGGGTCCTGCGACGGGTGGGCGACCGGGTCCCGTCCGGCCAGCTGGACCTGGGCGGCGGCGTGGTGCTCGACCTGCAGCGGCGGCGGGTGCTCGTGGACGACCAGGAGGTGCGCCTGACGCCCGTCGAGTCGCGCCTGCTCTACGCCCTGGCCGCCCACCTGGACACGGTCGTCAGGACGGAGACGCTCCTGGCGCGAGGCTGGTCGGACACCGAGGCGCCGGACCCCAGCTACGTGTGGGTGACGATGCGCCGCCTGCGCCGCAAGCTGGAACGGGACCCCGACGCGCCGGTGTACCTGGAGACGGTGCGGGGCGTGGGCTACCGCCTGAACCGCGCCCCGGCCGGCTGAGCGGCCCATGCGGCGCCTCGCCCTGCGGTCGCGCCTGACGCTGGCGCTCGCCGCGGCGGCGGTCGTGCCGGTGCTCATCTTCAGCCTGCTGGTCCTGCTGCTCCTTGACCAGACCGTCGGCGATCGCCAGGTCGACGCTCTGGGGGCAGAAGCCCAGCTCGCGGCCGACCAGCTGGGGGCGGACCTCGACGCGGGTGCGGCGGCACGGATCGCCGGCGCCACGGGCTCGGGAGTGACCTTCTTCGATGCACAGGGCCGCGTCCTCGCCAGCAGCGGGTCGGGGGCCGACCAGGTGCCGCCGCCACCCAGGCCGTCCGCTAGTCCGTCCGCCGCGGCCGGCGCGGCCGCCGCGGCCGGCGCGAACGGGGCCACGATCAGCCGGACCAGCAGCGGCCTCGTGGTGGCCTACGCGTCCGTTGGCGGGCCGCCGGCTCTCTTCATCGTCGCCCTCAGCCAGCCCGCCGCGACGGGCCCCGCCCTGCTGGCACCGCTGCTGGCGATCCTGGTCGCGACGCTCGTGCTCGCGGCCTTCCTTTCGCTGGCGTTGGGGCGCAGCCTGATCCACCCCTTGTCCGAGCTGCGCGAGACGCTCGATCGGCTGCAGGCGGGCGACCTCCAGGCCAAGGTCCCCGTGGAGAGCGATGACGAGCTGGGACGCCTGGCCGCCAGCCACAACCGGCTGGCCGCGACACTCGCTGGCCGCAACCGCGCGCTGGCCGTCGTCTCCCAGGCGTTCGCGCCACTCGCGCCACAGGCTGGGGTGGCCTCGTTCTCGGCCGCCGCCGAAGGCGCCGCGCGACAGGCCTTCGGCTTCACGGCGGTGAGCGTCCGGCTGGGGCAGCCGCCCGATGTGACGTCTCCCGAGCGGGTGCCAGGTGAGGCCTTCGACGTCGAGGCGCCGCTGGCCATGGGCGACGAGGTGCTGGGCTCCATCCGTGGCACCCTGCCCCCGACGCGCGACTGGGGCGAGGCGGACCAGGACCTGCTGCGCGTGCTCGGCATCCAGCTCGCCGGGGCGATCCGCAACGCCGAGCTCTTCGACGCGACGGCCGAACTGGCGGAGCTGAAGAACGAGTTCCTGCGCGGCGTCAGCCACAACCTCCAGACGCCGCTGACGTCGATCCGCGCCTTCGCCGGCCAACTCGCCGACGAGACGGGCGACCGGCGCCTGAGCATCATCGTCGAGCAATCGGAGCGCCTCTCGCGCCTCGTGGCCCAGCTCCTCACGGTGACCAAGATCGAGGCCGGTACGCTCAAACCGCAGGTCGACGTCTTTCCCATGGGCGCCCTCGTGCGCCGCGCCTGGGAGAGCCTGGGCCACCAGGCCACGGACCTGGACCTGGACGACGGAGCCACCGGCTGGCTCGCCGCGGCCGACCGCGACTGGGTCGAACAGGTGGTCTGGGCCCTCCTGGACAACGCCCTGCGCCACGGCGGGGGGCCCGTGGAGGTCCACCTCGCGCCGGTGGCCGACGCGGCCGGGGCGACACGCCTCCACACGACGGTGCGCGACCACGGCCCGGGGATCGCCCCGGAGGACCGCGAGCGAGCGTTCGAGCGCTTCACCCGGCTCGCGCCCGG
This sequence comes from Candidatus Sulfotelmatobacter sp., assembly GCA_035622975.1. Taxonomy (GTDB): domain Bacteria; phylum Chloroflexota; class Limnocylindria; order Limnocylindrales; family CSP1-4; genus DASPUH01. The sequence goes on from DASPUH010000062.1 coordinate 3,648, forward strand.
CACGGCCGAGGGCAGCGGGCTGGGCCTCAGCGTGGCCCGCGGCCTCGTCGAGGCCATGGGCGGGCGGCTGTGGCTGGCTGACGTGGAGGGGCAGGGGGCGGCCTTCACCTTCAGCCTGCCGGCCGAGCACATCGGGGAGCCCTGAACACCACGACGCCGCGATCCGTGGACCGCGGCGTCGCAGGAGAGAGGAGGACCGACGCGGTGCGGGATGGGATCACATCCGCGTCTTGAGGCCCATCGTCGCCACCGCCCCTGAAGGTGTCCTGAAGACCGGCGGGACCGGCCACAACGGCTCCCACGGCGGGTCCGACACATCGGCCACGAGGAAGACGAGGCCCAGGCCGATGAGTCAGGTCGCGGCGACCGGCGAGCCGCGGCGCGCCGGGGTCATCGTGGTCCTTCGTCATCGCGCGTCCAGCCGAAGGCGGCTGCCAGGATGAGCAGGCCGAGCGCGATCAGGATCAGCGGCCAGAACCAGTCGAAGTCCAGCTGGGGCAGCCACTCGCGCGCCAGGAAGAACACGCCGAGCAGCACCAGGAAGATGCCCGCGAAGACGATTCCGATGCCGCTGCCGTGGTGCTGGCGCCGATGGGCCCGCCGTGCCTCGCGGGCCGCACGTCGTGCCGCCAGTCGATCCATCACGTATGGCGGCTGGGGATACGGCGGGACCCACCCGGCCGGCGCAGCGGTGAGAACCGGTCCTCCGGCGGACGCCGGCCCAGTGGCGGACGGAGCCGGCCCTACCGATGCTGCACCAGCGGGGGTCGTCGGCGCGCTGGCGGGCGTGCCGGGCGGCACCGGCATCGTGTACGCCAGCTCGTCCTCGTCCGGCACGATGAAGGCCATGACGATGTAGATGACGAGGGCGATCCCGCCGGTCAGGAGGACCAGCAACGCCCAGACGATGCGGACCAGTGACGGGTCGGCGTCCCAGTACTCGGCCAGGCCCCCGGCTACCCCGGCAAGCATCCGGTCATCTCGCGACCGGTAGAGTCGACCGTTCATCTGCAGCCTCCCTCGGGATCAGGCGTCAGGCTGGCCGCGCTGCCCCCGTGATGCCGGTGCGCAGCCGTCGAGGAGCCCAAGAGTCGGGCCCACCTCCGCAGTGCCTCATGACGCACCTGGCGGTGACGAGCCTGACGCCGCTGGGGGCGTCAGGGCAGGTTCAAGCATCCCACCCGACGGCGCCGCCCCATGGTGTCAGTGCAGGGCCCGGCCTGACCACGGCCGAAGGTCACCAACGCCCCGGGTCGGGGGTCACCAGCGCACGTCCCCGGGTGCCCGGCCGCCCGTCAGAGGCCCAGGTGCAGTCGAAGCGCCTCGTCGATCTGGAGCATGATCGCGTCCGGGACGACTCCCAGTCGCTCGCCCACCCGCTCGACGGCGATCGACCGGACCTGCTCGGCCTGTGCCTTGGAGTCGCGCTCGAGCCCGG
>DASPUH010000063.1:0-44480 GCA_035622975.1 Candidatus Sulfotelmatobacter sp.
CCGAACCTTCCTTCGACCCAGTCTTGTTGACTGTCAGCGACCGACGCCGCTCGGAATGACCGCCAGAGCGCGCCCAGACGTTTCCTGGACCCCGATCCGTTCACCCACCGTGACCGCCCCAGGGTCTAGCCGGATCCCTACGACCCCAGGTCGGCGACGAACCTTCGCAGGACGAGGGCCAGGCGCGGGCCTGCGTCGTTTGCGGCAGCCAGGACCTCGTCGTGGGTCAGTGGCGCCGCCGCGACATCGGCGCCCGGGTTGGTGACGAGTGAGACCCCGCACACCGCGAGGCCTGCCCATGCCGCCGCGATCGCCTCCAGCACCGTCGACATGCCGACGGCGCTGGCGCCCATCGTCCGCAGCATCGCGACCTCCGCCGGTGTCTCGTAGTTGGGGCCCAGTAGCCCGGCGTAGATGCCCTCCGCGAGGGGCACACCGACCGCCCGGCCGGCCGCGAGCAGCCGCTCACGCAGGCCCGGGTCCCAGGCCCGGCTGAGGTCGGGGAAGCGGGGCCCCAGGGCGTCTGCGTTCGGCCCGATCAGCGGATTGAGGCCGGTCAGGTTGAGGTGGTCGCGGATGACCATCAGCGTCCCGGCCGCGAAGGAACGGTCGACCCCGCCAGCGGCGTTGGTCAGCACGATCGTGTGCGCCCCCAGGCGGCCCATCAGCAGTACCGGCTGGACGACCAGACCGGGCGGGTTGCCTTCGTAGACGTGCAAGCGGCCCTGCAGGCAGGCGACCGGGACGCCTTCGAGGTGACCGAGCAGCAGTCGACCGGCATGGCCGGGCGCCGATGCTGCCGGCCAGCCCGGCAGCTCGGCGAAGGGGATGGCGACCGGGTCCGTGAGGGCGTCGGCGAGCCCACCCAGGCCGGAACCCAAGACCAGGCCGGCGCGGGGGACCAGAGATGAGCGGGCCCGCACCACACGTTCAAGTGCATCGAGCGCGGCGAGCCAGGCGGTCGGACCGGGGGCGTCCACCATCACGGGTCAGGATAGGGGGTGGGGACCTCGTCCGACCGATGAGGGTATCGACACCGGGATGCCGATCACGCCCCACCGGCCGGTCCCGACGAACCGCTTGATACCGAAGTACCGCGCGGACCCGCGGGCAAACGAAGCGCCCGAAAGAACCGGCTCAGAAGCGGGACTGCCTTGATGTGATCTCGGCGTCCCTCGTCAGTCCGGAGATCCTTGATGTGATCGCGGTTCCCCTGACCGTCGAGGGTGGCGGCCGAGTCGCCTCGACCTCCGTTCCCGTCTCCGACGGCCCCTTCGGGCAAGACCTACGTTAGCGACCGGGGCTTGGGTGGGTCAACGTACTTATCCACGAAATCAACGGAAGGGGCGCCGACTTCATCCACGAATCCACTGTCGCTGTGGACAGCCTGTGGAGAGAGCACCGATCGCCGCGAACGGCGCAGCGAGGCGCCCACGCGAGTTGGTACCGACCACGTTCGGTCGCCTAGCCGCCGATGTGCGACATCTGGGAAGGCCCATTCGGCGGGCGAGGCCACGTTCCGCCCCTTCCAGTTGTGCCCCTCCGACCCCGCTGGTCTCCGCCTCGTAGGTTGTCAGATGGGTTGTCAGCGAGGGACGCCCCTGACATCGGGCGGAGGGGCGGACCGCGGTATCAGCGGCCCCACTACGGCCTCCAGCGACTCGACGAAGAGCGGCACCGTGCTGAACCAGCCGTACTGCGCGATGAGCGCGAAGCCCGCCGCGAGCGCGGCGCCGTAGCCCACACTGGGGTCTGTGTCCACCACGGCCGCGAACGCCAAGGTCTGCTCCCTCCAGGGGGTCGCTCCGAGGGCCCACCAGGCGGCGTCGAGCGCCGCCAGCGCGGTCGGCGGCGGCAACAGACCGGCGCGGTCGGCAGCACCGAGGCCGGCCCGCCAGCCCGCAGCGAACTCGAGCTGCGGGTCGGTCGGACGGCCATCGTCCATCCAGGTCGCGACCTTGTTGGCAGCATTAGCGCCGCCGAGGAGATTGGCGCAAGCCTCGGCAAGCGGCATCGCAGCGTCCGGGAGACTCGAGCGCAGGGCCGCATCGAGTCGCGACAGGCCATCAGCATCGAGCGCCTGCAGGCGCCTCACCAGGTAGGCCGTGCCAAGCAGTGGGTGCCACCACCGCAGCCACCATGGCGGCGAGGTGAGGTCGAAGGTCGCGCTCATCGACCAGCCGGAGCAGGCGGTGGCGTCAACCGGGCGCTTGATGGGCGCCGGCCATGTCACGCATGACCTCGTCCCGGAAGGCTAGCGCCGCGCCGGCATCGCCAAAGGCATGTTTAGGGACCGACATGGCGATACCTAATGCGCCGACGAGCACGACGTGGCGCCGCCCGACGGACACGGACCCGAACGTCCTCCACGGCTGGATGGAGGTCTGCCCCGCGCTGTTCCAGGTGTGTAGACCATCGTCAGCAATCGTCAGCGTGACCAACGGCGACGACGTTGCTAGGTGCGGCGGGGCTGGTCGGGCGGTGCGATGGTGCCGGGCCTTGCTCAGGCGTCATCGTGCAAATGTGCAGGACGGTCAGACGCCTGTGGAGCCGTACTTCGGTACATCACACCCTCCCCTATAGAGCTGAGCACGAAACCGGCTGCCTACCCGCCGATGTGCGACATCTCCACCTTGGGCAGCCCCACGGTCGCCTCGGAGCGCAACTCGGAGTAGCGGTCCGTGCGGTGGCCCCAGATCCCGCGGACCAGGGACGCCAGCGCCGCGTCGTCCGCGCCGGCGCGCAACGGCGAACGCAGATCGTGGCCGCGTACGCCGAAGAGGCACGTGTACAGCAACCCCTCCGCGGAGAGTCTCGCGCGCGTGCACGCCCCACAGAAAGGCTGGGTCACGGAGGCGATGAGGCCCACCTCGCCCGAGCCGTCGCGATAGCGCCACCTGGTGGCGACCTCGCCCGGGTAGTTGGGCGGCACCGCCTCCAGGGGCATCTCCGCGTCGATCGCGGCGATGATCTCCGCGGCGGGGACCACATCCTCCAAACGCCAGCCATTGGTGTGGCCCACGTCCATGTACTCGATGAACCGCAGGATGATGCCGCGCTCGCGGAAGTAGCGCGCCATGGGCACGACGCTGCCCTCGTTCAGGCCGCGCCGCACCACCATGTTGACCTTCAGGGGTGCGAGGCCGGCCTGCTCGGCCGCGGCGATGCCGTCCAGGACGCGGTCGACCGGGAAGTCGACGTCGTTCATGCGCCGGAACACGGCGTCGTCGAGCGAATCCAGGCTGATCGTCACGCGGCGCAGGCCGGCTGCCGCCAACTCCCCGGCCTGCCGCGCCAGCAGCGAGCCGTTCGTCGTCAGCGTCAGGTCCTCCAGGCCCGGGATGTCCGCCAGCAGGCGGACCAGGCGCGACAGGTCGCGGCGCACGAGCGGTTCGCCACCCGTGAGGCGGATCTTGCGCACCCCCTCCGCGACGAAGACCCGCGCCAGGGTGGCGATCTCCTCGAAGGTCAGCAGTTCCGAGCGCTCGAGGAACTGGAAGTCGCGCCCGAAGACCTCCCGGGGCATGCAGTACACGCACCGGAAGTTGCAGCGGTCGGTGACCGAAACGCGCAGGTCGCGCAGCGAGCGACCGAGCCGATCGACGACCTCAGCGTGATTCGGTGAACCGGCCGACGCTGCCGACGACCGGGGCGTCAAGGCGGTAGGGGCGCTTCTCACCTTCCCATCCTACGCGCTCCCCTGCGGCGCGAACCTCCACCGGCCGGCGCGTGGCGAGGATGAGCCACAGGAGCAGCGTCACCTGCAGGCAGAGGGCGAGCGCCTGGTCAGGCCCGGGGGCGAGATGGCCCGCCGGCGGCACGGCGCCCGACCACCCCACGAGCCAGCCCACACTGACGGCGGTTGCCACGGCGGCCAGCTGGTCGGCCACCGTCAGGCGGGGCCGGGTCGCCCACCTGGCGGCGAGGACCAGCTCGGCGGTGCTCAAGATGAGGATGAGGATCGCGGCGGCCGGGGCCGCGACCTGGAGGCTGGCAGCGATGGCCGCGCTCCATGTCGCCCCCGCCACGGCGAGGACGGCGCTGCCCACGACCAGCGTCCGCCGCCGGGTCGCCCGCTCGGGCCAGCCGCGAGGCAGGCCCGAGCGCCGCACGAGGAACAGCAAGCCCGCCAGGACCGCCGCCGCGGCGAGGGCCTCGGCGGCGTCGTGGCCGGTCACCCTAGCGAGCGGGGACGAGCGACGGGTTGGTGCGCCCCAGGTACGCCACGGCCAGGCTGACGACGGCCAGGCCGCCGTGGAGGACATGGTCCATGGCGTTGGCGGGCGCGTCGCCGAAGAGCCCGAAGAACGAGGGACTGACGACGACCATCACGAAGATGACCGCGTACAGGGCGGCGAAGCCGACGAGCGCCCGCATCTGCTGCTCGCGGGGCAGCGCGAAGGCGATGCCCAGGGCGATCACACCGGTCAGCAGGTGCACCAGGTTGTGCACGGCGTTGGTCGCGAACAGGGCTCCCGACTGCTCCCCCACGATGGGGTTGGAGATGAAGCCCAGGAGGCCAGTGGCGATCAGCACCACGCCGATCAGGGCAGCGTACGACTGGATGATGTTCCGGTACATGGGACTCCTCGCAAGGGGGGCGCTTGGCCGCGCCCCGACGCTCTCTATGCGCCCACCCGGGCACGTCGGATGAATCACGGGCCAGTTCCGGGGGTGAGCGGTGGAGTGCGGAAGTGGTGCGTTCCGGTACCACCGGCGTGAAGAGTTGGTACCTCTAGCGCCCTCTGCATGCTCTGACCGCCGACCTAGCATGACCGCGTCGTCTGACCACACCGAACCACCCCTGCAACGAGGGTCGTGACCGATGGCTTCCACCGAACAGAAAGCCGGCTTCCGCCTCCCCTGGGGTGGCTCCGCGTCGACGGATACCCAGGAGTCGGAGTCGAAGCCCGAGGACGGCTCGCCGCAGGTCGACCAGGAAGGCGCCCAGATGAGCATCGCCACCGCCGACGCGACCCAGGCCCCCGCCGACGACGGGTCGGCCATGCCGGTCGCCTCTGTCGAGGAGCACCCGGCGGCGGTATCGACCCCGCTGTCTCCGGCGGTCGCCCCGCACAAGCCGGCGCGCTTCGTGACGGAGCTCGTGCGGGCCATGCGCGCCGAGCTGGAGAAGCATCGCGACAGCACGCTCGACGAGTTCCGCGTCGAGGCCAAGAATCACGTCGAGGGCGTGCACAAGCGCTCGGCCGAAGAGGTCACCGAGCTGCGCCAGATCGCCGACGAGGACATCGCCGGCGTGCGCGAATGGTCCAAGGCCGAGATCGCCCGCATCCGCGCCGAGACCGAGGAGCGCATCGAGACCCGCAAGACGGAGCTCGAGTCGCACCTCGAGGAGCATGCCGCCCTGATCGAGCGGGAGATCGAGAAGGTCCAGGCCCGCGTCACCGCCTACGAGGCCGAGATCGACGCCTTCTTCGCCAGCCTGTCCCACATCGAGGACCCCGCCGCCTTCGCGTCAGCCGCCCAGCAGGTGCCCGACCCGCCGTCGCTGGAGGCCGCCGGCGCCGAGGCCCGCTCCGAAGCCCTGGCCGACCTCATGCGGGCCGGCGAGGTCCAGCCCGAACCGGTCCCTGAGCGGCCCGTCGAGACGATGCAGGCTGAGGCGCCCACGGCCGAAGCCGGCGCCATGGAGACGGCCGAGGCGACCGCCGCGACCGAAGAGCCGTCCGAGGCCGGACCGGCCGACGAGTCCGCCCCGATGGATCCGAGCGACCCGCGCGCAGCCGCGCTGGCCGCGAGTGAGGACCTGGCGGCCGCCGAGTCGCAGGCCGCGGTCGATGCCGCCACGTCCGTGACCGAGGAAACCGATGAGATCCCCGAGAGCGAGGCCGACATCGTGGCCGCCCGCCTGAGCGGGCTGGTCCCCGAGCACGTGGGTGCCATCCAGCGCGCCGCGCCGCCGGACGACGTGGTCTCCACCCAGGTCATCGTGACCGGCCTGGTCAGCGTCGCCTCGATCGCCTCGTTCAAGCGCCACCTCAGCCGCCTCGCCGGCGTCAACTCCGTCGGCGTCAGCTCGGGCCCCGATGGCGAGTTCATCTTCAAGGCCAATCACACGGCAGGCACGAACCTCAAGGACCTGCTGCCCACGATCAGCGGCTACAGCGTGCGGGTGACCTCCGCCGGCGACGGCGTGATCAACGTCAGCGCGCGCGATCCCGAGAACTAGGCCCGGACGAGGAGGCCGGCCGTCCGTGGCTCGACCCGCGATCCTGTGCTGCCTGCCCATCGATGAGTGCACGCCGGTCGGCGCCGCGCTGACCGAGGCCGGCTTCCCGGTCCTCCACGCCGCCAACGCGGCCGAGGCCGGCCCGACCCTCGCCAAGCGCCGCGACATCGGCGTAGCCATCATCGACGGCGAGACCGACTTCGACGACTCGCTCGAGCTGTACAGCCTGCTCCACGGCAACGGCGTCGACGTGCCGACGCTGATGGTCGTGTCGCCCAAGGCCTTCGAACGCCTGACCCACAACACCCTGGATGCCGACTCGACCGAGTACTTCACCCGACCCTACAGCGCTGAGTCGCTGCGCTGGCGGGTCGAGGCCATGCTCATCCGCTCGCAGACGTTCGACGACGGCAGCGGCCCCATCCTGGCCGCCGAGCTGCCGGGCGACGGCCTGGCCGCACGGGCCCTCGTGGTCGGCATCTTCAATCCCAAGGGCGGCGTGGGCAAGACGAGCGTGGCCACCAACCTGGCCTCGGCGCTCCAGACCCTGCGCGGGCAGAGCGTGCTGCTGATCGACGCCGACACGACCAGCGGGCACATCGCCACGTCGCTCGGCCTGGAGCACCTCAAGTCGGTCGCCGACGCGCTCGACGACGACGAGGGCGTGCCGCGCAACTTCGGCGGTATCGCGGCGGCCCATGCCAACGGGCTGCGGGTGGCCGCCCTGGTCAGCAATCCGCTCCAGGTGGAGCAGATCGACCCGCCTGTCATGGGCGAGGCCCTGGCCCGCTCGCGGTTCGGCTTCGACATCGTCATCATCGACATGCATCCCGATTACGGCGCCCTCAACCGCGCCATCTTCGAGCGCTGCGACCGGATCCTGGTGCCGGTCACACCCGACGTGCCGGCCCTCCGCGCCGCGATGCAATTCCTGGAGATCGCCGACCAGGCTGGTCTGCGCGACCGGCTGGCCATGATCGTCAACCGCGCCAACAGCGGGGTCAGCATCGCCGACATGGAGAAGACCACCGGCCTGCGCGCCTTCGCCGAGATCCGGTCTGCGGGCCCGCTCTTCGTGAAGGCCGCCAACGAGGGCACGACGGTGGTGGAGCGCTTCCCGCGCGAGAAGGTCACCGAGGACTTCCTGCTGCTCGCCGACCGCCTCCTGGACCGGGCACCCCAGCCGCAGGTCGAGCGCGGCTTCCTGGGCAGCCTCCTCAGCCGGCCACAGCCCGCCCGCGTCTGAGCGCGGTCAGCCCTCCTGGGCTGGCGCCTCCGACGGGCGACCGCCGCCCGGCATCACGGATCCCTCGTCGAGTTGCTCGACGCCCCGCAGGTAGCTGCGGTTGACCAGCGCCACGTCGACGTTGGCATCACCGACGCGCTGGCCGCCGTAGAAGGCCTGCGCGTCGGTCACCGGGATGAAGAGCTCCGTGGTGCGGTCGAGCAGGCGGGCCGGCTCGGTGCCGGGGAAGAGATGCACGGTGCCCACGATGCGGAACGGCGGGCACTCCAGGGCCACCGCATAGTCCACCTTGTGGATCCGATGGGCGGTCCGCTCCTCGTCCGTCTGCGGCGGCAGGGAGTCCTTGCCGCCCAGGACCACGACCAGGTCGTAGGGGTCGACGGCCTGCAGGCCGGGGGCCGGGGTGAACGCGGCACTGCCATCGGACGGCGCCCAGCTGACGTCGCTGATGGGGATGGCCTCCCGCTTGTTGAGCGCATCGGAGAGGCGGCCGCCGATGCGCATCATGCCCAGCAGGCGCCAGTCTTCGGTGAGGGCGTCGAAGGGGATGCCCTGGTCGGTGCGTTGGGGGGCAGGCAGCGGTGGCGCCGCGGCCTCCGGGGGAGCCGGGGCCTCGCTGCGACCGAAGAGCCTGAACGACGGCATCGAGGGCTCTCCTACTCCTCCGCCCGACCGGTGTTCGAGCGGATCGTCTCCACGACCCCCGCATCGGCCAGCGTGGTCGTGTCGCCAAGCGTGCGACCTTCCGCCAGATCACGCAAGAGGCGGCGCATGATCTTGCCCGACCGCGTCTTGGGCAGGTCCGGTGTGAACAGCAGGTAGCGCGGCCGGGCGAGCGGACCGATGACCTGGGCGACGTGCTCCCGCAGCTCGTGGCCGAGCGCATCTGAAGGCTCCTGGCCGGCCTTGAGGATGACGAAGGCGAAGATGGCCTGGCCGGTGATGGGGTCGGTGCGCCCGACCACGGCCGCTTCGGCCACGGAGGGGTGGTCGACCAGTGCCGATTCGACCTCGATGGTCGAGAGGCGGTGACCCGAGACGTTCATCACGTCGTCGACGCGGCCGAGCAGCCACAGGTAGCCGTCCTCGTCACGCTTCGCGCCGTCCCCGGCGAAGTACATGCCGGGGAAGCGGCTCCAGTACGTCTGGCGATACCGCTCCGGGTCGCCGTAGATGCCCCGCAGCATGGCCGGCCAGGGCCGCTTGAGGACCAGGTACCCGCCGCCGCCGAAGGGCACCGAGCGGCCCTTCGCGTCGACCACGTCGGCTTCCACGCCGGGGAACGGGAATGTCGCGCTGCCCGGCTTGGTGGTCGTGACGCCGGGCAGCGGCGTGATCATGATCATGCCCGTCTCGGTCTGCCACCACGTGTCGACGATGGGCGCGCGCCCGCTCCCGATGACGCGCTGGTACCACAGCCAGGCCTCGGGGTTGATGGGTTCGCCCACGGACCCCAGCAGGCGCAGGCTCGACAGGTCGTGGCCGGCCGGCCATGCCTCGCCCTGCTTCATGAACGCCCGGATGGCTGTCGGGGCGCAGTACAGGATGGAGACCTTGTACTGCTCCACGATCTGCCACCAGCGGTCCCACGCCGGCGTGTCGGGCGCCCCCTCGTACATCACGCCGGTGGCGGCGTTGGCGAGCGGCCCGTACACGATGTAGCTGTGGCCGGTGACCCAGCCCACGTCGGCGGCGCACCAGTAGACGTCATCAGGCTTGAGGTCGAAGATCGCCTGATGGGTGTAGCTCGTGCCCACGAGGTACCCGCCGGTGGTGTGGACGATGCCCTTGGGCTTGGCCGTCGTGCCGCTGGTGTACAGCAGGTAGAGCATGTGCTCGCTGTCGACCGCGACCGGCGGACAGTCGGGCGTCTGCGTGGCCACGACGTCGTGCCACCACACGTCGCGCCCGGGGGTCATCGTCACGCTCGTGGCCGCGTCGCCGAGGCGCCGCACCACGAGCACGTGCTCCACGCTGGGCGTCTCGAGCAACGCGGCGTCCACGGCTGGCTTGAGCTCACTGGGCTTGCCGCGCCGCCAGCCGCCATCGGCCGTGATGACCAGCTTGGCCTGCGCGTCGTTGATGCGGCCCGCCAGCGACTCGGCGCTGAAGCCCCCGAACACCACCGTATGAGGCGCGCCGAGGCGCGCACACGCCAGCATGGCGATGGGCAGCTCGGGGATCATGGGCATGTAGATGGCGACCCGGTCGCCGGTCGCGACGCCAAGCGCCTTGAGGGCGTTGGCGGCCCGCTGGACCTCCGCCAGGAGGTCGGCGTAGGTGACGGTCCGCACGTCGCCCGGCTCGCCGATCCAGTGGTAGGCGACCTTGGCCCCCAGGCCCGCCTCGACGTGCCGATCGACGCAGTTGTAGGCCACGTTGAGCTTGCCGCCGACGAACCACCGGGCGAACGGCAGGTCCCACTCCAGGGTCGTCTCGAAGGGCGTCGACCAGCTGATCCGCTCACGGGCGATGCGCGCCCAGAAGGCCTCGGGGTCCCGCTCGGCCTCCGCGTAGAGGCCGTGCCGGGCGTTGGCCTGCGCGGCGAAGGCGGGATCGGGCGGGAACATGCGGCGTTCGGCGAGGAGGTTCTCGATCTCCGCGGGTTCGACGCTCATGGCCTTCCTCTGCCTGCGGGGGGCGCCATCCAGCGACCCATTCTAGTGGCCGGGCGGGGCCGGGTCGGGCGTCGCCGTGGGCGGCGCAGGCGGGCGGGGATCGAGCCCACTCGCGGCCATCGCGGCGGCCAGGCGACGCCGCAGCTCGCCCGCCACGGCCAGGTGGTCGGCGGCCCGCACGGTGCCCAGGATCTTGAGCGTCACGCCCTGGTCGCCCAGCCGGTCGACCCGGTCGACTCGCGGGACCTCCAGGATGCGGTCACGCCACGCGGGATCGGCGGCCAGCCGCTGGCCCACGTCGTCGAGCACGGCGATGGCCTGCTCCACGTCGTGGCCGTAGGCGATGACCACGTCCTGGTTGATGCGGCGCCAGACCCGGGTGCGGTTGGAGGCGACGACGATGGCCCCGTTGGGCACGTTGTGGACGATGCCGTCGGTGTCGCGCAGGACCGTCCGCCGCAGGGTGAACTCCTCCACCACGCCGGTGACCCCCGCCAGCGACACCACGTCACCCTTGGCGTACTGGTTCTCCAGCAGGATGAGGGTGCCGCCGAAGTAGTCGCGGACGATCTGCTGGGCCCCGAAGCCGATGGCGATGCCGGCGATGCCGAGGCCGGTGACGGCCGGGCCCACGTCGACCCCCAGCTGGCTGAGGACCGTCAGCGACGCCACCACGGTGACGAAGACCAGCCACGCGTAGCGGGCCAGGGTCTCCACCGTGGCCAGGCGCTTGCGCCCCTCCTCGCGGGCATCGGCCGGCGCCTCCGCTTCCGCGCGCGCGGCCATGGCCGCGATGCTGCGGCGGATGGCACCCCGGCCCACGCGTAGCGCGACGAGCGCCACGATGACCACGAGGACGGCCACCACAAGGCGCTCGCCGAGGGCAACCAGGGTGGCGTTCAGCTCCTCCACAAGCCTAAGCGTACCGCCGGTGGGGTAGCCCGCGGCGGTGCGGGGTCAGGCCGGCGAGCCGGTGCGTGCCTCCAGCGCCGCGTCAAGCGCGCCCTCGAACGCGGTCGCCACCCGGTCGAGGTCATCGCCGGCGGCGTGCGCCTCGCACATGAACCACGGCTCGCGGGAGTCCGGCTCAGGCATCGCGCCGCGCAGGATCATCTGCTTGGCCACCTCGTCGTACAGCTCGTGGTCCGTGTCGGCCCACCCGCGGTAGTCGGTCGGCAGTGCCTCGGTGAACATGATGCCGAACATCGTCGGGTGGCCGGTGAAGACGAACGGCAGGCCGCGGCGCTCCAGGATGGCGCGCAGCTCGCCCTGCAGTCGGCGGCCCGTGGCGGCCACGGTGGCCAGCGCCTCGGTCTCCTTGAGGATCGCCAGGGTGGCCGCCGCGGCCGACGCCGCGACGCGGTTGCCGGCGTAGGTCCCCCCATGACTGACCTGGTGGGGCAGCAGCTCCAGGATCTCGCGCCGCCCACCGAAGGCGGCCACGGGATAGCCGTTGCCCATGGCCTTGGCGTAGGTGGCCAGATCGGGCCGGATGCCGAAGTACTCGGCGGCGCCGCCGCGGGCGAAGCGGAAGCCGGTCTTGACCTCGTCGAAGATCAGGACGGCCTTGAACTCCTCGGTCAGCGCCCGCACCCCCGCCAGGAAGCCCGCCTGGGGCAGGATGCCCTGGGCGTTGCCCAGCACAGGCTCGATGATGACCCCGGCGATCTGGTCGCCCTCCCGCTCGAAGATACGGCGGAGGCCGGCCAGGTCGTTGTAGCGGACCGGCACCATCGTGTCGGCCACGGCCCGGGGGATGCCCCGGCCCCAGGCCAGCCGCACCGGTTCGTCGGCGTCACCGAGTTCGCTCACGTCGTTGGGCAGCACGCTGATGAGGGCGTAGTCGTGCATGCCGTGGTACTGGCCCTCGAACTTGACGATGCGATCGCGTCCGGTGAAGGCGCGTGCCAGCCGGATGGCGTGCATCGTCGCGTCCGTGCCCGACGTGGCCAGGCGGGCCATGTCGCAGAAGGTCAGCTCGGTCACCAGCTGGCACGCCTGGACCTCGTCCTCGCTGGTCAGGCTGAAGCTGACGCCCAGCCGCATGCGCTCGGCCACCGCGTCGTCGACGCGCGGGTCGCCGTGGCCCAGGATGGCCGGCCCGTAGCCCATCCGCAGGTCGACGTACTCGTTGTCATCGATATCCCAGACCCGACCGCCCTTGCCCCGCGCGACATAGATGGTGTCGGCGCCCCAGTCCCGGAAGTTGCTATCGACGCCGCCGGGCATGACCCGCTCGGCGCGGCGGCGAAGCTCCAGCTGACGCTCTCGGGCCAGACGGGGCGGGGCGGGCTTGACGGCCATGGGGCCTCCGATGGCTGTGCGGGTTCCAGGGGTCGGGACGCGATATTCGTGCCATATGCCATTCGCACGTGCGAATCACGTGCCTCGCGGCCCCATCATAGTCGCTGAACGCACGCCGGCGCCAGCCGTCGGCCTCAGCCGGCGAACAGCGACAGCTGCTCCCCGCCAGATTCGATCTCTGGGTCCAGGCCCAGCAGCGGCGCCAGGCGCCCCAGGTCAGCCTCGCCGTCGACCAGCGTACGCAGGTGGTCCGTCTTGAGGATGTGCCAGTTGTCGGCCTCCATCGTGCGCCGCAGCAGGGGCGAATAGGCCAGCTTGTAGCGCAGCAGCTCCGTCCGCTCGGGCGCGATGACCAGGAAGCGCACCACGTGGTCGTCGGTCGGGATCCGCGGACCGCGGCGCAGGACCGGCTCGGTCAGCATCGCCGTCCACTCGACCTCGAAGAGGAAGGTCGCCTTCTGGCGGATGTACCAGATGGCGTCGGTGGCTTCGAGGGCCTCCTGGGCGCCGCGTGCGATGAGGGGCAGATAGGCGCGCCGCTCGGTGTCGGTAAGCAGCTCACCAAGCGGTGCGCCGTCGTACAGGTGACGCTGTTCGGCCGCTCCGATCCAGCAGCGCATGCCCAGGCGATGACCGAACTCGGTGATGAGGCCGATGGCCTCACTGTGCTCCCGTGAGCGGGCGTGCAGGTCGTCGGCCGGGCGCAGCGCCTCGGCCGTGGAGGTGCCGCTGCGGTAGCTGTCCAGGCACGCGCGCACCAGCGCCTCGTCGGGCGCGTCGTGGCCGCGGAACATGCTGGCGATACGCTCGAAGAAGGCCGCCTCACTGATCTGGCCGGACGTGGACAGCAGCGAGAAGACGGCCCACTCGAGGCGGTCCGCCAGCGGCACGGCGGCCTCGGCGATGTCGCGCTTGTCGCGCAGCCACCAGCGGCCGGGCTCCAGCTCCTCCAGCCGCGGATGCTGCGGCCGGCGAAGCTCGCCCATGATGAGGTCCAGCAGCAGCCCCACCTGGTCGCTGCCGCGCGGCGCGATCGGCGAGTCGCCGGTCGATCCCCGCCGCGCCCGGCCGGGCGACGTCCCGGGTGCTCCCTCGATCTCGTCCCCGGCGGCCTCGGACGGCGCTGGCCCGGCCTCACCGAACAGGCCCAGGGCCTCCGCAGCGCGGGCGCTGCGGGCCTCCGTCTCGCCGAACGTGCGGGTGCCGACCAGGCGGCGGAGATGACCGCGCCGATCCAGGCCGACCATGACCTCGCCGAGCAGCCGCTCGAAGCGGGCCGGCTCGCCGCGCGCCTTGAGCACCTCCACGGCCACCTCGGCGGTGGCCGCCTCGACGTCCGCCAGGCGGAAGGCTCCCCCTTCGTCGGCCGCGTCCTGCGACGGCTCGAGGGGCACGTTCGCCCGGGTCCGCGGCCCGCGCGCCAGCGCGACCCCCGGCGGCGCGAATTCCAGGACCCCCGTGTAGCCATCCTCGCTCTCGGCGAGCACCGCGCCCGTGAGGGCATAACCCGCCCCGACGCCGCCGAGCACGCCGGCCACGAGACCTTCTGCGGGCCCCGCCTCCAGCAGCAGGATGGCGCGCGCGTCGGCGGCCAGGAGCGGCACGACGGCGGCCATGCCCCGCCGCAGCGCCGTCGCCTCCCAGCCCCACTCGGCCCGCGGGAGCGACGCGAAGAGCGGCTCGGTGGGCAGCTGCGAGGACGCCTCACGGCCCAGGACGACGGAGGTCGCCAGGTACGCGAACGACAACGTCTCGGTCGACCAGCGCACCGGCGGCTGGCACAGCACGAGGCGCACCCGGTTGCGGCCGGGGGCGCTCCGATCGGCCACCGTGACCTGGCCGGGCAGGGCGGCCGAGCCGCGACGCAGGGCCACGTTCGCGGCGCCTTCGACCAGCGCCTGCAGGTCGTCACCCAGGCGCGCCTGGAGGGGCCCGCCGGGCGAGGCCTCGAGGCGCTGGATGAACCCGCGCACGAGGCGGCAGCCATCCTCGAACAGGAGCCATGGGTTGCGTTCCCGCCACTGCCGCTCGCCGGGCAGGCGGACGGTGCCGTTGACGATGCGCAGGGCGCCCACACGACCCGGGTAGCTGTGCAGGCGGCTGGCCGGCAGCAGGGCGTGGGCGAGGCCCAGGCGCAGGCCCGCCTCGATCGGCGCGGCGCGCAGATCGACCTCGATCCGTTCCAGGATGGCCTGCAGCGCCACGAGCGATCGCGCCGTGTAGAGGTCCAGGATCCGGTCGGCCAGGTCGACCGCGCCCTCCGGCTGGGGGAAGCGTTCCCGCAGGGCCTCGCGGGCCCGCATCGCCTCGGCCGTGCCGACGAGCGCCGAGGCGAGCGCGATGTCGGCGTCGTCGGTGGGCGCCGACCGTTGCTCGCCGCCGCCCAGCTGGTCGCGGCAGGCGGTGCAGCGATAGGTCTTGCGGAACGGGGCCGGCGCATCGCCATCCCAGACGAACTCGTCGACGACGATCGGCCGGCCGCACGTGGGGCAGCGGGAGGCGAACGACGCGTTGAGCGCCTGGCGGAGGCCGCTCTCACCGCGCGGCTGGGCGCCCAGCGAGCCGACGGCCGCATCGAAGTGGCGCAGGTCGGGGGGCCGCAGGACGACCTCGGCGACCAGTCGCGTGAGGGCCATCGACTCGAAGTCCAGGGTCCGGCGCAGGTGGCCCAGCGCCGCGCGGGCCACCCATCCGCCGCGCCCGAACAGGTCGATGACGACGTCGCCCGGGCTGGACCGGCCTTCCAGTTCCGCGGCCAGGAGGTTCGGCGCCGGCGGGGGCGCGAGCCGGGCGAGGAAGGGAAGGCTGGGACCGCTGTCAGGACGGATGAGCGAGGAGAGCGGCTCCGCCATCGACGGCAGTCTAGCCGCGCCGGGTGGCGCGGCGGCGACTACTCCTCCTCGAGATCCTCGGGCTCCTCGATGAAGGCCTCCTCCTCGGTCACCTCGACCGGCAGGACGCGCTCGATGTCATCGATCTCCTCGTCCTCATCGTCCAGGTCGAGGTCCTCCTCGAAGTCCATCTCCTCGCGGATGAGGGTGCCCTTGGTGTACGGCCGCAGGTCCGACGCCTTGGCCGCCGTGGGGAAGGAGACCTTGCCGTAGTTGCGCGGGTCCTGGTAGATCTCGCGGATGATGATGCGCACGTCGCGGTCGCCCAGGGAGGTGACGCCGGCCGCGTACTGGTTGCCGTCGGCCATCAGCTTGAGCAGGCGGGCCGCCACGGAGCGCTCGACCGCGCCGATCTCCACGCCGTTGGACGTGGCCCGCAGCTCAGCGGCACGGGGCACGAGCTCCACCGCGTCACCCGGGTTGACCTGGGCCAGCTGCTTGGGGCGGGCCAGGTCGTGCAGCCCCGCGAAGCCGGTCTTGCCGGTCTCCTCGACGAAGATCGAGACCGGCGCCTTGCTGCCCAGCTTGGCCGGCGTGGTGCGATCGCCGGCCTCGTTGAGGAGGACCCGCAGGCGGTCGATGTTGCGCTCCGCGATGCGGTTGGTGGGATCGAGCGCCAGGGCGGCCTGGTAGTGCACGCGGGCCTCGGCCAGCTCGCCCAGCTCCCACAGCGACTTGGCCAGGCGATTCTCCGAGGCGCTGTCGGGGCCCAGCTCCAGGATGCGACGGTTGATCTCCGCGGCGCCCGCCCAATCGGCCCGGCGCGCGGCGTCGATGGCCTGGTCGACCAGCTGGCGCTTGAGGCGGATCGGGTTGGGGGCGGATTCGGCGGCAGGCGTGAGGCTCATGGGCTCCTTCGATCAGCTGGGTCGGGCGCGGCAGGACGCGGCGGGACGGGCACGGGGATGGGCCCCGGTTGTACCACACCTTGCCCCGGTCGGCAACGGCCGACACGGGGCCAGCGGTCAGCCGCGGTCGGGTCCGAGTCCCTGGGCTGACCCGGCGTAGAGCCGCCGCACGTGGTCGCCGATGGCGAGGGCGTCCAGGTCGATCGTGTCGTGATCGACCGCCTCCGCCGGACGCCCGAGCAGGTAGCCCTGCGCGGCCTCGATGCCCGCGGCGCGCACGACCTGCAGCTGCTGGGCCGTCTCGAGCCCCTCGGCGATGACCATCGCGCCGCGCCGGGCGGAGATCTCCTGGAGCGTCTCGAGCACGTGCGCCGAGGTCTGGCGCGTGGCGGCATCCTGGACCAGCGACAGGTCCACCTTGACCACGTCGAAGGCGACGAGGCTGAGGAGCCGCAGGCCGGCGTTGCCCGCCCCCACGTCGTCGGCCGCCACGCGCACCCCGAGGGCCCGCAGGCCCTCCAGGTTGTGGCGAAGGCGCTCGAGGTCCTCGATGGCCTCACGCTCGGTCAGCTCGAGCACGATGCGCTGGGAAGGCAACCCCAGGCGCGCCAGCTGGCGACAGAGGGCCAGGGCGTTGAACTCGGGCGCCTCGAGCGTGCGCGGGGAGAGGTTGAGGCTGACCCACTTGTCGGCCGGGATGGCGGCCGCGGCGGCCGCGACCGTCTCCAGGCAGGCACGGTCGAGCTCGAGCGTGCGGCCGCACCCCTCCGCCGCCGTGAACATGGCGCCCGGGTCCGGGAAGGCGCTGCGCGTCGGGCGCACGAGGCCCTCGTAGCCGATGATGCGGCCCGTGGCGAGGGCCACGATGGGCTGGAAGACGGCCCGCAGGAGGTGCTCGTCGAGTACCGCCTGGACCGCGGTCGCCTCGTCGACGGAGGCCAGCGGCGCCCCCAGGTCGTGGCGCGTCGCGTCGAACACCGCGACGTCCGTGCGGCCGTGGCGCTTCGACCAGTAGAGTGCCGCGTCCGCCTGGCGGTACAGCTCCACCTGGGTGGTGGCGAACCGGGGCGCGGCCGTGATGCCGGCTGAGAACGAGATGCCCCGGGCCGCGGCGCCCCGGCCGGGTTCCCGCTCGCGAGGCGGCTCGAGCGCCGCGGCGAGGAGCCGGCGGGCGACCACGGCCGCCCCGTCGGCCTCCGTGGCGGGCATCAGCACGCCGAACTCGTCGCCGCCCAGCCGGTAGGCCCGATCCGTGCGGCGCACCGTGCCCTCGACGATGCGCGCGAAGCGGCGCAGGAGGGCATCGCCGGCACTGTGGCCGTCGGTGTCGTTGACCCGCTTGAAGTCGTCCAGGTCGATGAGCAGCAGGGCCAGCGGCAGGTGATCACGCGCCGCGGCCTGGAGGCCGTGCTCGAAGGCCTCGGAGAACGCGCGCTGGTTGCCCAAACCCGTCAGGCCGTCAAGGTAGGCGTTGGCGACCGCCTCCTGGTAGCGCTGCTCCAGATCGGCGCGGGACTCGGCCATCTCGCGGGCCGGGCGCAGGACGCGGCGCACGGCCCACGCCCCGGCCAGCAGGAGCACCACGAGCACCGCCGCCCAGAACGGCGCCGGGGGCAGGCCGCTCGGCGGCTCGAGCGCCGGGGACGGGGGCGGCGCCGCCGCGCTGAGCGCGTCCAGTGAGATCGTGACGAGGACGGCACCGCTGACGGCGTGGCCGGAGACCGTACCGGTGACGCCGGTGGCCACCGTGAGCTCGTGGTCGCCGCCGGGGGCCACGAAGGGAGCCGACACCGTGGCCGTCCCCACGGCCGGCAGGGGCTGGGCCGGCTGGCCGGTCGGCGCGACGCCCACCCCCGTCGCCGTCCAGGCGAGGTGCGGGCGGCCCGTCGCGTCGATGACGATGATGCTCACGGCGGCCGGCCCCGCCGCGCTGAAGGCGCGCTGCAGGGCCGTCACGGCATCTTTGGACGGGGCCGCGCCCGGCTTCGCCGCCGCGACCTGGGCGGCGCTGGGGTCGGCGGCCATGGCGAGTGCCGACGTGCGGGCCTGGTCAAGGCCGCCGGCTACTGCGCTGCCACCCGATCCGTTCTGCGTCCCCCCGCTCCGCGTCCCGCTCGAACCAACGGCCGGAAGGATGCCGATGGCCACGACCAATGTCACCAGGGCCGCCGTCAGCATGGCCAGGGCAAGGCCCAGGCCGAGGGCGCGCAGGGACGGCACTCCGGGGGGTGCGGGGGGTGCGAGGCGGGTGGTCGAGGCGGTCGCGGTGCGGACCTCGTCGGACGGCGGCCAGCCGTCAGGACGCCGGTACTTCCAGGCGCCCCCCAGTTGTCGCACGCCGCGACCCCCGCACGTATAGCCCGATGGTCCCCTGCCCGTACCAGACCCGCTGCACGGATCGCCGGGAGCGGGTCAATGGAGTAACAGGTTCCAGCCCACCACAAGTACCAGGGCGGCCGCCAGCAAGCCGTATTCGAGCAGCCACGCAGAGGTGCGGCGCTGCGCAGCGGAAGCGTCGCGATAGGCGCTCCAGAGGTAAAAGACCCCGGCCAGGACGGCGGGCCCGAAGAGCCGCGGCAGCTCGAGGACGCGCAGCAGGGCGGCTCCCAGGCCGGTCACGACACCATACGTGCCCGCGATGCGCAGCGCCTCCATCACGCTGGTCGTGCGCAGGGCCGCCAGCCGGTAGCCCAGGCCGGCAGCGATGGCTGCATCGGCCAGTGCCAGTAGCAGCACGCCGGAGGGCGCCAGCGCGCCGGGAACCGTGGCTGTCGACTGGCCGGACGCCTCGGCGAGGCCGCCGGGGATGGCGCCAGCCGCGGTCAGGAACGAAGCGAAGGCAAGGACGATGGTGAGAGGCACGACCTGCCGCTCCAGGCGGGCGCGCCGATCATCGGCAGGTCCGGCCAGCCGGGCCTCGGCGAGCAGCGTCACGGCCACGAGGGCGGCGCCGCAGGCGACGGCGAGCGCCCACATGGCGCTGTCGCCGGCGAGGTGGACGAGCCCGGCCGCACTGAACGCGGCCAGCATGGGGAGCGCCACGGGGGCAAGCGGGAGGCCATGCCACGAGCGGTCGGTCGTAGCGCGTGCGGCCACAGCGGTTGCCGCCATCAGGGCCGCCACGCCGAGCCACCAGGCCGGCCCGTCGAGTACGCCGGCCGGCACGCTCAGGATTGCGACGAGCGCCGTGAGGTCCAGCAGGCGCGTCCGGCGGTCATGCATGGGACGAGTCTACGGTCCGGGGACCGTCGTGGCCCGAACCGACCGTGCGTGGCCCACCGGTGCACGACCCGGGCCGGCGCCCGGTCCACGGATGCATGGCAGGGCACCATCGCCGAGCCCGGCATGCCCACGGCGCGACAGCCTGAGCCCGCGCATCGCCCACCAGGGGCCGGACCCCCGCACGGCCCGAGCAGGGCATGACCCACTGGCGGCCGGATGAACGTGTGAGGTTCACAACGACGAACGCAGGTTGGATCCGAGGCGGCCCGTCGTGCTCCTGAACCTGGGGGTTTCAGCTCGGCGCAGGAGCCGCCGATCGGGGAGCCTGGCTGGCGGCTTCGTCCCCGCTGCGAACCTCAGGGGTTCAAGCGCGCACGCCACGGCGGCGCGGCAGCGGGCCCAGCTCGGTCCCCGGTGCGGCGGCGGCCGGCTCACCAAGGACGTCGGTGCGCCGCCGCGGCAGGTGCAGCGCCGGCGCGCAAGCCGCGGCGCGGACGCCCGCGTCGGCCGGCTAGGATGATCCCGATGGCACCCCTGGCGACGCGCATCGTGCTCGGCCATGGCGCGTCCGGCAGCGCCGCGTCGATGCAGCCGTACGTCGACGCCCTGACGCGCCGTGGGGTGCAGGCCCGTGCGATCGACCTGCCGCGGGGCCGGCCGGAAGCGGCGGTCTGGATCTTCCTCGCCGCGGCCGCGGCCGACCAGGGCCTGGCGCTGGGCGGCCACTCGTTCGGCGGCCGCATGGCCAGCCTCGCGGCGGCGCAGGCATCCGTGCCGGCCCTGGTGTGCTTCAGCTTCCCGGTGCACCGCCCCGGGCAGCCCGAGCTGGGCTCGCGGGTCGCGCACTGGCCGGCCATCAGCTGCCCGGTCCTGCTGCTGTCCGGGGACCGTGATCCGTTCGCTCGGATCGACCTGCTCCGCGCCGCGGCCCGGACGCTGCCCCACGGGCGTCTCGTGGTCTTCCCGGGCGCCGTCCACGGCCTGCGCGGCCACCTGGACGAAGCGCTGGGGATCGCCGCCGACTTCCTGCTCGGCGTCTGACCGACCCGGGCCGATGTCCGGGCCGGCCGCGCCGCGCTCAGCCGCGGGCGCGCACGGCGGCCAGGAATGTCTCGCGCGGCAGGGTGTTGACGATGTCGCCCGCCTCGAGCCAGGCGCGGCGCGCCATGGCCGTGCCCCAGGCCAGGTTGTCGAACTCGTGGAGATAGTGGGCGTCCGAGTCGATGGTGAACCGGCAACCGGCGGCACGGGCGGCGCGGGCACGCTCGGGTGCGAGATCAAGGCGCTCGTCGGAGCCGTTGATCTCCAGCCACGTGCCGCTGCGCGCCGCCTCGCCGTAGAAGGTCGCCCAGTCCAGGTCCAGGTCGTCTCGCTCGCCGAGCTTGCGGCCCGAGGGGTGGCTGATGATGTCGACATGGGGGTTGGCGAGGGCGCCCGCGTAGCGCGCCATCAGCTGCGCCGTGGGCTGGCGGCGGCCCACGTGGAGACTGGCCACCACGACGTCGAAGCTGGCCAGCAGCCGGTCGGGATAGTCCAGGCGGCCGTCGGCGCGGATCTCCAGCTCGCAGCCGTGCAGCAAGCGGAAGCCATCGGGATGACTGCCCACCGGGGCCTTCCCTTCCTCCTCCTCGCGACGGTAGCGGTCATTGAGTCGGGCGATCACCGACCGCTGGCGCTCGACCCGCTCCGGGTCCAGGCCGCGGGCGATGCCCAGGCTCTGCGTGTGATCAGTCAGCACGAGGTAGGCCAGGCCGCGAGCGCGGGCGACTTCCGCCATCCGCTCCGGTGAGGCGTGGCCGTCGGACCAGTCGGAGTGGCTGTGGCAGTCGCCGCAGAGGTCGGCCAGCTCCACCAGGTGAGGCAGCGTCCCGGCTTCCGCCGCCTCGATCTCGCCGGTGTCTTCGCGCAGTTCGGGCGGGATCCAGGCCAGGTCCAGGAAACCGTAGACCTCCGCCTCGGTCTCGAACGTCCGACGCTCGGCGGCCGCGCCCGACAGCGGCTGGCCATGCTCGCCCAGGCGGACGAAACCCTGTTCCGAGAGGCTCCAGCCACGCTCGCGGGCCCGGCCGCGCAAGCGGACGTTGTGGGCAGCCGAGCCGGTGAAGTGGACGAGGTAGGCCCCGCCTTCACCGGGCGGCATGAGCATGAGGTCGACCTGCGGTCCGTGGCGGAGACGCACGGCTGCCTTGCGCGAGCCGCGCCCGACGACCGCGTCCACCCCGGGCAGCTCCACGAAGCGCTTGACGAGCTCGTCCGGTCGATCCGTCTCCGCCAGGACGTCGAGGTCTCCGATCGTCTCGCGCCGCCGCCGGAACGATCCGGCCGGGATCAGCCCGACCAGGCCGGGCGTGCCCTCCAGCCCGCCGAGGACTCGACCCAGGATCTCCGCCGCCTGACCCAGCCGCAGCCGGCCGCCCGCCGCAACCTGCCCGGCCACGGCAGCCAGGATGCGTTCCTCCGTTCGCTGGCCCAGGCCGCGCACGGACCGGATACGCCCGGCCTGCGCAGCCGCCGCCAGGCCGGCGAGGTCGACGATGCCGAGCTCCGTGTGCAGCAGGTGGACGGTCCGCGGCCCCAGGCCGGGCACGTCCAGCAGGTCCAGCAGGCCGGCCGGCACGTCACGCCGCAGCCGCTCGTAGAAGCGCAGGCGGCCGGTGTCGGCCAGTTCGGCCAGCTTGTCGGTGATGGCGGCGCCGACCCCCGGCAGGCGCGGCGGGTCGCCCGCGCGGTAGGCCTGGGCCACGGCGACCGGGCTGCGTTCGATGGCCTCGGCGGCGCGGCGATACGCGACGCCCTTGAACACCAGTTCGCCCTTCAGATCCATCAGGTCGCCCGCTTCGCCGAACAGCCGCGCCAGCGCAGCGTTGGGAAGGAGCGGCACATCGTCACCTCGCGAGGCGCGCGGCCGTGACTCGTACGGCGGCTCCTCGGGGTCCACGGGCAACGGGTAGGGCGGCTCGGCCGGCATCGCCCCAGTGTGCCCGACGCGGCGGCCGGGCGCGGCGCGGCCTGGGGTCCCGCCGCCGGCTGCGGCTCAGCCCGCGGCGCGGACCAGGACGGGGGTCGGCGCGGGTACCTCCATGGGGCCGGCCGGGGCCCAGGAGCCGCCCGCCGCCCGCTTGACGCTGTAGAGGGCCGCGTCGGCCGCGCCGACCAGCTCGCCCGCCGAGCGGGCGTCGACGGGGTAGGCGGCCACCCCGATCGACACGGCGATGGGCACCTCGCCACGCGCTTCGGTCTGGAAGGCCCGCGCGGCGAACGTCTCGATGATGCGGGCGGCGGCCTGCTGCGCATCGGCCGCGGCGGTGTCGGGCAGGATCACGGCGAACTCGTCGCCGCCGTAGCGGGCGGCCACGTCGGTCGCTCGCAGCGTCCCGGCGATGCACTCGCTGGCCCAGCGCAGGACCTGGTCGCCGACCTGATGGCCCAGGGTGTCGTTGACGAGCTTGAAATCGTCCACGTCCAGCATCAGCAGGCCGACCGGCCGGCGGCCGCGGTGGCCGCGCAGGATCTCTTCGCCGAGGCGCTCGTGGAAGGCGCGGTGGTTGAGGAAGCCCGTCAGGGGGTCACGGTCGGCGAGCCGCCGCGCCGCTTCGTAGAGGCGCGCGTTCTCGAGCGCCATGGCGGCCTCGTTGGCCATCGCCCGCGCCAGGTCGAGCTGCGCGGCGTCGAGGTGGATCGGCACGTGCCCGTACAGCTCGATGAGGCCGATCGACTCGCCCTTGGCCACCAGCGGCAGCATGCACAGGCCGTCGAAGCCCAGTACGCCGAGCTCGTCGCGTTCGGCCTGGTCGGCCTCCTCGTCGTGCCGGTCGATGGTGGCGGCCACCTGCTGCTCCAGGACGCGCCGCGTCTCGGGGAAGGCGCCCAGCTCGTAGATCTCCGTCCGGTCTCCGGCCGGGCGCGGCGGCCAGAAGCCCCACGAGACGATGCGATCCGTCTCGCGCTCCCAGAAGCTGATGGTGCACTCGTCGAGGCCGGTGGCCTCCGAGAGGTGCCGCGCCAGGATGTCGGCCACCGTGGCGGGCTCCAGGCTGAGCGTCAGCTCGCTCGACATCTGGAGCAGGTTCTGCATGCGTTCGGCAGCCTGGCGCGTCTCCGCCAGGGCCCGGGCTGACTGGATGGCCGTGGCGGCCGCATTGGCCAGGATCTGCATCAACTGCAGGTCGCGCAGGTCGAACTGCCGCAGGCCCAGCTTGGACAGGGTCACCACGCCGATGGCCAGGTCGTCGTACTTCATGGGCACCACGACCATCGATTCGTCGACGTTGTCGGTGCCGGGGATCGTCGCGCCGCGCGGGTCGGCGTTGGCGTCGTGGATCAGGAGCGGTTCCCCGTGCTCGGCGACCCAGCCCGTGAAGCCTGCCCCGATGCGTGTCCGCAGGACGTCCACCGGGATCGTGTCGTACGTGCCGACATCGCCCTTGAAGGCGATCGGGACCACGTCGGGCGGCTCGATGACGTAGACGCGGCAGTTGTGGTAGTCGACGACCCGGCGGGTCTCCTCCACGACGGCCTCGCCGATCTCGGCGACGGAGGTCAGGCGGTTCATGCGGTTGACCGAGGCCTGCACCACCGACAGCTGCCCGGCCCAGCGGTGCGCCTCCTCGTACAGGCCGGCGTTGTGGAGCGCGATGGCGGCCTGCCCGGCGACCGCCTCCAGGAAGGCCACTTCCTCCGGCGCCCAGATACGGGCGACACGCCGTACCGCCGACAACAGGCCGATGACCTGCCGTTCCTGGACGAGCGGCACGACGACCGACGCCTCGAAGCGGAGGTCCGCGTCATAGGCGTCGTCGGGGGCCAGGCGGTGGCGGACCCACGGCCGCGGCTTGCGGCGCAGGCGGGTGAACCATGGTTCGTCGACCGTGAACGGGGGCAGGCGGCGGGCCTGGCGGGCCGGCAGGCCGGCCCAGGCCAGCACGGGCAGGCGGCCCTCCTCGTCGATGAGCCGCACGGTGACCGCGTCCACCTCGAGCGTCTCGGCCACCTCGCCGACGACGATGTGGAGGATCGCGGCGCGCTCGAGGCTGCCCGACAGGCGTGCGGCGGCGTGCGCCAGCGAGCTGAAGAACCGCTCGTTGCCGGCGGATGCCTCGGGCGGCGGCGCGCCGACCGGCCGATGGCGCATCCCGCGCGCATGCCCGGACGTCGGGCGCGGGGCATGACGGGGCGGCATGGGCTCGTCCACGGCGCGATCGTAGGAGTGGCCCGCCCGACGGCGGAGCGGGCCAGAGGTACCCTGAGGCGGCCCGGACGTACTGGCCGGGATGAGGGCAGCCGCGCGGGTTGCCGCTCCCCTCGCGCCGACATACACTGCCGGCGGTCCTCCGGCATGGCCACGCCCTCCCGCCGACGAGGTTCAGCATGCAGTTCTACCTGAGCCAGGTCGTGGGCCGCCCCGTCCGTGACCCGCAGCGGGAGGCCATCGGCAAGGTCGCCGACCTGATCGTCGCCATCGGCGACCGCTATCCCCCGGTGACCGGGCTGGTGGTGCGTACCGACGGACGGCGCATCTTCCTGCCATGGTCCGACGTGGCCTCCTTCGACCTGGGCGGCGCGACGCTCAACACCGACCGCATCGACATCACGAAGTTCCGCCAGCGACCCAACGAGCTGCTGCTCAATGCGGACCTGCAGGACAAGCAGATCGTGGACCTCGACGGGCGCAAGGTGGTGCGGGTCAACGACCTGCGCCTCGACGAGCTCGAGGGCACGCTGCACCTGGTGGCGGTCGACGTGGGAGCGGCCGGCCTGCTGCGGCGGCTGGGCATCGAGGGGCCGTATCGCACGATCGCGCACAACCTGCGCCTCCCGCTGCCCGAGCGCTACATCGACTGGGAGGACGTGGATCCGGTCGAGACGTCCATCGCCTCGATCCGCCTGCGGGTGCCCCACGCCGGGCTGCGCGAGCTACACCCGGCCGACCTGGCCTCGATCATCGACCAGCTCGCCCCGCGTGACCGGGCCGGCGTCCTGGCCAGCCTGGACGACGAGGCCGCGGCCGACGCCATCGAGGAGATGGAGCCGGACACGCAGGTGGAGGTGCTGGAGGACCTCCTCCCGGCACGTGCCGCCGACATCCTGGAGGAGATGAGCCCCGACGACGCCGCCGATCTCATCGCCGACCTCTCCAAGACGGCCCGCGACGAGATCCTGCCGCTCATGGAGCCGACCGAAGCCAAGGAGATGGCCGAGCTGCTGGGCTATCCCGAGGACTCGGCCGGCGGCATGATGACGACCGAGTACGTGGCCGTGCGCGACGACCTGACGGCCGAGCAGACCATCCAGCGCCTCCGCGAGCTGGAGCCCGACGCCGAGACGATCTACTACATCTATGTCATCGACGACGCCGAGCGGCTCGTCGGCGTGGTCTCCCTGCGCGACCTGATCGTGGCTCCGCCGGACGCGCTGGTCCGTACCTTCATGTACCCCGAACCGGTGGCCGTGGGCGTCCTCGCCGACGAGGACGAGGTGGCCCAGGCCGTGGCCCGGTACAACCTGCTGGCCGTGCCGGTGGTGGCCGATGACGGCCACCTCGAGGGCATCGTGACCATCGACGACGCCATCGATACCGTCCTGCCCAGCGGCTGGAAGCACCGCCTGCCGCGCCTCTTCTCGCGTCACGGCGCCTGAGCCACGGCTACGATGAGCCAGTGAAGGGCCTCATCCTGGCCGGCGGGACGGCGACCCGGCTGTATCCCCTGACGACCGTCACCAACAAGCACCTGCTGCCGATCCACGACCGGCCGATGCTCTTCTACCCTATCGAGACTTTGCGGGGCATGGGCATCCGCGAGGTGATGGTCGTGCTCGGGGGCCGCAGCGTGGGCGACATCGTGGAGCTCCTGGCCGACGGGCGGGACTTCGGCCTCGATCTCACCTATCGCTACCAGCGCGGGGCGCTCGGCATCGCCCACGCCATCGGCCTGGCCCGCGACTTCGTGGGCGGCGAGTCGTTCTGCGTCGTGCTGGGCGACAACATCCTCATCGGCCCGCCGCTGCTCGACACGGCCCGTGATTTCGAGACCGGCCCGTGGGATGCCGGCACGCTCCTGTACCAGGTGCCCGACCCGGAGCGGTTCGGGGTCGCCGAGATCGACGGCCAGGGCCGCGTGGTGGGCTTCGAGGAGAAGCCGGCGGCGCCCAAGAGCGACCTCATCCCCATCGGCGTCTACTTCCTGCGGCCCGACGCCTTCGCCGTCATCGAGGGTCTCTCGCCATCGGGGCGGGGCGAGTTCGAGATCACCGACGTGCTCAACCACTACGTCGGGTCCGGCCGCCTCTTCTGGCGTCGCTACGAGGGCCAGTGGTCGGACGCGGGGACGGTCGAGTCCCTCCTCCATGCGTCCATTGCCGCGAGCCATGCCGCGGCCGAGGGGCACCTTGGCCCGCCGCCCGTTGCCGACCGCCGCGGCCCGCGGCCGCCCGGCGCCGGGGCAGGGACCACGTGAAGCTCCTCGTGACGGGCGGTGCCGGCTTCATCGGCAGCGCCTTCGCACGACGTCGCCTGGCGGCCACGAGCGATGAGCTGGTGGTCCTGGACAAGCTCACCTACGCCGGCGACCGCGACAACCTGGACGAGGCCTTGGCCGATTCGGCCACCGGCGGCCGCCTCCGCTTCGTGCACGGCGACATCGCTGATGCGGACCTCGTGGCGCCGCTCGTCGCCGAGGCCGACGCGGTGGTCAACTTCGCCGCCGAATCGCACGTCGATCGGAGCATCCTCGCCGCCGACGACTTCCTGCGCACGGGCGTCATCGGGGTGCACGTCCTGCTGGAGGCGGTGCGGGCGGCGATGGCGGCCGACGGGCGACCACGCCGCCTGCTGCAGGTCTCGACCGACGAGGTGTACGGCTCGGTGGAAACGGGCGCCAGCTCGGAGGGCGACCCGCTCGCGCCGCGCAGCCCGTACGCGGCGGCCAAGGCGGCGGGCGAGATGCTCGTCCAGGCGTACCACGTGACGTATGGCCTGGACACCGTCATCACA
Source organism: Candidatus Sulfotelmatobacter sp. (assembly GCA_035622975.1). Lineage (GTDB taxonomy): Bacteria > Chloroflexota > Limnocylindria > Limnocylindrales > CSP1-4 > DASPUH01. Next base: position 27,310 of record DASPUH010000063.1, read on the forward strand.
CGCGGCGCGAACACCTTCGGGCCGCACCAGCACCCCGAGAAACTCGTGCCGCTCTTCATCACCAGTGCCCTCCAGGACATGCCCCTGCCGCTCTACGGCGACGGTCTCCAGCGCCGTGACTGGCTGTACGTCGACGACCACGCCGACGGGGTGGCCGCGGTCCTGGAGCGCGGCGCGAGCGGCGACGTCTACAACTTGCCCGGCGCGGGTGAACGGACCAACCGCGACGTCACGGCGGCCATCCTGGACCGCCTGCACAAGCCCTGGTCGCTGGCGCGCAGCGTCCCGGACCGGCCGGGCCACGACCGCCGCTACGCCATGACCGGGGCACGGGCCGCGGCCCTGGGCTGGCGGGCCTCGACCGGCTTCGAGGATGGCATGAGCCGCACCGTGGCGTGGTACCGGGGTCACGAGACGTGGTGGCGCCGCCGGCGCGACGCGGCCTGGGACGCCTACTACGAACGGCAGTACGGCCGGCGGCTGGCCGAGTCCGTGGAGGCGTGATCGCGGCCACGGGCGCCACGACGGTCGTGACGGGCGCGCGCGGGCGGCTGGGCCGCGCCGTGGTGGCCGGCGTGGGCGCGGCGGGCCGGCCCGTGGTGCCGTGGGACCGCCCGGAGTACGACCTGGACGTGCCGGGCGCCGCGGCGCCGCTGCTGGCCCGTGACCAGCCGGGGGTGGTGATCCACTGCGCCGCCTGGACCGACGTCGACGCCTGCGCCCGCGACCCGGCGACGGCCATGCGGCGCAACGCACGCGCGGTCCGCGAATTGGCCGAGGCGACCGCGACCGCCGGGGCGCGGCTGGTGCTCGTCTCCACGAACGAGGTCTTCGACGGCGCGCGCACGGACGGCCGCGGGTACCGCGAGGACGATCCAGCCGAACCGCCGAACGCCTACGGCGCCAGCAAACTGGCCGGTGAGCGGGCCGCCGCGGTCGCGTTCGGCCGCGCCGGGCGACCGGCCGACCTGTGGGTCATCCGCACGGCTTGGCTGTTCGGCCCCGGCGCGCCCGACTTCCCGGTCAAGATCCTGGCTGCGGCCGACCGGCTCCCGCCCGGCGACCCGCTGCCGGTGGTAGCCGACGAAGTGGGGTCGCCGACCTATGCCGCGGATCTCGCGGCCGCCCTGCTCGACCTGATCGAGCGCGCGCCGGGCGGCCTGTACCACCTCGTCAACGGCGGCCAGGCCTCACGCGCCGCGTGGGCCGAAGCCGTCCTGCGGCTCGTCGGGCGGCCCACCGCGGTGCGCCCCATACCGCAGGCGGCGTACCCGCGACCGTCGACGCCGCCCCGCTGGGCCGTGCTCGACGCCGGGCGCGCCGCCACCCTCGGAGTCGTCCTGCGGCCGTGGCCGGACGCGCTGGCGGCGCGGCTGGAGAGCCTCACCGGCGGCTAGGCGTGGCGCCGGGGTAGCCGTCACCGCCTGCTGGGCGTGCCCGCCGGCGGCCGGCCCTGGCCCGACCGTCATGCCGGGCACCGTTCGGAGCGTGCGGCCCTTGAACGTCCTGCTGGGCACCAACGTGTCTGGTACTGCGGGCGTCGGGGATCGCGCCACGGGCCGACGAGCGGCCGCTCCGAGCACGGCGGCCGCCGGTCAGCGGCCGCGACGACCGTACGGACGCACGTACCACCAGCACGGTTGGTGCCACGTGGAACGGGAAGGTGCGACGACGTGGGACGTGCGGTGCGGGTCAGGCGAGACCGCGAAGGCGGGCCACGAGATCGGCCAGCGGCGGGTTGGCCCGATCGCGGTCGGACAGGATGGGCGCCCGCTCGGGCCAGGCCACCGCGGCGGCCGGGTCATCCCAGGCGAAGCCCAGCTCATCGGTGCCGTCGTACTCGTTGGTCACGAGATAGCAGAGTTGCAGCTCGCTGTGGGCGTAGAAGCCATGCCCCACGAAGGCCGGGATGTAGACCTGATCACCGGCCTCCACCGGCAGCACGGCCGTCGGTAGCGCCGCGGTCGAGCCGCCCAGCGCCGGCCGCAGGTCGACCAGGGCGACCGTCCCCACGCCGGCCAGCACGCTCCACAGGTCAGCCTGGTGGCGATGGACGTGGAGGCCACGCAGGACGCGTGGCAGGGAGCGCGAGAGGTTGGCCTGGACGAACGGCCGACCACCCAGGGGGTCGGTCCATGACGCGCGCCAGAGTTCGGTGAAGGCACCCCGCGCATCGGCGTGGGTCACCACGCGCCGCCGCAGGACGTCGGCGATCGGACCGCCGGTCCAGCCGGCCTCGGCAGCCGTCACATCATCACCAGGCCACCGTCGACGGCCAGGACCTGGCCGGTGATGAAGGCCGCCTCGTCCGACGCCAGGAACGCCACCGCATCGGCGACCTCTTCGGCCGTGCCGAAGCGCCCCAGCGGCGTCGCAGCCCGGATCTGCTCCTTGAGCGCCTCCGGCAGGTCGTGGGTCAGGTCGGTGTCCACGAAGCCCGGGGCCACGGCGTTGGCGGTGATGCCGCGGCTGGCGAGCTCGCGGGCCGTGGCCTTGGTCAAACCGATCAGGCCCGCCTTGGCCGAGGAGTAGTTGGCCTGCCCCGTCTGGCCGGCCTGGCCCGACACGCTGGTGATGTTGATGATCCGTCCGCGGCGCGCCTTGAGCATCGGCCGGGTCACGGCCTTGATGGTGTAGAACGCACCGAAGAGGTTGGTCTCCAGCACCACCCGCCACGCCTCGGGCGTCATGCGCATGATGAGGTCGTCGCGGGTCGTGCCCGCGTTGTTGACCAGGATCTCGATGGTCCCGAACGCCTCGAGGGTGGCCCTGACCAGGGCTTCGGCGGTGGCCGGATCGCTGGCGTCGCCCTGGACGGCCAAGCCGCGCCGACCGAGGCCCTCGATCGCGCTCACCACCTCGGCCGCCGCCTCGGCGTTGGCTCGATAGCTGAAGGCGACATCCGCGCCCTGACGGGCGAGCCGCAGCACGATGGCGCGGCCGATCCCCCGCGCCCCGCCGGTCACCAGGGCGTGCTGCCCGGTCAGGTCGATCATGCCCGAGCTCCGGCCGCTGTCGGCAGCCCGGAGGGAGCGGCTGGCCCCTCCCCCACCCGACGCGCCCCGGCCGCCTCCTTCTCGGCGAAGATCGGCTGCAGCTCCGCCGGCGTGGGGTCGCCCAGCGGGACGTCCGCGGGAGGCTGGATGGTCACGAATGGCGGCACCGCGGCAGCCCGTGCGGCGGCCGCGGGGTCGGCCGTCCAGCCGACGACGCATGCACCGCTCGTGTACCCCGAACCGAAGGCCACGAAGACGACCGTGTCGCCGGGCCGCACGCGCCCCGCGTCGACCGCCTCGGCCAGGGCGATCGGCACCGACGCCGCACTGGTGTTGCCGTAGCGGTCGACGTTCACGTAGACGCGGTCGAGCCCGATGCCCAGCTGCTTGCCCACGGCCTCGATGATGCGCACGTTGGCCTGGTGGGGCACGAAGAGGGCGATGTCGTCGGCCGTGAGGCCGGCCCGCACCAGCGCCTTCTCCACCGTGCGGGCCATCGTGCGGGTGGCGTAGCGGTACGTCTCCTGGCCCTTCATGCGCACGTATCGCAGGCGGCCCTCGACGGTCGCCGGATCGGTCGGCAGGGCCGTGCCCCCGGCCGGGGTCCAGATGTTGTAGGCGCCATCGGGGTCGGCCGTCAGCTCGAACCCCAGCAGGCCACCACCGTGTTCCTCGGACGCGGCCAGCACGACGGCTCCCGCGCCGTCACCGAAGAGCACGCAGGTGTTGCGGTCCTGGTAATCCATGATGCGGGTCAGGACCTCCGCCCCGATCACCAGTACCGTTCGGTACAGGCCGCTGGCGACGTAGGCGTGGCCGGCCGAGAAGGCGTAGACGAAGCCGGAGCACACCGCCGAGAGGTCCATCGCGGCCGCGTGCGTCGCGCCCAGGGCCTCCTTGACGAAGACCGCGGTGGCCGGCATGCCGTAGTCGGGGGTGCAGGTGCCGACCAGGATGAGGTCCAGCTCCGCCGGGTCCAGGCCGGCCACGGCCAGGGCGCGGGCACCGGCGATGGCGGCCAGGGAGGCGGTCGTTTCATGGGGCCCGGCGACGCGACGCTCGCGGATGCCTGTTCGCGACGTGATCCACTCATCGTTCGTCTCCACGAGCCGGCCCAGATCGTGGTTGGTCAGGACACGCTCGGGGACATACCGGCCCCAGCCGGTCAGGCGGACGCTGGCGGGACCCATGGGCGGTAGCCTCCCGGCGGTCATGAGGGATCGACGTCCATGATCGGCTGGCGCGCCTTGATCAGCGCGCCATGCTCGGCCAGGATGCGCACCACCCGGCCGCGCACGTCGGACTTGATCTCGTTGAACAGCTTCATGGCCTCGATCAGACCGATCACCTGGCCCTGATTGACCTCACGCCCCACCTGCACGTACGGCGCTGCGTCGGGGCTGGGCGAGAGGTAGAGCAGGCCGGTGAGCGGGGCGAGCACCTGGTGGTAGGGCGACGCGCCGGCCTCAGCCTCGGCCGGGTGCTCGGTCAGCGCCTGCTCGCGGATCACCGGCGCCGCGGCCGCCGCCTGGGCCGGCAGGGCCACCGGCTTGCGCAGGATGAGGGCCGTCTCGCCGACCTCGACCTCCAGTTCCGAGAGGTTCGAGGCCGCCAGGACCGCCTCCAGGCGGTCGATGAGGGCCACCAGTTCGGCCGCCTCTCCGTCAGCTGCGGCGCGGACCCGCTGCGCCACCCTAGGCCTCCCAGCGCTTGAGGACGACGCAGCTGTTCTGGCCGCCGAAGCCGAAGGCGTTGACGAGGCCCACCTGCAGCTCGCGCTCGCGCGAGACGAGCGGCGTGCAGTCGAGGTCGCCGACGGCCGGGTCGGGATCCACCAGGTTGAGGGTCGGCGGCACCCGGCCCTCGCGCAGCGACATGATCGTCACGACCGCGCCGATGGCACCCGCCGCGCCGAGGGTGTGACCGATGGCGCCCTTCGTGGCGGTGATGCTGACGCGTGGTCCGTACGCTCCGAAGAGCGACCTGAACGCCGCCAGCTCGGCGGGGTCGCCCTCCGGCGTGCTGGTGGCGTGGGCGCTGACCGTGTCGACGGCCGTCGGCGGCAGGCCGGCCTTGGCCAGGGCCCGCCGGGCCGCGCGCAGAGCGCCCGCCCCGCCCGGCGCGGGCAGGGTCACGTGGACCGCGTCGGACGTCGCGCCGTAGCCGGCCACCTCCGCGAGGATCGGCACGCCACGATGCTGGGCGTGACCGGCCTCCTCCAGGACGAGCATGGCGGCCCCTTCCGCGGCCACGAAGCCGTCGCGGCCCCGGTCGAACGGACGCGAGGCACCGGCCGGGTCCTCGTTCCGCGTGGAGAGCGCGCGCATGGCCGCGAAAGCGCCCACGAAGGCTTCGAAGATGGGTGCCTCCGAGCCGCCCGCGATCATCATCTCGGCGTCACCGCGAAGGATGATCTCGGCCCCCTCGCCGATGGCGTGCCCGCCGCTGGCACAGGCACTGACCGGCGCGTACGACGGCCCCTGCGGCCCGAGGACGATGGAGACCTGGCCGGCCGCCATGTTGCTGATGGCCATGGGGATGAAGAAGGGACTGATGCGGTCCGGTCCGCGCGTGGCCGAGGTGCTGATCTGCTCGACGAGCGTGCCCGTGCCGCCCATGCCCGACGCGACAAGTGTTCCCGTCTCCTCCGCCATGGCGCCCTCCAGACGGGCCGGCAGGCAGGCCTGGGCCATCGCCTCCCGAGCCGCCACCAGGGCGAACTGGGTGAACCGGTCGGTGCGCCGCAGCTCCTTGCGGTCGAGCACGCCCGAGGCGTCCAGTCCCTGCACCTCGCCGGCGATGCGACTGGTGAGACGGGCCGGATCGAATGACGTGATCGGCCGCACGCCGGACCGCCCGGCTACCAGGGCCGTCCATGTGCCGGGCGCGTCGTTGGCCAGGGGCGTCACGGCACCGACACCGGTCACCACCACCCGGCGCCGCCCGGCAGGCGTGGGACCGCTCATCGGACGAAGCGCCCCGTGCGAATGGTGGCCGCCCGGTACACGTCGCCCGGAAGGCCGCGGGCGGCGACTTCCTCGGCCATCGGCAGCGGGTCGTACGAGGCGCGCCGCAGGTCGGCCACGATGGCGCCGTCGGGCTCGAAGGTCACGAGGGCCCACGCCGCGTCGGCGTCGCCGTCGAAGCTGTAACCGCACGAGCCCGGGTTGCAGATGAGCCGGCGGCCGAACTCGCGGGTCTCGGCCACGTGGGTATGACCGCAGACGATGACCCGCGCGTCGGTGCGCGTGATGCGCTGCACCGTCACGGCCGCGTCGAGCCCCACCGACAGGCCTTCCGTCTGGCTGCCGGGAGAGCCGTGGCAGATCAGGATGAGATCCTCGCCGACGCGCAGGCGCCGCTCGGCGGGCAGGCGGCGCAGCAGGTCCAGATCAGCTGGCGCCAGGGTGTCATGGGCCCACTCGGCGGCGGCGCGCTGTGCGGCCGGGACCTCCTCCAGCCACGGGAAGGCAGCGCTGAGGTCCAGGTCGGCCACCGCGATGTCGGTGTTGCCCTGGACGACGCATGCGCCGGCCTGCTCAAGCGCACGGATCCGCGCCAGCACCTCGGCCGGTCGGGGCCCGTTCATCACCAGGTCGCCGGTGACGGCCACCGCGTCGGGTCGGGCCCGCTCCACCGCGGCGAGCGCCGCGTCCAGGGCCGCTACGTTGCCATGGATGTCGCCGAAGACGGCCAGGCGGAAGGTCACCGCAGGACCCCCTCGCCGGGGATGATGAAGCTCAGCAGGGCCTCGCAGGCCACCTCGCCGTCCACGCTCGCCACGCCTCGGCCGCGTCCGAACCGCCGTCCGAGCCGCTCCATCGTGATCTCCAGGCGGAGCGTGTCGCCCGGCTGGACGAGGCGCTTGAAGCGGCACTCCTCGATGCCCGCGAAGAGCCCGATGCGATCGCCGAAGCCGTCCTGCTGGGCGACGTAGACGGCCATCGTCTGGGCCAGCGCCTCCACCTGCAGCACGCCGGGCATGACCGGCAGGCCCGGGAAATGGCCCTGGAAGAACCACTCCGAGGCCGTCACGCCCTTCTGGCCCACGATGCGCTGGGCGGCCAGGTCGTACTCGACGATGCGATCGACCAGCAGGAAGGGCCAGCGGTGCGGGATGAGGGCCTGGATCTGGGCCGTGGTGAGGACGGCTTCGCTCATCCGACCGCCTGTGGACGCGGCGCGCTGGAGACGAAGGCCGCGCTGCCGATGCGGTCGAGCAGATTGGTCGTGAAGGCGCCCTCGATGAACGTCTCGTTGCGCAACAGGGCGCGATGGAAGTCCAGGTTGGTGATGAGGCCCTCCAGGACCACCTCGTCCAGGACGCCGCGCGCGCGGGCCAGCGCGGAGGGCCGATCGGGCCCCCAGACCACGAGCTTGCCCAGCAGCGAATCGTAGAACGGCGGGACCTCGTAGGCCGGGTAGAGGTGGCTGTCCATGCGCACCCCGGGTCCGCCGGGCGCGAGATAGCGCTGGACCTCGCCGGCCTGGGGCCGGAAATCATGGGCCACGTCCTCGGCGTTGATGCGGAACTCCACGGCGTGGCCCCGCAGGACGACGTCGGCCTGGCTGTAGCCCAGCGGCTCGCCCGCAGCGATGCGGATCTGCTCGGCCACGAAGTCAAGGCCGGAACGCATCTCCGTGACGGGGTGTTCCACCTGGATGCGGCAGTTGATCTCGATGAAGTAGGCCTTGCCCGCCTGGTCCACCAGGAACTCCAGCGTGCCCACGTTCTCGTAGCCGGCCGCCACCACGGCATCCACGGCGGCGCGGCACAACTCGGCGTTGGCCTCCGGCGAGAGGGCCGGCGAGGGGCTCTCCTCCACCAGCTTCTGGTGGCGCCGCTGGACGGAGCAATCGCGCTCGCCGACGTGGACCCCGTGGCCGTAGCGGTCCACGATCACCTGGACCTCCACGTGGCGGGTCTCCTCCAGCCACTTCTCCAGGTACAGCGAGTCGTCGCCGAAGGCCGCCCGCGCCTCGGAGCGGCACACCGTGAGGGCCTGCTCGAGCTCCCGCGGGGAGCGGACCATGCGCATGCCCCGGCCGCCGCCGCCGGCGGAAGGCTTGATCAGCACCGGGTAGCCGATGCGCTCGGCCTCCGCCAGGGCGTCGGCATCGTCGCGCAGCATCTCGGCCGAGCCTGGCACCGTGGGCAGGCCGTGGCTCGCCAGCAGGTGGCGCGTGCCGGCCTTGGAGGCGAACCGCTCCAGCACCTCGGCGGGCGGCCCGATGAACGTCAGGCCGTGGGCCCGCGTCATCTCGGCGAACGTGTCGTCCTCGGAGAGGAAGCCGTAGCCGGGGTGGATGGCATCGCAGCCGGTGACGATGGCGGCGGAGAGGATGGCCGGTGCTGACAGGTAGCTGCGCTTGGCCTCGGCCGGCCCGACGCAGATGGCCTCGTCGGCCAGCTGCACGGCGCGCGTGTCGCGATCGGCCTCGCTGTAGGCCACGACCGCCCCGATGCCCATGCGCCGGCAGGTGCGGAGGATGCGCAGGGCGATCTCGCCGCGGTTGGCGATGAGGATCCGCTCGAACATCAGCCAGCCTCGGCGGGGATGGTCGCCACGGATGGGTCACGTCCGGCCTCGAGTCGAACGAGCTCCTGGCCGTACTCCACCGCCTGGCCCGTCTCGGCGAGGTAGCGCCCCACCACGCCATCGGCCGGGGCGACGACGTCCTGGCGCACCCCGAGGACATCGACATGACCCAGGACGTCGCCGGAACGCACGGCGGTGCCCGCAGTGAGGCTGGCGAGCGGGCTGAAGTAGCCGACGGCGGGTGAGAGCGCGGCAGGCCGCCGGTCGGCACCCTTGCCCGGCAGGCCCGGCCCCACCGCCGCGAGGGCCGCGGACCGGCCGGTCGCGGCGACCTGGTCGGCCGCGACGTGCGGGCGCCCGACCCCTCGCCGGCCCCTGGCCTCCGGCTGGCCGGCCTCCAGCGTCGCCCGGCGCAGGCGGACATGCCAGCCGTTACGGCGGATCTCCAGCTCCCCGAGCGTGCTCGCTTCCAGGCGCGCGATGAGCGCCGGCAGGAGCTCGTCCGCGAGGCGGCCGACGGCCGCCGCGTCACCGGACGGGTCGGTCGCGGGCGCTGGGGGGCGGCGGACGGGTCGGTCGGCCATCTACAGCTCCTCCCGCAGCGGTGGCTCGTCCACGTCGGCCGGATCCGGCAGCGCCTCGGACGGATCGATCCCGGCAAGGGTATGCCGTCCCAGGTCCAGGATGTTGCGCAGGCGGTCGGTCAGGCCGGTCCGCTCGACCCGACCCTCCGGCGCGGCCTCGTGCACGGTGAAGGCGCCCATCCGCCGGTAACGCTGGTGGCGAGCCTCCAGCAGGGCCGGCGTGGAAAGCGCCACGAGGCGGTCCAGCTCGCTGACGATGGCCGCCCGCAGCTGCGTGGCCGTGCGGGCCGCGTCCTCCTGGGCCCCACCCGGGGGCTCGGTCACGACGCGGTCGACGACGCCCAGCCGGGCCTGCTCAGCGGCGGTCATGCGCATCGCCGCGGCGGCCTGCGGGGCGGCCTCGCTGCTGCGCCACAGGATGCTGGCGCAGCCCTCGGGGCTGATCACGGCGTAGACGGCGTTCTCCAGGGCCAGCACGACGTCGCCGGCCGCCACCGCCAGGGCGCCGCCCGAGCCGCCCTCACCGATGATGGCCACCACGATCGGCGTGCGCAGGCCGAGCATCGTCAGGATCGAGCGGGCGATGGCCTCGGCGATGCCACGTTCCTCGGACGCCGCACCAGGATGCGCGCCTGCGGTGTCGACCAGCGTGAGCACAGGCAGGTGCAGCTTCTCCGCCAGGCGGAAGACGCGCATCGCCTTGCGGAAACCCTCGGGATGGGCACTCCCGAAGTTGCGGCGGATGTTCTCCTCCGTGTCGCTGCCCTTCTGCTGGCCCACGAACACGATGGGCCGCCCGTCCAGGCGGGCGAAGCCGGCCACGATCGCGCCGTCATCGCCGAAGTAGCGGTCGCCGTGCAGCTCGATCACATCGGTCGCCATCGCGTGGAGGAGCTCCAGCGCGTGCGGGCGGCGGATGTTGCGGGCCTGACGGACGCGCTCCCAGACGGCCGCGCGATCCTGTTCCGTGAGGGCCACCGCGGCCTCCGCGCGCCGCTCAGCCACGGCCGGGGTCCCCCGCCAGCGTCTCCAGGAGCGACCGCGGGAACGAGCCGTTGCCGGTGCCCGCGGGGGCGGCCCGGTCGGCGGGGGCCGGCGCCGCTCGCAGGTACTGCAGCAGCCGTGCCAGTTCATCGCGCAGCTGGTGGCGCGGCACGACCAGGTCGATGAACCCGTGCTCGAAGAGGAACTCCGAGCGCTGGAAGCCGGGCGGGAGGGACTCGGCGATCGTGCCCGCCGCGACGCGCGAGCCGGCGAAGCCGATCAGGGCGTTGGGCTCGGCCACGTTGATGTCGCCGAGGGCGGCGAACGAGGCGAAGACCCCGCCGGTCGTGGGGTCGGTCATGACGCTGACGAACGGCACGCCCGCGGCATCCAGGCGGCCGAGGGCGCCGACCGTCTTGGCCAGCTGCATCAGGGCCAGCGTGCCTTCCTGCATCCGTGCGCCGCCCGACGCGGAGACGACCACGAGCGGCACCCGGTCGGCCAGCGCCGCCTCCGCGGCGCGGGTCACCTTCTCACCCACCACCGAGCCCATCGAACCACCCATGAACGCGAAGTCCATGACCGCCAGGGCGATGCGCTGGTGCGCCACGGTCGCCATGCCCCACACCGCGGCGTCGCCGAGGCTGGTCGAGGCGCTGGCCGCGGCCAGGCGTTCCGGGTACGGCTTCTGGTCGACGAAGCCCAGTGCATCCACGGAGGCGAGGCCGGCGTCGCGCTCGGCGAACGAGCCCGGATCGACCAGCAACGCGATCCGCGCGGTCGCGCTCAGGCGGAAGTGGTGGCCGCAGTTGGGGCACACGCGCAGGTTCTTGTCGAGCTGCTTGTTGTAGATCATCTCCTCGCAGCTCGGGCACCGCGTCCAGAGGTCGGGCGGGTACTCCTGGCCGCGAGTTCGGAACGGCAGCTTCAGCGGCATCGCCCGGCGCTCCTCACGACGCCACCCGGTGGCCGCGGCGCCAGGCCAGGAAGACCGCGCCCGCGAGCGACAGCCCGGAGGCGAGGGCACCCCCGACGAGCAGGCCGCGACCGAGCGGCCCAGCCGGTCCATCGGCCGGGCCACCCAGGGGTTCGTCGATGCCGGGGAAGGCCAGCAGGGGGCCACCGATGACCGGTTCGGGCCGTTGGACGCGCATGGCCTCGCCCACCGCCCGCAGCCGGGCGGCGAGGGCGTCCTCGAAGCGGAACGAGGGGTGGAAGCGGACCAGGGAGCGGGCCAGGATGTCCGCGGCGCGGCCCGCCACCGGATCGACGTCCAGCGGGTCCAGCAACGGCCGCGGCCGGGCCGGTCGTCCGGCCAGCACGCCCTCCACGTAGGCGTCCAGCCGGACCACCTCGTCAGTCACGCTCCAGCTCGGTCGCCACCGCGCGCAGCGCGCGATGGATGAGCACCCGCACGGCGCCCTCTGAACGACCCATCACGCCGGCGATCTCGGGGGTCGACATCTCCTCCACGAAGCGCAGCGTCAGGACGCGGCGGCGCTCGGTCGGAAGCCGGCCGATGGCGTGCCAGGCCCGCCGCGCCTCGTCGGACGAGGCGGCCAAAGCGGCCGGATCCAGGCCCGCGGCGGAGACATCAAGGGCCGCGTCAAGGGACGCCTGCGGATGGCGCGCCCGGCGGCGGTGCTCGTTGGCGAGGACCCGGCGGGCGATCTGGAAGAGCCACACACGGAAGGTGCTGGCGGGCCCGGCCCCACGCTCCTCGAAGTCCGGCAGGCCGCGGAGCGCCTGCAGGAAGACCTGTTCGGTCACGTCTTCGGCAGCGTGGTGATCACGCAGTTCATAGACCGCAAAGCTGTACACCTGCCCCACGTATTTGCGGTAGAGCGGCTCGAACCGGCGCGGATCGCGCCTGGCCGCCTCGACGGCCGAGCGATCGGCGTCGAACGGGACGAGGCCCTGGCGGCCTCGCTCCGCTGCTTTCCTGAACACCGGCGCAGTCTAGCCGTTACAGCCGGCCGGTCGCCACGCTGACGTCACCCGGCGGCGCCCCCGTGCCGCTGATCGCGGGCATGCACGGTCATGAACGCAATCAGTCCGGCGGACCCGTAGGCAATGACGAGGACCACCTGGACGATGGTCCCGGCCGCATCGCTGCTCCAGCCCGAGAAGATCCAGAACAGGATGCCGCAGCATGACCAGCTGACCAAGCCTCCGAAGATCGCGCCGCGGGTCCCGCCGGCCAGGACACCCACGGCGGCGAGGACGGTCGGGCCGACGAGCACGACCATGGTCAGCATCGCGAACAGCGGGCCCAGGCTGCCTTCACCCCGGACCGAGCTGGCCCACGCGGCGAACGCGACGCACGCGACGCTCAAGGCGACGAGCGTGGCGCCACCCGCCGACCGCAGCCGCCCCGATGAGAGGCCACCCACGTTGCCCATCGTACGCCTGCGCGCCGGGCCGGAGGACGGCGCCGAAGGCTTGGGCTCACCCGCGCCTCTCGCTACCAACCGGGTTGGTGCGACGGACCTCCGAGGGGCTCCGGGGGTCGCCGTTCGATCGCCCCGGGGCTGGTCCCGAGCGTGGCAGCCGGATCCGGGCCCCGCAGACGCGCCCGAGGGAGTGCGCGCCACCAACGGGGCTGGTGAGACGTGGGATCTTGAGACGTGGGATCTCGGGTACCCGGCCATCCCCGCCCGCGCGGGTGATCCTCCGGTGAGCCCCCCGTTCGGGGCCCGGCGACCCACCGGTCCGGGGCCCCCCGACCTGGCAGCGACGTTCAGCCCCGGCCGGCCGCGACGATCCGGCAGCGCAGGACCTCCGCGCTGTCGAAGCGGCGGATCGTGCCGGCGACGTCCACCCTGAGCGCACCGGACAGCGGGTCCACGCCCACGCCCTGGCCCGCCACGACCTCGTCGCCGACCTGGAGCGTCAGATGGCGCCCCGTCGTGCGCTGGCGGCCCGCCCAGCCGGCACTGTCGAAGCGGCCCGCCAGGAGGGCCTCATGGCGCGGCTCGAGGCGATCAAGAAAGCCCTCCAGGACCGCGTCGCGGTCGACCGGGCGCCGAGCCAGCTCGCGCAAGCTGGTCATGGAGGCCGCGAGGTCGGGCGGGAACAGGTCGACCGGCCAGTCCACGTTGACACCCAGTCCGACGAGGCAGGTCTCGACCGTCCCGTCAGCCGCGGCCGTGACCTCGCCCAGGACGCCCGCCATCTTGAGCGGCTCGCCGTGCGGCCCGTCGGCGACGAGGTCGTTGGGCCACTTGAGGCCGATCGCGCCATCACGCAAGCCCTGCGCCTCAACGGCCTCCGCGAGGGCGAGGGACGCGATCGCTGCGAGGCGCCAGGCCCGGGCCAGCGGCAGCCCGCGCGGTCGGAACCCGCAGGTCATGAGGAGGGCCGTGCCCGCCGGTGCCTGCCACGCGCGGCCCGCCCGGCCACGGCCCGCCGTCTGCACGTCCGCGGTGGCCAGCGCCACCTCAGGCAGGCCGTCCGCCAGCCAGCCGGCCACGACCCGCTGCGTCGAGTCGATCTCCGCGAAGCGCTCCAAACGCGACAGGAACGGGTGCGGCCCACTCACCCTGCGGCCGCCCCGGCACCCCCGGCCAGCGACTCCAGGCCGACTGTCTCCGGGCGTTCCAGGGCGAAGGCGCGGTGGAGCGCCCGGGCGGCCGCCTCCACGTCCGCCTCGGCGATGATGCAGGTGATGCGGATCTCACTGGTCGAGATCATCTCGATGTTGATGCCGGCCTCCGCCAGCGTGCCGAACATGCGGGCCGCGTAGCCGGGCGCGCTCTGGATCCCTGCCCCGACGATGGAGACCTTGGCGACCCCCCGATCGGTCGTCACCTCGGCGGCGCCGAGCTCGCGACGCACCTCCTCCAGCAGCCGGTCCGCCCGGGCCAGTTCGACCGAGGGGATGGTGAAGGACAGGTCGGTCGTCCCGGCATGGCCGACGTTCTGGACGATCATGTCGACGTTGATGCCCGCCTCCGCCAGCGGCGCGAAGACGGCATGGGCCACGCCCGGCCGGTCGGGCACGCCGACGAGGGTCACCTTGGCGACGTGGCGGTCGGTGGCCAGACCGCGCACCTTGTTGCGCTGCTCCACGAGCGGATCCTCCCTGATGCGCGTGCCGGGATGGTCGGAGAACGTCGAACGCACGGCGATGACGAGGCCGTTGACCCAGCCCAGCTCGACGGCCCGCGTCTGCATGACCTGGGCGCCCTGCTGGGCCAGCTCCAGCATCTCCTCGTAGCCGATCACGGGCAGCAGCCGGGCCTCCGGCACGACACGCGGGTCAGCGGTGAAGATGCCCTCGACATCGGTGAAGATCTCGCACCGGTCGGCCCCCAGCCGCGCCGCCAGGGCCACCGCCGTGGTATCGGAGCCCCCGCGTCCCAGCGTGGTCACGTCGCTCTCCAGGTAGCCCTCCCCCGTCGCACCCTGGAAGCCGGCCACGATGACCACCCGCCCGGCGTCGAGCTCACGGACCAGTCGCGCGGGGTCCACATTGGCGATGCGCGCTCGGCCGTGTCGCGTGTCGGTCCTGATGCCGGCCTGGGCGCCGGTCAGGCTGATGGCCGGCACTCCCAGCGCATGGAGCGCCATGGCCACCAGCGTGCCGCTGATGTGCTCGCCGGTCGCCAGCAGGACGTCGAGCTCGCGCGGGTCGGGCTCGGGCGTGATCTGGGCGGCCAGGGCGAGGAGGTCGTCGGTCGTGTCGCCCATGGCGCTGACGACCACCACGAGGCCGTCGCCCCCGGCCCGCTCGCGCGCGATCCGCCCCGCCACGTGACGGATGCGGTCGGCGGTGGCGAGCGATGAGCCGCCGTACTTCTGGACGATGAGCATCGGCCGATCCCGCGGGCGGCTACTTGGCCTCGACGGCCACCGCCCCGGCGTTGCGCGGCATGACGATGCGGGCCGATCCGGCGAGGTCGGCCTCGGCCGCGGCTGCCAGCAGCGCCGACTCCACCGCCGCCAGGCCGTGCACGGAGTCGCCGAAGGCGATGACCGACGACCCGGATCCGGACAAGCAGGCGCCGAGGGCGCCGGCGTTGCGAGCCGCGGCGAGGAGCGCGGGCAGAGCCGGGTAGACCTCCGTGCGGTACGGCTCATGGAGCCGGTCCTCCGTGAGGACCCGCAGCATGTCGGTGCGCCCGCTCGCCAGCCCGGCCACCCCGAGCGCCACGCGCCCGACGTTGAACGTGGCGTCACGGTGTGGCACCGTGGCCGGCAGGACCGTCCGCATGGCGGCCGTGGAGAGGCGCAGGTCGGGCACGAAGATGACCGCCCGCAGGTCGCGCGGCGCGTCGAACCGCATCGTCTCCGGCCGTCCCTCGATCATCGCCGTGACGGCGAAGCCGCCCAGGAGGGCAGCGGTGACGTTGTCGGGATGGCCCTCCAGCTCCACCGCGAGGGTCAGCATCCGCCGCTCGTTGAGCCGTCCTCCGGCGAACGCGTCTGCCGCCACGAGCCCGCCCACGGTGGCCGCCGCGGACGAGCCCAGGCCGCGCGCCAGGGGGATCTCGTTGCGCATGCGCACGCGCCATCCCAGGCCTGTCGGGAGCTGGCCCAGGGCCCAGCGCAGCCCCGTCTCCAGGGCCGTCACGAAGCGATCGTCGGGACCCCGTGAGATCTCCCCTGGCGTCGCGCCCTCGCCTTCCACCTCGACCTCCAGGCCGGGGCCGGGCAGCAGGTCGACCTCGAAACGGTCCTTCAGGTCCAGCGCCAGGGCCAGCGCGTCGAACCCCGCGCCAAGGTTGGCGGTCGTGGCCGGGACCTCCACCACGACGCGGTGCACGCCGATGCCATCCGGCAGCTCAGCCACGGATCCGCCGGAGCCGCTCACCAGCCCAGGGTCGCCATGACGGCGGCCGGGTCCGCGGCCGCGGCGATGACGGGTGCCGCCTGGCTCTGGGCGGTCGCGGGATCCTTCAGGCCATGACCGGTCAGCACGCAGACGATGGTACCCGACGGATCGATGCGCCCCTGGCCTGCCACGTTCCGCACCCCGGCCACGGCAGCCGCACTGGCCGGTTCACAGAACACCCCCTCCAGGCGGGCCAGGTCGCGGTAGGCGGCCAGGATCTCGTCGTCGGTCACGGTGTCGATCAGGCCACCCGAGTCGTCACGCGCGCGCAGCGCCTGGTCGCCGCTGGCGGGGCGGCCGATGCGGATGGCAGTGGCCACGGTGGCCGGCTCCGCCACGTCATGGCCCAGCACGAGGGGCGCGGCGCCGGCCGCCTGGAAGCCCAGCATCACCGGACGGGTCTCCACCATGCCCGCATCGCGGTAGTCGGTGAAGCCGCGCCAGTAGGCCGTGATGTTGCCGGCGTTGCCCACCGGGAGGGCGAGGTAGTCGGGCGCCCCGCCCAGGTCGTCGCAGACCTCGAAGGCGCCCGTCTTCTGGCCGGCGATGCGATGGGGGTTGACCGAGTTGACCAGCGTTAGCGGGTGGCCGTGCGACGCGCCCTCGGCTGCCAGCTCGCGCACGATCCGCAGGGCCGCGTCGAAGTTGCCGTCGATGGCGATGACCCTGGCGCCTGCCAGCTGGGCCTGGACGAGCTTGCCGGCCGCGATCTGCCCGGCCGGCAGCACGACGATGACCTCCAGGCCGGCAGCTGCTCCGTAGGCCGCCGCGGACGCCGCCGTGTTGCCGGTGGAGGCACAGATGAGCGCGTCCGCGCCGGCCTCGAGGGCCTTGGCGACTGCGACGACCATGCCGCGGTCCTTGAAGGAACCGGTCGGGTTGCTGCCCTCCAGCTTGAGGTACAGCTCCGGGCACCCGATGACCCGCCCGAGCCGCCGGGCATGGACGAGCGGCGTGCCCCCTTCGCCCAGGCTCAGCGGCGGCGTCGCCTCGGTCAGCGGCAGGAATGCCGCGTACCGATGGATGAGGCGCGGCCGCGCCTCCGCCGCGACGTGCTGCTGGCGCAGCTGGCGCAGGACGTCGCTCATGCGCATGGTCAGCGCGCCTCGTCCAGGATGGGGAACAACGTGGCCTGGTAGCCGCTGCCGCGCAGCTCGTCGCGCAGCTGGGCCACGGTCCCGGTGCTGGTGGATGCGTCCCCCCGCGGTCCCGCGATGAGCCAGCGTCGCGC
>DASPUH010000064.1:0-11782 GCA_035622975.1 Candidatus Sulfotelmatobacter sp.
ACCTCGCGGAGCGTGGCGGCGAAGCCGTCCGGATCGCCCGCCTGGCCGTACTCGCCACCCAGGAAGCCGCCGTGGCCGCTGGGGAAGCGCACCGGAGTAGTACCCAGGCGCTCGGCCACGGCGAAGGCGCCGCGGCAGGCCATCTGGCCCTCAGACTCCACGCCTGCGCCGAGCACGATGCGGGTGTCCGCCGCCCGCAGGGCCGCGAAGTCGGGCTCGTAGTGCGGGCACGAGGGCATGTTCTGGCCGAGGAGGGGGTCGGTCCGGTTGCCGTCGTCCTGGACGGGCAGCCCGAACATCGCCGGATCGGGCTCCGGCTGGCTCCGGAAGGCCGCGTCGAACAGCCCCCGATGCCCCACCGCGACGATGAACGCCGCCATGCCGGCACCGAACCCATGCTGCTCGTAGGTGTCGTGGATCGCCTGCGTGGCCGCCATCGCTCCCTCCCGGTCGGGCAGGATCGAGGCCAGCGGCGGCTCGTGCGCCACGAGGGTGCGGACCTGCTCCGGGTGCCGCGCCACGAGGGCGAGCGCGTTGACCGCGCCGCCACTGCTGGCGAACAGGTCGACCGGACCGCCGATCTCGGCGATGAGGCGGTGCAGGTCGTCCGCGTGCTGATCGGGCGTGGAGGGGCTGCGGGGATCGGCCTTCGGGCTGCGCTCCACGCCGCGCGGGTCGTAGGTGACCACCGTGCGGTCGGTGAAGTGGCTCGCGAGCGTGCCGAACCCGCCGGCGCCCATCGGCGAACCGATCAGGAACAGGATCGGGGCATCGGTGGCGGCCTCGGCCGGCCGGACGTCGTAGGTGAGAACGGCCCCCGGGACCTCCAGGGCGTGCGTGCCGGGCTGGGTGATCGTCGTCATCGAGCGACTCCCTGGTAGGCCAGGATCCCGTCGATCTGGCCGACGGCCTGCGTGAGGCCCTCCTCCATGCCCATGGCGAGGTACCGCTCCATCGCTGCGGTGCTGGCGAACGTGCTCTGGATCGACATCCGCGTCCGGCCGGCCTCCATCGCCTGGATCGTCACGCGGCCCTCATTGCGAGGGAAGTCATCGTCGGGCGTGCCGTCGGCGTGCGCGAACCCGTCGCGGTAGACCAGCCGGTGCGGCGGTTCGACCTCGACGACGTCCCAGTAGGCGTGGGGCTGGTCGCCCGTTGGCCCCGTCATGTGGTACTGGACGCGGCTGCCCGGGGTGAGGTCGTGGTTCGTGAACGTGGCGGGGTAGGTCGGCGGACCCCACCAGCGCTCGAGCTGGCGTGGATCGGCCCAGAGCTGCCACACCCGCTCCGGTGAAGCTTCGAACTCGGCGGTCACCGTCAGGGTCAGGGCGACGGGGTCCTTGTGGACAGCGGTGACGGTCATGCGATGGTCTCCTCCGTGCTGCTGATGAGATCGGTCATGCGCTCGATGCGGCCGCGCCACAGCGCCTCGTACTCGTCGAGGAGGTCCCGGGCGAGCCGGAGCGCGTGGACATTGGTGCTCACGACCTTGCGACGGCCGGCGCGCTCCTTGGTTACCAGGCCGGCGCGCTCCAGGACCGCGACGTGCTTCTGCACGGCGGCGAAGGTCATGGGGTAATGGCCCGCGAGCTCGGCTACGCCCTCACCACCGTCCAGCGCCCGCAGGACGATGTCCCGCCGGGTGGCATCGGCCAGGGCGGCGAAGACGCTGTCGGCGTTGAAGGCCGATTGGATCGAGATCAGGGAGTCCATTGATACAACCATACGGTTGTATGTCTATCCTGTCAAGCGGGCAACGCGGCGGTCGGAGAGGGTAGGCTTTGCGGCATGACGTTAGTCATGAGGGCCGTGCTCGATTGGCTGCTGGATTCGGACCCCGCGATCCGCTGGCAGGTCATGCGCGACCTGACGGACACACCGCCGGACGCCGTCGCGGCCGAGCGGGCCAGGATCGCGACCGAGGGCTGGGGCGCCCGCCTCCTCGCGCTCCAGGCGCCGGACGGCAGGTGGGGCGGCCTGGCGTGGTCGCAGGACTACACCGACACGTTCCACGTCCTGGAGCTGCTGCGCCGCTTCGGGCTCGATCCACGGAGCGAGGCGGCCCGGCGGGCCGTCGGCCTCGTGCGCGAGCGGGTCATCTGGCGGGACCCGCGGTTCGAGACCCCCTGGGCGGACCACCGCTTCTTCGAGGGCGAGGTCGAGCCGTGCATCAACGGCAACGTCGTGGCCACCGGCTCGTACTTCGGCGTGGACATGACGCCGCTGGTCGACCGGCTGCTGGGCGAGCAGCTGCCCGACGGCGGCTGGAACTGCGAGGTGGAGAACGGGGCCAGCGTCTCCTCCTTCGGCACGACGATCAACGTCCTGGAGGGGCTCCTGGCGCACGAGCGGGCCGTTGGGGGATCGCCAGAGGTGGCTGCAGCACGGCGGCGTGGTGAGGCGTACATGCTCGAGCGCCGCCTCTTCCGACGGAAGTCGACAGGGGAGGTGATCGACCCAGCCTGGCTGCGCTTCTCCTTCCCGACCTGGTGGCATTACGACGTCCTGCGCGGCCTGGACTACCTGCGAGATGCGGGCGTCACGCCCGACGAGCGGGTCGCCGAAGCGGTCGGGATCCTGGAACGCAACCGCGACGCCGGCGGGCGGTGGCCGCTGCAGCGCGTCTACCCCGCCGAGGCGTACTTCGAGATGGAAAAGGACGGCCAGACCAGCCGTTGGATCACCCTCAAGGGGTTGCGCGTCCTGCACTGGTACGGGGCGAAGGGCTGAAGCCTCTCAGGTTGTTACATAACTTCCATTATCGGAAGTAGTGGCGAACGTCAAGCCGGGCCCGGGGCATCGTTTGCGCTACGCGGCGCTATCGACGGAGGAACGGGCCAAGATCGCGCGCAGACGGCTCTTCTCCGTCGATCGTTGCGCCAGGAGAGCGAGACGACGGCCACAGAGAGCGATACGACGGCTGGGGCGCAGCTGCTCCGTCGATAGCGCCGCCAGGCGCAAAGCGCGACGGCGGATGGTCACCGGGACCGGGGCTGCGATGTGCCGCTGCGATGTGCCGCTGCGATGTGCCGCCACGGTGCGCCCCCTCCGCGGGATCGACGGGCGGCTGGCGTCGGGACGATGCTGCCGTGCGCCGACGGGACGAATTGACCATGGCGTTCACGCAGCATGGCGGCCATGCTCTGCCGACCGATGGACAGCCCCCCGCGCGCCTTCGACGTCGATGACCCCGGCGTCACAGGACCTGCTGCAGCCGTCATGCGTCCGCGATCGCGAATGGCTCGGCGCGTCGG
The DNA here is from genome assembly GCA_035622975.1 of Candidatus Sulfotelmatobacter sp. Classification (GTDB taxonomy): domain Bacteria; phylum Chloroflexota; class Limnocylindria; order Limnocylindrales; family CSP1-4; genus DASPUH01. The sequence continues at coordinate 3,255 of DASPUH010000064.1, forward strand.
CCGCTCCGGCGTGCTGGCCGGCCTCGTGTTCGCGCTCGCCTCGACCGTGGCAACGGCGCCCGCAGCCGCCTCCAGTGTGGAGGTGTCGAGCGCGACTGCCGGCGTGCCGATCCTCTTCCCGCACGCCTCGACACCCTGGACGGGTGCGGTCGAGCTCTACCGCGCGTCGGCCTTCACGACCCAGCCCAACGACTACACGTGCGTGCCCACGGCGGTCCAGATGATGCTCAATCTGGCCAACGGCACGTCCAGCCACAGCACCAGCCAGATCTCGTCGTGGTACCGCTGGGGCCGCACCCACAACGCGTACTCGTACGCCGCGCCAGGCCTGGATCCGGCCAGCTGGACCGGCCTGCTCAACACCTTCGGCGGCCACCCGTACCAGGATGAGAGCTTCGCCACCTTCGACGCCGCCCTCCGAGCCGCCGTCACGGCGATGCGCGAGACGAACCTGCCGGTCGGCCTCCTCGTCGACCATGCTCACCACGCGTGGGTCATGACGGGCTTCGCGGCCACGGCCGACCCGCTCCGCAGCCCCTTCAACGTCACGAGCGTGACGGTCATGGGCTCCCTGTACCCGTATCAGCATGGCGGCTATGACCCTCGCCCCGGGACGCGGTTCACGCCGGCCCAGCTGGCGAGCTACGTGACGTACTACACCGAGGTCTTCCCCGTGCGCTGGAGCAACGAGTACGTGATCATCGCCCCACGAGGCTGAGCGAGTCGCCCGGTCACGACGACACGGACCCCTCCCCCGCCGCGAAACCGGCTCGCGGCGCGCCGGCGTATCCCAGGGTGACAACGCCGCTCCACGGAGCGCGCGACCACCTCGGAGGACACCCCACCATGTTCCATCTGCCCGCCCGGCTGCCCACGCGCGGCGGAGCACTCATCGCCGCAAGCCTGATCCTGCTGGCTGCGTGCTCGTCCAGCGGGGCTACCTCCCCCACCGCGGTGCCCACCGCCGGCGGCCCGACGGCCGCGCCGACCCAGGCCGAGGCTCCGACGGGCGACGTGGTCGTCAACCTTGACCCCACCGGCAAGTTCCTCATCGCGCCCGACGGCCGCACGGTCTACGTCTTCGATGAGGATCCCGTCGGGACGACGACCAGCGCGTGCACGTCCAGCGATGGATGCGACGTGACCTGGCCGGCCTTCGTCGTCGGCAGCGGCGGCAAGGCCACGGCCGGCAGCGGCGTCACCGGCGCGGTGGCGACCATCACCGGCGAGGACGGCCACACCCAGGTGACCTACAAGGGCCGGCCGCTGTACGAGTACTCCGGCGACACGGCGCCCGGCCAGACGACCGGCGACGGGGTCGACGGCACCTGGCACACGGCCACCCCGTAGCGCCCCTCACGCTCAGGACGCGCTGTGGTCCACCCCCGCGGCGCGCCACTGCTCGCCGGCCAGCCGCAGGGCGGCGGCCAGCGAGGGCGTGACGCGACCGTGCACGCGCACGTCCCGGGCGCGGTAGGCGATGTCGACCGTGCCGCGCTCCCGCACCCGCGCCAGCAGCTCCCCGGCAGCGTACGGCACGACCACGTCGACCGCCTCCCACAGCGAGGCCAGGACGTCGCTCAGCCGGCCGCGCAGCGCCTCCAGACCGAAGCCCGTCAGGGCCGAGACCAGGACCGCCTCCCCCACGATCGGCGAGGGTCCGTCGCCATCGACGGCGCGGGCATCCGCCAGGTCGGCCTTGTTGTAGGCCACGACGCGCGGCTTGGCGCCCGCCCCGAGCTCGTCGAGGACCGCCTGCACGGTCGTGCGATGCTCGCGCAGGTGGCTGTCGGCCGCGTCGACCACCTCCAGGAGCACATCGGCGCGCCGCACCTCGTCGAGCGTTGCCCGGAACGCGTCGACGAGCTGATGGGGCAGCTTGTGGATGAAGCCCACCGTGTCGGTCACGATCGCGCTCTGCCCGTCGCCGAGGCGCACCGAGCGGCTCGTGGGATCGAGCGTGGCGAACAGCTTGTCCTCCACGTGCGCCGCCTCGCTCCCGGCCAGCGCGTTGAGCATGGTGGACTTGCCGGCGTTGGTGTAGCCCACGATGGCCACGCTGGGCACCAGGCGCCGCTCGCGTGACCGGGCCGTGGTGTCGCGCGTGCGGCGTACCGTCTCCAGGCGCTGGCGCAGCTTCTTGATCTTCTCGCGGATGACCCGGCGGTCGGTCTCCAGCTGGGTCTCACCCGGCCCGCGGGTGCCGATACCGCCGCCAGTGCGGGAGAGGTGGGTCCACAGGCGGGTCAGGCGCGGCAGCTGGTACTCGAGCTGGGCCAGCTCCACCTGGAGGCGGCCCTCATGCGTCTGGGCGTGCTGGGCGAAGATGTCCAGGATCAGGCCGCTGCGGTCCAGGACCTTGACCTTGAGCAGCTCCTCCAGCGCGCGCTGCTGATTGGGCGACAGCTCGTCATCGGCCACCAGCAGCCCGAAGCCGGTCTCGCCCCGCGCGGTGACCAGTTCCTCCGCCCGGCCCTTGCCCAGGTACCAGTTGGGGTCGACGTGACGCCGGTTCTGCCACTCCGCCCCGACGACCTCGGCGCCGGCGGTGGCAGCCAGGGCGGCCAGCTCCTGGAGCGACTCCTCGGCGGTCCAGCCTTCGTCCTCGCCGGTGTCGACGGCCACCAGGAAGGCACGCTCGACGGGCGCGGCGAGGTCGATCAGGCGGGTACTCATGGGCGCGCCACAGGATACGCGACGCCCTCGCGGAGCCGCCGGGCGACGCTGAGGGCGGTCGGCAGCGGATCCTCGCCGGCCGGCAGCCAGCCGATGCCGCGTTCGCCGCGGAACCATGTCCGCTGGCGCCGCGCATAGGCCAGCGTGCGCCCTACCGTCGAGGCGAGGGCCGCTTCACGGTCCAGGCGTCCGTCCGCCAGGTCCAGCGCCTCGAAGTAGCCGAAGGCGCTGAAGGCGCGTGGTGGGGTCCCGAACCGTGCCCGCAGGCCGACCGCCTCCTCCACCAGGCCCGCGGCGAACTGGCCCGCGGCGCGGGCCGCGATCCGCTCGCGACCGACCTCGGCCCCCAGGTGCAGGCCCAGCCACGTCATCGGGCCGGGGTAGCCGCGCGGCGGCTCGGGGAGCGTGTCGCCGACCAGGCGGGCCCGCTCGAGCGCCCGCACCACGCGCCGTGGATTGGCCAGGTCCGTGTGGCCGGCGATGGTCGGGGCGACGCGGCGCAACTCGTCGACCAGGGTGGCCAGGCCCTCCGTCGCCAGGCGCGCCTCGAGCGCGGCCCGGAGGCGCGCATCGACCGACGCCTCGTCGAACGGCACCCCGCGCGCCACCGCGCGCAGGTACAGGCCGGTGCCGCCGACGAGGATGCCCATCCGCCCGCGCGCGGCGATGCCCGGCAGGACGGCATAGGCATGGCGCTGGAAGTCGGCCGCGGTGAAGCCCGCGTCGGGATCGACCAGGTCCAGGCCGAAGTGGGGGACCCGCGCGCGGTCCGCGGCCGGGACCTTGGCCGTGCCGATGTCCATGCCGCGGAAGACCTGCCGCGAGTCGGCGCTGATGATCTCGACGTCGCCGAGCGCATCGGCCAGGGCCAGTGACAGCTGCGTCTTGCCCGACGCGGTCGCTCCGGCGATGACGAGGAGCGGCGGGAACGCCTCAGGCAAGACGACCGCGCAGCGCGTACGGCCCGGCGTGGTCCACGACGACCGTCACGAAGCTCCCCACCAGGTCGGGCGCGCCGGCGACGTGCACCAGGCGGTTGTGGCGGTTGCGCCCGCTCAGCCAGGCCATCCCCTCCCCCAACGCCGCCTCCGCCGGGCCGTCGTGGGTGTGCGTGCGGGCGGGCCGCACGGTCTCGACCAGGATCTCGGTCGACCGACCCACCCAGGCCCGCTGGCGGGCCAGGCCCAGGCCCTCCTGGAGGTCCAGCAGCGCGGTCAGGCGGCGGTGCTTCTCGCCCGGCGGCACGTCATCGGGCAGGCGGGCCGCGGGCGTGCCCGGTCGGGGCGAGAAGGCCGCGGCATACACCTGGTCGTAGCCCACGGTGCGCAGGAGATCGAGCGTGGCCTGGAACTGGGCCTCCGTCTCGCCGCAGAAGCCGACGATGACGTCCGTCGTCAGGCTGATGCCCGGGATCGCCGCGCGCAGGCGCGCCACGAGCTCCAGGTACCCGGCCACGCTGTACTGGCGCCCCATGCGCCGCAGGACGGCATCGGAGCCGGACTGCACCGGCAGGTGGAGGTGCTCGCAGACCGACGGGCACTCGGCCATCGCCGCGATGAGGCGGTCGGTGAGGTCCCACGGGTGCGAGGTGATGAACCGCAGGCGAGGGATGGCCGGGCGGCCGTCGGCGGTACGCAGCGCGTCGATGGCCCGCAGGAGCGCGGCGATGTCCGGCCTGCCCGCCAGGTCCAGCCGCCGCCCGAGCTGGCGCTCCCCCCTGAGCGCGGCGAACCGCGGATCCGGCGGCAGGTCATGGCCGTAGGAGTTGACGTTCTGGCCCAGGAGCGTCACCTCCCGGTAGCCCTGCGCGCCAAGGTGGCGGGCCTCGTCGACGACGTCGTCGAACGGCCGGCTGCGCTCGGGCCCGCGGCTGAACGGCACGATGCAGTACGTGCACGTCTTGTCGCAGCCGTAGATGATCGGCAGCCAGGCCTGCGTGCCGCTGCCGCGAGCGACGCGCCCCTCCCCCACCGCGGCGGCGCGGGTCCCGGGCAGGCGGTCGGCCGTGGCGGCCACCGACCGGCCGATCCGCGCCAGGCCGGCCGCCCCGCCCAGGGCGCCCGGGGTCGTCGCACTCGCCAGCCCCAGCCGCGCGACGAGCTCGGGTTCCTCATCCGGCCGCAGGAACAGGTCCACCGCCGGGTAGCGCCGCCGCAGGGAGGCCTGGTTGGCGGCCCGCACGGCACAGCCGGTGAGCACCACCCGCAGGCCCGGCCGCGCCTCGCGGAGGCGGGCCAGGGCCCCCATCCGGCCGACGACCTTCTGCTCAGCCGCCTCGCGGATGGCGCAGCTGTTGATGACCACGAGGTCGGCCGCCTCGAGGGCCGGGGCCTCGGCGCAGCCGGCGGCCAGCAGGGCGCCGGCCATCTCCTCCGAGTCGGAGCGGTTCATCTGACAGCCCAGCGTCCAGACGTGGAACGCCGGCTGGGTCGCCGCGTCCGTGACGTACTCCGCGACCGCCGCCTGGGGCATCGCGCGGCGGGCGCCGGTGCCGGCCGCCGGCGGCAGGTCCAGCACGGGCAGGGCGCGACCGCTCAAGCGATGCCCGTCCAACCGATCGCCTCCAGGAGGGCCACTGCGGCCCTCCGCGGGACCCACGTGCGCGCCTCCGCCGCCTGCAACGTCATCGTGTCGCCATGGTAGTCGCTGCCCCCCGTAGCCACGAGTCCGCGCTCGGCCGCCAGGCGGGCCAACTCGCCGACGCGTCGCGGCGTGAACACGCGGTTGTAGCCGGCGTAGTAGACCTCCAGGCCGCCCAGGCCCCACGCCTGCAGCCGGTCGAGCATGTGGGGCGCCTCGACGACGTCGGCCGAATGGGCCAGGACGGCCAGCCCGCCCGCGGCGACGATGGCATCGATGGCCTCCCGGTTGCCCAGCCCCTGGCGGGGCACGTACGCGGGACGGCCGCGGCTGAGGTAGCGGTCGAAGGCATCCTCGACGCTCGTCGCGTGCCCCGCCGCGACCAGGGCCCGTGCGACGTGCGGCCGGCCGGCGGCGCTCACGTCCGGGCCCAGGGTCTGGCGCACCTGCTCGTCGACGGGCAGGCCCAGCGCCCGCAGCCGGTCCACGGTGGCCTGGATGCGCTCGCGCCGGTAGCGACGCTGCCGCGCGAGGGCGGCCGCGAGACCGGCGTCGTCCGGGTCGATGCCGTAGCCCAGGAAGTGCCGCTCGCCGAGCGGGCCGCCGTCGTCCTGACCGGGCACCGCGACCGCGTTCAGCTCCAGCGCGGGCACCAGGCGCGGCCCCGAACCGGCCGGGGCGTCCATGCCGCCAAGCCCGGCCGCCCGGACCGCGAGGTAGCCGTCGAGCGTGTCGTGGTCGCTGAGCGCGGCGACCCGCAGGCCCCAGTCGCGCATCGCCGCATAGACCGCCAGCGGCGGGTCCCGCCCGTCGGAGGCCGCCGAGTGGCAGTGGAAGTCGTAGCGGTTGCGCCGGGGCGTGGTCACCCGTCGACGATGCGGCTCAGGCGCTCGATGGCGACCGCGGCGCCGGATGACGTGTCGACGTCGATCAGGCAGGCGTTGAAGACGACCGGCCCGCTGCCCACCTCGAAGCGCGTGGGCAGCCCATTGAGGAACCGCGGCAGGACCGTCTCCGGCTCGAAGCCGATGACGCTGTGGACCGGCCCGGTCATGCCCAGGTCGCTGACGTAGGCGGTCCCTCGGCGGAGGATGCGCTCGTCGGCCGTGGGCACGTGCGTGTGGGTGCCCACGACCGCGCTGACCCGCCCGTCCAGGAACAGCCCGAACGCCGTCTTCTCGCTGGTGATCTCGCAGTGGAAGTCGACCAACCGGACCGCCGGCAGCTCGTCGGCTCCATCGTTGAGCAGCGTGTCGATCATGACGAAGGGGCTCTCGATGGGCTGCATGTACGTCCGGCCCTGGGCGTTGATGACCGCCACCTCGGTCCCGTCGTGCGCGTGAAAGATGCCCCACCCGCGCCCCGGGACGCCACCCAGACCGTAGTTGAGCGGCCGCAGGATCCGCTCGTCGCGCTCCAACTCGGCGTAGATCTCGCGCTTGTCCCAGATGTGGTTGCCGCTCGTGAGCACGTCCACGCCGGCGGCGAACACGGCCGCCGCGGTGCTCGCGGTGAGGCCCATGCCGCCGGCCAGGTTCTCCCCGTTGGCGGTCACCAGGTCGACGTGCCGGTCCGCCCGGAGACCTGGCAGCGTCCGTTCCAGCGCCTCCCGACCGGGCTTGCCGATGAGGTCGCCGATCATCAGCACGCGCACCGTGCCGGCGCCCGGTCGTTCGGGCAACCGGGGCAGGCGGTCGGCGGCGAGGATGACGTCTGCCGCGCGGGGCGCGCGGAGCGCGGTGACCACGATCGTTGAGACTCCGCTGCTGGGCCTGGACGAACCGGTGGTCGAGACTACCACCCGGCTCCGCTGCGGGAGCCTAGGGCTTCTGGACCGCCGGTGCCGGTGCGCCGCGCAGCGCCGCGCCCGACTCGTCGTTGACATAGCGGCCGCCGCGCAGCCAAGAGGCCCAGGCGGCCACCAGCGACATCACCGCGCCGGCCACGAAGACGACCGCCAGGCCCTGCCCGAACGACGTCGCGATCAGCTGGGGGAAGAACTCCTTGCTCGTCAGGATGGCGGACTGGGACGCGGGCAGGGAGCTCAGCACCGACGCCGGCAGCAGCGAGGCCATGGGGTTGTAGCCCAGCAGCGCGGCGAACAGACTGGCCACGGGTGGCAGGTGGGCGACCTGGTTCGCCACGGTCGCCGGCACGTCATGCGAGAGCAGGCCCTGATCAAGTGCCCCAGGCAGCGAGGCCGCCAGCCCGGCGATCATGAGCGTGAAGAAGACGCCGATCGAGACCACCATGCCGGAGTTCTGGAACGTCGCCCGCATGCCGGCCGCCGCCCCCCGTTGACGGGCCGGGACGCTGTTCATGATGCCGGCCATGTTGGGCGACATGAAGAGGCCGGCACCCACGCCGCTGATGAGCAGGAGGGCCCCGAACGCCCAGTAGGGGAAATCGACCGGCAGCAGGATCAGGCCCAGGAACGAGCCGGCCGTCACCAGCATCCCCCCGGTGGCGAACGGTCGAGCACCGAACCGGTCGGAGAGGTAGCCGGAGAGCGGCCCGAACACGAGCGACCCGATCGTCAGCGGCAGCATGTAGAGGCCCGCCAGGAGCGGCGTGTCAGCGTACTCGTAGCCGTGCAGGGGCAGCCAGATGCCCTGCAGCCAGATGACGAGTACGAAGGAAAGCCCGCCGCGCCCGAGCGACGAGAGGAAGCCGGCGAGGTTGCCGGCCCCGAACGCCCGGATGTGGAACAGGTCCAGGTCGAAGAGCGGCTGGGCGACCCGCCGCTCGATCCACGCGAAGAGCGCCAGCAGCAACACCCCGCCGCCGATCATGGCGATGACGAACGGGTTGCCCCAGCCCATCGTCTGCCCGCCGTAGGGCTGGATGCCGTAGGTGATGCCGATGAGGACCGTTGTCAGGCCCACCCCAAAGGTGATGTTGCCGGGCCAGTCGATCCGTGCGTGGCTGACCGTGCCGAGCTCCTCCAGCCGCAGGTAGGCCCAGATGGTGCCCACGATGCCCACCGGCACGCTGACGAAGAACACGAGGCGCCAGTTGATGGCCGCCAGGACGCCGCCCACGACGAGGCCGATGAACTGGCCGGCCAGGAACGAGATGCCGTTGATGCCGAACGCCAGGCCGCGCTGCTCGGTGGGGAACGCGTCGGTCAGGATCGCCTGCGAGTTGGCGAACAGGAGCGCGCCGCCGATGGCCTGCACGAAGCGCATGGCGATGATGAACAGCGCGCCAGCCGCCCCGTCGAACGGCGTGGCCGCGAGCAGGAGCGAGCCGACGGTGAAGATGGCGAAGCC
>DASPUH010000065.1:0-11575 GCA_035622975.1 Candidatus Sulfotelmatobacter sp.
CCATCCGGGCGCATACGAGTCCCCGGAGACTGTCCGACAACGGGGCCGATCCCTGCGATCGCTCCGCCGGAGAACCATCTCACCGTGCCGGTGCCGGTCGGGGAGCGCCTGGCCTGAGCCCGCAGCGGGAGCCGAGGCCGCCACGGCGCCCGCGCCGCGAACGAACGTACCGCCGCCGGGCGTACTGCTGACACGACGCGCCGTGACCTGAGCGTGGGCCATGATGACCATCCGACGGCGCACGATCCGGGAACGGGGCCGTGCAGGGCCGTCGAGGGGGAGTGCGTGCGCTTCATCGGCCGAGCGACTCGAAACGAAGAGCGGCTCCTGTGGTCACGCGACGAGCGTTTCGTCGCGCGTGTCGCCGCGGGCGCACCGGAGGCCACGCACCTCGTCCTTGCCTCCGGGGCCGTGGTCATCGGCTCGGGCGAGGCGATGACCGACGCCGTCGTCGCGGCGATGGCCGGCCCGACGGACTACGGGCTGATCGCCCTCGACATGCAGCTGCCGCCGGTGGAGCGCTACCTGACCGGCCTCGCCGACGCGGTCCAGCAATCCGGCATCGCCGACCGGGTGGGCATGCTCACCTCACCGGCGACCGCCTACCACAAGGTCATGGACGCCTTCCTGGCCCTGGGCCGGCGCGACGCGATCAGCATCGTCTACCAGCCGCTGGTCTCGCTGGACACGATGATCGCCGTCGGCTACGAGACGCTGTGCCGCCCGTCGGCCGCGGCCGGCTCGATCGACGAGGTCGTCCGCGCTGCCGTGGAGACGGACCGCACCGCCGAGCTCGACCGGCTCATCTTCGAGCGCGTCCTGAGTCGCACCGCGCGCCTGCCGGAGATCCCCAACCACATCACGATCAACCTGCTGCCCGCCAGCCTGGCCGATCCGTGGTTCGAGCCGACCGCCCTGGCGGCCCGCTGTCGGGCCACGGGCATCCATCCGCGCCACATCACGCTCGAGTGCACCGAGCAGCAGGCGGCCCCCGACCTGAGGGCGCTCGTGCGACGCGTCCGGCAGCTGCGCGCGCGGGGGTTCGGCTTCGCCGTCGACGACGCGGGCGCCGGCTACGCCTCGTTCAGCCTCATCGCGGCCCTCAAGCCGTCGCTCATCAAGATCGACCGCGACATCGTGCGCGGTATCGCGCGCCAGACCTCCAAGCAGGCCCTGGTGGAGGCATTCGTGGGCTTCGCCCGGCGCATCGGCGCCGACCTGGCCGGCGAGGGCATCGAACGGGTGGCCGACCTCGAGATGCTGCGCAGCCTGGGGGTGACATATGGGCAGGGCTGGATGCTGGGGCGGCCGGCCATCTCGCCGCAGCCCGCCCGTCACGTGCCGGGTCACCCGACCCCCGCGGGGGTCGCCCGGACCGCCGGCCGGAGCCGCGCAGCCGCCCGACGCACCACGGTCGGCGCCGGCTAGTCCCACGGGCCGGCGCGCGCCGCGGCCGGCGCGACCGCAGGCCCCTCGCGCTACCATCGCCGGGCAGTCACGCAGGTGGAGATGGACTTGCCCGACCCGATCGCCCTCCCCCCGGCCGCCAGGCGATTCCTGGAGGTCACCGGCCGCTACGCCGTCATCGCCACGCTCGGGGCTGACGGGTCGGCGCATCAGGCGGTCATCTGGTACGCCATCGACGAGCAGGGGTTGCTGGTCAACTCGCGGGTCGGCCGCCGCTGGCCGACGGACTTGCTGCGCGACCCGCGCGTCTCCCTGATCGTGGACGCCTCGGATGCGAAGACGGGGCGCGAGTCCTTCGTCGCCGTCCAGGCCCGGGCCGTTCCCGTCGCCACCGGCGAGCAGGCCATGGCCGACATCCTGATGCTGGGCCGCCGCTACGGCCAGCCTCGGAACGTCTGGGAGGGCCAGGAGCGCATCACGTTCCGCCTCGAGCCCCTCGCCGTCAAGGTCTACGGGGAAGCGGCCGGCTGATGGCCATGGCGCGCATCGGCTACGCGGCGATGCTGGAGCAGTTCGCGCCGCTGGAGCTGCTGGGCTTCTGCGAGGCGGCCGAGGCGGCCGGCTTCGACGGCATCATGGCCGCCGACCACGTCCAGCCATGGGTCCCCCAGCAGGGCAACGCGGCGTTCGTCTGGTCGTTCATGACCGCCGCCGCCGAACGCACCAGGGGGGATGTCGGGCCTGGCGTGACATGCCCCAGCTTCCGCCAGCATCCCGCCATCGTGGCCCAGGCCGCGGCCACCATGGCCGCCATGTACCCCGACCGATTCTGGCTGGGGCTCGGCTCCGGCGAGGCGCTCAACGAGCACGTCGTCGGTGGCTACTGGCCCGAGGCCCCCGAGCGGATCGCCCGCATGTTCGAGGCCATCGAGATCGTGCGCAAGCTGTTCAGCGGCAAGGACGTCAAGCACAAGGGCGAGTTCTACCGGATGGAGACGATGCGCCTGTGGACGATGCCGGCCACGCCGCCCCCGATCTACGTGGCGACCGCCGGACCCATCACGGCCAGGAAGACGGGCGCCCTGTGTGACGGCCTCATCACGGTCGGCGCCCCGGAAGAGAAGATCGAGATGATCTTCGAGAAGTGCCGCGAGGGCTGCCGCGAGGCCGGGAACGACCCCACCCGTTTCCAGTTCATCCTGCAGCTCCACCTCTCGTGGGCGGAAACGGACGAGGCGGCCATGCAGAACGCGCTGGTGGAGTGGCCCAACGGGGGCATGAAATTCCCCAAGCAGGACATCCGCTCGCCTCACGACTTCGCCCAGATGGCCAAGATCGTGCGGCCCGAGGATTTCCACGGACGCCTGCTGATCAGCAGTGACCTGGAGGCCCATCGACGCGAGATCCAGCGCTTCCTGGACATGGGCTTCCACAAGATCTACCTGCACAACGTGGGCCGCAACCAGGCCGAGTGGGCGGCCGCCTTCGGGCGAGAAGTGCTGCCCGCCCTGCGCGCCTGACCCGCCCGTCGGCGGCCGCCTGATCCATGCGGATCGTGGCCCTGGCCGGCGGCGTCGGCGGCGCCAAGCTGGCCCACGGGCTGCAGCAGGTGCTCCCGCCCGGTGACCTGACCGTCATCGTCAACACGGGCGACGACCTCGAGCTGCACGGCCTGCTGGTCATGCCCGACCACGACACGGTCCTGTACACGCTGGCGGGCCTGGCCGATCCGGTGCAGGGCTGGGGGCTCGCCGGCGAGACCTACGCCGCGACGGCGATGCTGGAGCGTTACGGCCAGCCGACGTGGTTCCGGCTGGGTGACGGCGACCTGGCCACGCACGTGGTCCGGACGGCGCGCCTGCGGGCAGGTGAGCGCCTGACGCCGGTCTGCCTGGGGCTCCAGGCGGCGCTCGGGCTGGCGGGACGGGTCCTGCCCATGAGCGACGACACCGTGCGGACACGCGTCCGCACCGACGACGGCTGGCTGGACTTCCAGGACTACTTCGTGCGCCTCCACCAGGCTCCCGAGGTCCGCGAGGTCCGCTTCGACGGGGCCGTGGCGGCGAGCACCTCACCGGAGGTCCTGGGCGCCATCGGGGCCGCCGAGGGGATCGTCATCGCGCCCTCCAACCCCATCGTCTCGATCGAGCCCATCCTGGCGGTGCCGGGCATCCGCGAGGCGCTCCACCGCGCACGCCAGCAGGGAGTGCCAGTCGTCGGCGTCTCCCCCATCGTCGGCGGACGCGCCCTGAAGGGCCCGGCAGACCGCATGCTGCGTTCGCTGGGCTCGGAGGCCAGCGCGCTCGGGGTCGCCCGACGGTACGTGGGTCTGGCCGACGGCTTCGTCATCGACGAGGCCGACCGGGACCTGGGCCCCTCCATCTCGGCCCTGGGGCTGCGAGTCCTGGTGACCGACACGGTCATGGTCGATGACGCGGCCCGTGCGCGGCTGGCGAGGGCCACCCTGGATCTGGCCCGCGGCCGTTGACGGCGCACCCTTACCATGGCGTGGTGGTCGCGTCCCCCCGATCCGCTAAGCAGCCGTCCGCCACGCCGCGCGCCGACCTGGGCAGCCTGCACGTGGTCGTGTCGGTTCGCACCCTGGCCGGTGGCAAGGCCCGCCTGGGCGAGGCACTCGACGCGGAGGAGCGGCAGGGCCTGATCGCCGGGATGCTGCGCGATGAGCTGGCCGTCCTGGGGGCCTGGGGCCTGGCCACGGCCGTGCACGTCGTGAGCCCGGACCCCGAGGTCGCACCGTTGGCCGCCGCGGCCGGCGTGCATCCGGTCTTGCAGCTGACCGTCGGTCTGAACGAGGCGATACGCGACGCTCGCACGGCCGCCGTCGCGGCCGGCGCGACGGCGTTGCTCATCCTGCCCGCAGACCTGCCCATGCTGGACGTGCCGGCCCTGGACCGCCTGCTGGACGCCGCGGATGCGGCCATGGCCGCCGGCGCCGGCCAGCCCCTGGCCGTGATCGCGGCGGCCGATGCGCGGGACGGGACCAACGCGCTGCTGCTCAGCCCGCCGGACGTCATCGAGCCGCAGTTCGGCATCGGCAGCCTGGAGGCCCACCTGCGGGCCGCGCGTGACGCCGGCGCGACGGTCCAGCTCGTGGTGGACCCTGCGGTGGGTTTCGACCTGGACACGCCGGCCGACCTCGTGCGCCTGGACCCGGCCCGCCTGGCCCAGCTGGAGGCCCTGGGCGCGGCCTCCGGCCCCTCCGTCTGAAGGCCCACCCTCCGCTCGTGCACCGCCTGCTCGCGGTCGCGCTCCCGGCCCTGCCCGAGATCCGACAGGGCGACGACCTGGCCGCCCTCATCGCGGACGCGTGGCGCGAGCTGTCGAGCGCCGAGACGGACCTGGCGCCGCGATCCGGCGACGTGCTGGTCGTGACCCAGAAGATCGTGTCCAAGGCGGAGGGCGCCGTCGTGGACCTGCGGACGGTCAACCCGCGTCCGGAAGCCGTCGCCTTCGCGGAGCGCTGGGATCGCGATCCGCGGCAGGTGGAAGTCGTCCTGCGCGAGGCGGCCGGCATCGTGCGCATGGAGCGCGGCGTCCTCATCACCCGCACGCGCCACGGCTTCGTGTGTGCCAATGGCGGCGTCGATGCCTCCAACGTCGCACCGGACACGGTGACGCTCCTGCCGGCGGACCCCGACGCCTCGGCCCGCGTCCTGCGTACGCGCCTGACCGCGTTGCTGGGGCTTCCCCCCGCAACGGCGCCGGCGGTCCTCATCAGCGACTCGTTCGGGCGCCCGTGGCGCTGGGGCATCACCGACGTGGCCCTGGGCGTGGCCGGGTTCGGGCCGCTCGACGACCAGCGTGGCCGGCCCGACACGGCCGGCCGGGTCATGCGCTCGACGGTCGTCGCGGTGGCCGACGAGATCGCCTCCGCGGCCGAGCTCGCCTCGGGCAAGACGAGCAGCCGACCCGTCGTGCTGGTCCGTGGGGCCGTCCTCCCGGAGGGCGAGGGGGCCATCGCCCGTGACGTCCTGATGGACCGGGCCAGCGACCTCTTTCCCTGATCGGACCGCCGCCCGACTTCGGGTACCCTCCGACCGATGAAGATCGGCCTGCAGATCGACTCCTTCTCATGGCCCGGCGGGGAGGTCGCGATCGGCCCCACCTTCGCCGAGGTCGTGCGGACCGCCGACGAGGTCGGCTTCGACTCCATCTGGGTGATGGACCACTTCTTCCAGATCCGCGGTGTCGGCCGGCCGGAGGAACCGATGCTCGAGGGCATGACCGCGATGGGTTTCGCGGCGGCCATCACCAGGCGGGCAGTCCTGGGCCTCATGGTCGGCGGCATCCACTACCGCGAGCCGGCGCTGTGGATCAAGGCCGTGACGACCCTGGATGTGCTCTCCGGCGGGCGCGCCTGGTTCGGTATCGGGGCAGGCTGGAACGAGGAGGAGTCGCGCGGCCTGGGCTTCCCCTTCGCCTCGCTCAAGGAGCGCTTCGAGTGGCTGGAGGACACGCTCCGCTTCGCCCGGGAGATGTGGCAAGGCCCGCGTGGCAGTGAGGTGCCGTTCCATGGCGCCCATCTGCAGGCGGACCGGCCCCTCAACAGCCCGCAGGCCCTGAGCCGGCCCCACCCGCCGATCATCATCGGTGGTGGCGGCGAGCGGAAGACGCTCCGCCTGGTGGCCCAGTACGCCGATGCCTGCAACATCTTCGGCGGGCCTGACAACATCCGCCACAAGCTGGCCGTGCTGCGCGAGCATTGCGACATCGTGGGCCGCGACTACGCCACGATCGAGAAGACCAACCTGAGCGGATTCGACATCGCCGCCACCGACGGCCCCGGGCATCTCACGCCGGCCCAGCTGGTGGACCGCATGGGCGGCTGGGCCGAGGCCGGCTCACAGCATGCCATCTTCAGCCTCGACGGGGTCCAAGACCTGGCCAAGCTCGAGCTCATCGGCCGCGACGTGATCCCGCACATCCGCGACCTCGGCTCGCCCAGCCCGATCCCGTGAGATACTCCCCAGGGGTATCGCAGCGTGATAGGATCGAGGCGTGACAGGATCGCTTTCCGGGCTGCCCGGCATCAGCATCATCGATGACAGCGCGGGTGAGGCGGCCGTCGCGAGCGTACGCCGACCGGCTTCCCCCGAGGCCGCAGAGGCGAACGGCGGCCCCGTGGAGGCCAAGGTGGTCATCGTCGGATCGGGCCCGGCGGGTCTGACCGCGGCCATCTACGCCGCCCGGGCGAACCTGGAGCCGGTCGTCCTGGCGGGCTACGTGCCCGGCGGCCAGCTGATGATCACCAGCGACGTGGAGAACTACCCCGGTTTCCCGGGTGGCGTCCAGGGGCCCGAGCTGATGAGCCTCTTCCGAGAGCAGGCCGCGCGGTTCGGGACGCGCCTCGTCGACGTCGATGTGGATCGGGTGGACCTGTCGTCGCGGCCCTTCCGGCTGTGGGCCGCCGGCGTGGAGTACCGCGCCCAGGCCCTGATCGTGGCCAGCGGCGCATCGGCGCTGTGGCTAGGCCTAGAGTCCGAGACCCGCCTGCGGGGCAAGGGCGTCAGCGCCTGTGCCACGTGCGACGGCTTCTTCTTCAGGGGCAAGAAGGTCGCGGTGGTGGGCGGCGGCGACACGGCCCTGGAGGAGGCCACGTTCCTCACCCGCTTCGCCAGCGAAGTCGTCCTCATCCACCGGCGCGGCGACTTCCGGGCCAGCAAGATCATGCGCGATCGCGCCCTCGCTCACCCGCAGATCAGCGTGCGCTGGCACAGCGCGATCGAGGAGGTCAAGGGTGACCAGGTGGTCACCGGCCTGACCCTGCGCGACACGCGGACGGGCAAGCTGACCGACGAGGCAGTCGACGGACTCTTCGTGGCCATCGGTTACCGTCCCAACACGGAGGTCTTTCGCGACTGGCTGGAGGTCGACGAGCGCGGCTACCTGGTCGTGCGCGATGAGACCGGGTCGCGCATCGAGGGCGTCTTCATCGCCGGCGACGTCCACGACCATCGCTACCGCCAGGCCGTCACAGCGGCTGGCGATGGGTGCCGCGCCGCCATCGACGCGGAACGCTGGCTGGAGACGGTCGAGCCCGTGACCCCCGTTGCCGCCCCGGCCCCGGCCGTGGCGGCGCCCTCCGTCGCCTGACCGGGCTGGAGCGCGTCACGCCCGCCGCCGCCGCCTCCGGGCGCCTGGCTGTCCTGCCGCGCCTGGGGCTGGGACCCTCGACCGCGGAGGTCCTGAACCGCTTCATCGACGAGGCCCTGCCGCCGTCGGGCGCGGTGGTCCTGGACGCCGGCTGCGGCCGTGTCAGCGCCCTGACGGCCTTCCGCGCTCGCATCGCCCGACTGGTGGGGGTGGACATCCACACGCCCGAGCCACCGCTGTCATGGCTCGACGAGTTCCACGTGGCTGATCTGTGCACGGTGCCCGACGCCTTCCCCCCGGCCAGCTTCGATGTCGCCCTCTCCTCGTTCACCCTGGAGCACTTCGCCGACCCCGACGCGGCGATGCGTCACATCCATGGCTGGCTGCGGCCCGGAGGCACGCTCATCGTGACGACGGTCAACCGGCGCCATCCCCTGGTCAACGCCTATCTCTCCCTGCCCGGCGCGGTCGGACGACCGCTGCAGCGCGCCGTCAAGGCGACGGCCGCCGACGCCCATCCGCTCGTCGGGGCGTGCAACAGCCCGCGGCGGGTCCGCGAGGCTCTGTCGGGGGCCGGCTTCGTGGCCATCCAGGTGCGCACGACAGCCCACCTCGCCCGCGCCTGGCAGCGCCGGCTGCCGGCGTTCGGCCTGGGCGTGCTCGGTGACCTGGCCGCCCAGCGGTTCCCCGAGCGGCGATCGACGATCGTGGCGCGGGCCCGCGTCGCCCCGCTCGAGGAGTAGCCGCGCCCCCGCAACGCGCCGGCGCTCGTTCCCGTCGATAATCCCCGGGTGCAGCCGACGGTCGACCCGCGCGGCCCTCGACCGACGAGCGGCGCGAACCACGTGATGCAGTTGCTGCCGGCCCTGCCCGGCCTGGCGGACGTGCGCGTGCGCCTCTTCCTGACCAGCGGCACGCTGCTGTTCGTCGAGCTGCTGCTCATCCGCTGGATCCCGTCGGAAGTCATCTACATCGGCTTCTTCTCCAACTTCGTGCTGATGGGCAGCTTCCTGGGCATCGGCCTGGGCATCATCGCCGGACGCAACGGTCGGCGACTGCCGTTGTCGCCCTTCGCCCTGCTGCTCTTCGGCGTCGTGCTGTTGATCTACCAGGCCCAGCTGAACGTCCAGGTCCACTCGACCGATGAACTGTTCTTCGGGCTGGCCGAGAGCCAGTCGGCGAACGTCAATTTCCTCGTCCTGCCCTTCGTCTTCCTGCTCGTGACGGGCCTCATGGCGGCCCTCGCCCTGCCGCTCGGGCCCCTGCTGAAGAGCCTGCCGCCGCTGCGGGCGTACGCCACGGACATCCTGGGCTCCATGGCCGGCATCGTCGCCTTCACCGCCCTGTCGGCCGCCGGCACCAACCCGCTCGTGTGGTTCGGGGTGGTCGCCGTGCTGCTCCTTTTGCTCGCGCTGGGCACGGGCACGACGGTCTGGGGCCTGGTGAGCGGCGTGGCGATGGTGGCCACGCTGTGGATCGTGATGGCCAACGTGGCGGGCGGGGATATCTGGTCGCCCTACTACCGCATCACGACCTACGTCGACCAGAACGACGTCATGGAAGTCAACGTCAACGGCATCCCCCACCAGGCGCTCCACCCGGTCAACGGCCCGCAGGAGCCGTTCTACACGCAGATCTACAAGTGGTTCCCTGGTAAGACCTACCAGAACGTGCTGGTCGTGGGGGCGGGCAGCGGCACCGACGTGGCCATCGCCCTGGCCCACGGGGCTGGCCACGTGGACGCCGTGGAGATCGATCCGGCCATCCTGCAGCTGGGCGTGGAGGACCACCCCGACCACCCCTACCAGGATCCGCGCGTGACCCGGATCAACAACGACGGGCGGGCCTACCTGCGCACGACCGACAAGCAGTACGACCTCGTCGTCTTCGCCCTGCCCGACTCGCTGACGCTCGTGAGCAGCACCGCCAACGTGCGCCTGGAGTCATTCCTCTTCACCCAGCAGGCGTTCCAGAGCGTGCGCGACCACCTCGCCCCCGACGGCATCTTCGTGCTCTACAACTACTACCGGCAGACCTGGCTGGTGGCCAAGCTGGACGCGATGCTGACGACGGCGTTCGGGACGCCGCCGCTGCTGCACACGTACTCGGGCGTCCAGGCGGCCCTGGCCGACGGCCCCGCGGTGGCGGCCCTGAACGGCGGCCCCCCGCCGGGCGACACGGTCTCGCCGGTGCCGCCGGCGGGCGATCCGGCGCCGACGCCGGCGACCGATGACTGGCCCTTCCTGTACCTGCGCACCCCGTTCATCGAGCCGTACTACCTGGGGGCGCTGGGCTTCGTCTTCGTCCTCGCCCTGCTGACCGTGGGCTTCGCAGCGCGCCAGACGGGCACCACGGTCCGCCGCTTCAGCCCGCACTTCTTCGCCCTGGGGGCGGCGTTCCTGCTGCTCGAGACCCGCAGCCTGGTGAGCTTCAGCCTGCTGTTCGGCACGACCTGGCTGGTCAACGCCCTGGCCTTCTTCGCCATCCTGTGCAGCGTGCTGCTGGCGATCCTCATCAACGCCCGCTGGCACCTGCGACGGCCGGGGGTCCTCTACGCCGCGCTCTTCGCCGCGCTGGCCGTCGCCTTCCTCATCCCGCCCGAGTCGCTGCTCCTGGATCCGCTGTGGCTGCGCTACCTGCTCGCCGCGGCCGTGGCCTTCGCGCCGGTCTTCTTCGCCAACCTGGTCTTCACCTACTCGTTCCGCGACATCGCCACGGCCGACATGGCCTTCGCCAGCAACCTCCTGGGGGCGATGCTGGGCGGGGCCCTGGAGTACGTCGCGCTGATCACCGGCTACCGCGTGCTGCTGCTCTTCGTGGCGGCGCTCTACGGCCTGGCCTGGCTGTTCGCCAACCGGTGGCGCTTCCTGTCCGACGTGGACCTGGCGAGGGAGACGCCCACGACCGTGCCGGCGGGTGGAGGCGTCACAGGGGCAGCGGCGCCGTGAGCTTCGGCAGCGGCCGCGGCACCCGCGGCATGCGGATGGCCGCGGGCGGGACCGGCCCGCGGGGTGGGCGCGGCTTCGGGATGGCACGGGACGTGACGCCCGTGCCGCGCGAGCGGCGGGGCACCACGATCCGCCGGATCCTGGCCTTCTTCCGCCCCTACCGCCTGCAGGTCTCGACCGTGCTGGTGGCGATCCTCGTCACGAGCCTGGTCGGCCTCATCAACCCGTTCCTGCTCAAGCTGCTCATCGACGACGTCTTCACCGCCGGCCACTTCCAGAACCTGGACCTGTACGTGGGCCTGATGATCGTGCTGCCTATCGCCAACGGCTTGATCGGGCTGGGCCAGACGTACCTCTCCAACTCCGTCGGCCAGCACGTCATGCAGGACCTCCGCGATGCCCTGTACGTGCAGCTGCAACGCATGCCGCTGCGGTTCTTCACCGAGACGCGCACGGGCGAGATCCAGAGCCGCCTGGCCAACGACGTCGGCGGCGTCCAGTCGGTGGTCACCGACACGGCCACCTCGGTGGTGTCCAACGCGGCCACCATCATCAGCACGATCGTGGCCATGGTCCTCATCGACTGGCGGTTGACCGTCCTGTCGCTCGGCCTGATGCCGTTCTTCCTCTACCTGACCTACCGCGTCGGCAAGGTGCGCCGGACGGTCAGCACCGATGTCCAGGAGGCCCTGGCCGACATGTCGGCCATCAACGAGGAGACGCTCAGCGTCAGCGGCATGCTCCTCACCAAGACCTTCGGCCAGCAGCAGGCGGCGACCGAGCGCTTCCGCAGGGTCAACGTGCGGCTGGGCATCCTGCAGCTGCGCCAGAGCATGGTCGGCCGCTGGTTCTTCATGATCGTGGGCACGGTCTTCAGCATCACCCCTGCCCTGGTCTACTGGGTGGCCGGCCTCCTGCACGGGGCGCCCGATGCGCCGACGGTGGGCGACATCGTGGCTTTCACGACGCTCCAGAGCCGCCTCTTCTTCCCGCTCGGCCAGATGCTCAGTGTGCAGGTGGAGGTGCAGGGCGCCCTCGCCCTGTTCGACCGCATCTTCGAGTACCTGGACATGGAGCCGGAGATCGTGGATGCGCCCGATGCGATC
>DASPUH010000066.1:0-10771 GCA_035622975.1 Candidatus Sulfotelmatobacter sp.
ATGATCGCGATGAGGGCAAGGATGAGGGCGTACTCGGCGAGGCCCTGGCCCTCCTCACGGTCGAGCAGGGACGCCAGCCACGTCTGGAACTGGACGAACTTGGTCATGTCTTGAATTCACCTCCTTTCCACCGGAGCTCCGGCATCCATGCCGGGCGGGGGACCGCAGTCTGCTTCAGGGTTCAGGCAGGGTCCAGTAGGAATTGCGTACCACCGATCGCGGAGGTTCCCCCGGACGGTCGCGCGGCGCGGACCGGCTGCGGAACATAGCGCGCGGCGACCACAGCGTCAATGCGGCACGGTGCCTGATGGTGCGTCGTGGAAACGGCGTCCGAGCGATCGGCTGAGAAAGACAAGTGGTGGGCTCCCATCCCCGTGGATGAAAGAACGGGCCGGGGGTTAGGTCGCGGTCTGGACGCTGTGACCGATCATGGAAAGCAGAGTCGAAACCGCTGTGCCGAGGAAGACGAGAGAGAGGATCGCGACCACCGCGATCAGGGCAAGGATGAGTGCATACTCGGCAAGTCCCTGGCCCTCGTCGCTCCGTAGCGAGCGAACGAGTCGCCGAAACATGATCGTGTGCTCCTTTCTGACCTCCACTGCGGGTTCGAGCGCCACGATCGTACGCGCGCCCCTGCCGGATTGCTAGGTCGGCCGGCCAGAAGATGGTACCGGTGGGCATGGCCCGGTCGGCCATAGGCCGATCGGCGTAGGGTGTCAGGCGGGCAGCCTGGCCACCAGCGTGAGGGCGCCGCCGTCGTCGGTCAGCACGACGCGGATGCCGGCCGCGGCGGCGCGCACCTGGATGGCCTGCCAGGTGCGGGCGGGCAGGAGCGTCGGCGCCGGTCGTGCGGCGGCGGCGGCCGCCGCCTGCGCCGCCGATGCCCTGGTCGCCTCGGCCCGTTCGGCGATCATCGCTGCCAGGGCCGGCGGCAGGTCGGCCGAGGGCGGCTCGAGTTCCGGAGCCGCCTTCTCGTGGGCCGCCGCGGATCCCTCGGCGGCGCCCGGGCTGGACCCTGCCGGCGGGGTCGCCGTGATGCGGGTCGTCACGTCGTGATCGGTCCAGTCCATGCGCATGACGAGATGCGGGCTGGCGGCCTCGAGGTAGCCCGTGATGGCCTCATCGGTGCAGCGGAACAGGGCGCTCTCGACGTCGTCCGGCAGCCGGCGGTCGGCGCCCACGGAATCGAAGTCGATGGGCACCTGGCTGCGCCGGCCACGGTCCCGGGCGACCCGCCGGAGGGTCGGCACGAGGCCCAGGTCGTCCAGCACCATGGGGCGCACGTCGAAGATGAACGACTTGGTGGCCTCCAGCGTCTGCTCGACCATGGCCACCAGCTGGTCGACCTCGTGCGCCGCGCGGGACGGATCGGTGCTCATGAGGCGCTGCACGATCTGCGCCTGGAGGATGATGTTGGTCAGGCTCTGAGCCGGCCCGTCGTGCATCGCCCGGGCGATGCCGCGACGCATCTCCTCCTGGGCGTCCAGCACGCTGGCGGCCGCCCGACCGGTCCCGCTCCCGGTGCCGCCCGCGCCGTGCCCCGTGTCTTCGCCAGGCTCGGCAGCGGACGCGGCTGAGCCCCCCGCTACGAGGGTCCCCGGCGGGAGGGCCCCCAGCTGCTGGCCCAGGTCGGCGATCCGGTCGCGCATGCGCACGACCGTCTTCTGCTTGCCCTCCAGGACGTCGATCTGGCCTTCCATGAGCGCCGCCCGCCGGGTCGCCGTGAGGAGCGCGGTCAGGGCCTGCGACATCTCGTCAGCGGAGACGTCACGCCGGGCCTGCTGGAGCTCGGTCAGGCGCTGCTCGGCGGTGGCCCGGCGCGCGTCGTGGCGGGCCGCCTCGTTGCGCGCCTGCCCGATCAGCAGGCCGATCTCGTCCAGCTCCTTGCCCAGTCGCCCCGCCTCGTCGGCCAGCTCGGCCGCGAGGCGGGTCTGGAGATCAGCGGCGGGCTCGTCCGCGGCCATCAGTCCTCCGGCATGCGGATCCAGCCCTGCTTCATGGCGTAGACGACGGCCTGCGTGCGGTCGTTGACCGACAGCTTGCGCAGGATCGAACTCATGTGGTTCTTGACCGTCTGCTCGCTGATGGAGAGGGCGTAGGCGACCTGCTTGTTGGTCATGCCCTGGGCGATGTTGTCCAGGATCTCCACCTCGCGCGGGGAGAGCGGCGCGAAGATGGGCGTGTCCGACTGGCCGTAGACGGCCAGGTCGCGGAACTCCTTGAGGACGCGGCTGGCGACGCTCGGCCGGGCGAAGACCCGGTCATTGATGAGGTACTCGCCGGCGCTCACCCGCCGGATGATGGTGACGAGGTCGTCCGGCCCGACGTCCTTGAGGATGAAGGCCGCCGCGCCCGCCTTGATGGCGTCGAACAGCTGGTCCTCGTCCTCCGCCATGGCCAGGCAGACGATGCCCACGGCGGGCAGTTCGCGCTTGATGCGCTGCGTGATCTCGATGCCGCCGGGCGCCGGCAGCGAGAGGTCCATGAGGATGATGTCGGGTGATTCGGACTGTGCCAGCTCGAAGGCGCCGCGGGCGTCCTCGGCCTCGCCGACGATCTCGAAGTCCTGCTCGCGCAGGAGGATCTCGCGGATGCCCACCCGGAACATGGGGTGGTCGTCGACGATGAGGATCTTGGTCCGCTGATCGGCCGGGGTGCGCCGGTCGGGGCCGCCGCGACGGCGGTCCGCGCCGCTGTATTCGTTGGCCATGCCGCTCCGCTCCTTCTCCTAGCTCAGGGTGATGGTAAGCCGTACTGTCGTGCCGCTGTCTGCCGCGGCGTGGATGTCGAGTACCGCGCCGACCATGGCGGCGCGTTCCTGCATGAAGCGGAGGCCGAAGTGGCCGCCGCTGCCTGCCTCATCGGGTGAGGCAGGAGGATGGAAACCCTTGCCGTCGTCGGTCACTTCCAGGACCCAGCTGCCGGGCAGGTCCTGGGTGGCCGCCTCGTGGCGCGTGCTGATGCGGACGTGGTGGGCAGCGGCGTGCTTGCGGACGTTGCGCAGCGCCTCCTGGGCCACGCGCAGGACGACCGTCTGGCGGGCCTCATCGAGGAGGTCATCCGAGGCGGCGAGGTCCAGCTCCACGGCCGGGCCACCGCGGCCGGCGAGCTGGGTCACCGATTCGCTGAGCGCGCGGTCCAGGCCCTGCTCCTCCAGCAGCGGCGGACGGAGCTGGTTGATGAAACCGCGCAGGTCGCCCAACTCGCTGCGCAGCTGGTCGCGCAGGGCGTGGAGCTCGGCTGGCGCCTGCTCGGGCCGGGTCTCCAGGGCGCGACCGATGATGTCGACCTGGAAGATGGCGTTGGCCAGCGCCTGGGCCGGCCCGTCGTGGATCTCCTGGGCCAGGCGCGCCCGTTCGGACTCCTGCGCCTCCAGGAGGCGCAGGCGCTCGGCCGGGTCGGTCGCCGCCCGAGGCGCCGCGCCTTCCGCGCCATGCTGCAGGAACCGACGGTCGGCGTCGAGGCCGCGCAGCGCCGCCTCCAGGCGAGTCACGGCGGCCTGGTCCGTCACCCCGCGGGACAGCTCTCGGAGCTGCGCCGTCGCGTCGGCCAGGATGTCCATGGCCTGCCGATCCAGGTCGCTCACGGCACGCACCCGGCGGTCCGGTCGATGAGATAGAGGCGCGCGTGGGGACCGGCGGCCGGCGGCAGGGTGCCCGGCGTGAAGCACGCCGCACCGTCGAAGCCGGGGGCGCTTCGAGCGACGTCGCCGAACAGCAGGACGGCCCGCGCGCCGAACTGGCGCGCCAGCTGGAGCACGTCGGCAGGCGCCTCATCGGGCAGGATCAGCGTCGGTCGTCCGGTGGCCAGGCTGAAGCCGATCGCTTCGTCGCTGATGACGACCGCCTGGTCGCCGGCCGCCTGGGACGGCAGCTGGCCGGCCAGGGCCGTCGCGGCCGCGCCCTCGCGCGCTGCCTGGTCAGATGCGAACGAGCCCGTGAGCCAGACCTCGAGGCCGGCCACAGGCAGGGCCAGGGCCAAAGTGACGAGCGGCGCCAGCCACGCGTTCTGCTTGTCCCAGCTGCGCCACGCGCCCACGGCCGCCACGGCCCGGTCGGTCGCCAGCGCGGCCACCACCACGAGGGCCACCAGGGCCGGACCCGAGGCGTGGAGGAAGGTCCCGGCCAGCGTGGCGACCGGGAACAGCAGGCCGGTGGCCAGGAACGTCAGCGCCGCGGCGATGGTCAGGGCGCGCAGCGCAGTGGCGCCGCGCAGGGCCGGGGTCCGCCAGGCCCACGCCAGCCCGAGCAGGCCCAGGACCCCCGCCGGCAGCGTCGGCAGGAGCAGCACGTCCACCAGCTGATGCCACATGCCGCCGACGATGTGCTCGCCGATGACGACCGGGCCCTGGGCCAGGAAGGCCGCCATGGTCGGCGGCTGGGCGAAGGCAAAGACATCCTGGTTGCGCGTGAACCACATGTTCCCGATGGCCTGGCCGGGGAACGGCGAGCCGAAGACGATGGTCTGGCGCACCAGCCACGGGGCGACCACGACGGCGCCGGCGACGATGACGGGGCCCAGCGTCCGGGCCAGCCAGGCGGTGCGCTCGCCCGCCGCGCGCCGGCGCAGCTCTGGCAGCAGGAGCAGCAGGTACGTGAGGCCCAGCCAGATCGCCTCCTGGCGCGCCAGGTAGGCCAGGCCAAGGAGCGCGCCAAGGGCGACGCTCCAGCGCAAACCGCTTGCCGCCTCCAGCGCCCGTGGCATCACGCAGCACGCGGCGACCGCGAGGACCGCGAAAGGCACGCTCGAATCGGGGCCGGTGACCGCGACGAGGAACGGGCCGAAGCACGCCGCGATGATCCCGCTGCCCAGGGCCACGGTCGCCTTGCGACGCCCGGTGAGCCCGTTCGCGGCGGCCGCTTGGTCGGCCACATACCAGGTCAGGGGCGCCAGGGCCGAGCCGACCAGGATCATGGGCACCTGCGCGGCGAACAGCGAGGTCGTGCCACCCAGGACCATGGGGATCGCGGCGAGCAGGCTGGCGAGGGGCATCCACAGGGCAAAGGCCGGCTGGGGCAGCGTCAGCGGCGGACTCGCATAGGTCCACAGGACATCCGCGGTCAGGCCCTGGCCGGTGGCGAGGCGGCCGGCGACTCCCACGTAGTAGGCGCTGTCGACGGTCGGCACGGCCGTCACCTGGCTGACCGCGACCGCCCGTGCCACGACGGCCAGCCCCATCAACGCGGCGCCGATGAGCCACGGCGACGGGCCGGTCACGGCCGGCCGTCCCGCGGCGTCAGTGGCCACAGCGTGCATCCCCCGGGGTGATGCAGACGGCATACAGGGCGGCGGCGACCTGGCCGTCGGCGGAGGCGGTGACGATGGGGGCCGACAGCCAGCCGGGGTGGGCTGTCCCGTCGAGCACCGGCTGCAGCGACGGCACGATCTGGCTGCGCTCCAGGACCAGCCAGCGCACGTCGTACGCGGCCGCTGCCTGCTCGACGACGGGCAGCGGATCGGCCGGGCTCATGACGCCCGACCGCCCCGTGGTGTACCACCAGCCGGCCGGATCGGCGCTCATCAGGCGGTCCGCCGCGGGCAGGCCGCGGAGGGCGACGGCGATGGGGGCCCGGGCGTCCGCGACGCCCTGGAAGACGCCGCTCGTGATGATCGTGGTGCCCGCGGCGAAGACGGCCACCACCGCCACGGCGATGGCGCTGAAGCTCCGGCTCGCGCGCGCCACGTCCCAGTCACGGCGTCGTCGGGCGACCCAGCCCACGGCCGCGGCGATGCCCACGGGGAGCAGCAGGTAGGCCGCCGGCAGGAGAGCCACGGCCGAGTGCATGAAGTTGCCCGACGGCACGTGCAGGGCGAAGAGCAGGCTGCTGAACGTCAGCAGCGTGAGGCCGTACACGAACCACGGCCCGAACGCCGGGGCGCGCCGCTGAAGCCACGCCCCAAGGGCGGCGAACGGCGCCAGCACCACCGCGAACGGCTGGTAGGCGAAGAGGCCGATGGCGGCCACCAGGCCCAGCAGCCGGCTCTGCAGCAGCGGCCCCAGGCCCTGCGCCAGGAACGAGCTCAGGGTCGGCGTGCCCGTGACGCTGAAGAGCTGGTCGTAGCTGGTGATCCACAGGATGCGGCCGGTGGCGGCGGAGGGCAGCGGCGTGCCGAAGACGGCGATCTGGCGCAGGTACCACGGACCCATCACCACGGCAAAGGCCAGGACGCAGCCCACGGCTGCGGCCCAGCCGATGCGCCGGGCGCCTGCGGCACCCCGGCCGGCACGCCAGGCCCGCCAGCGTTCGACCAGGAACGCCAGACCGAAGGGGACGCCCAACAGGATCCCGTCGTTGCGAGCCAGGCTGGCCAGGCCCACCACGAGACCCCCGGCCACGAAGGCCCGCCGGTCGCCGGCCAGCCCGCGGCCGCACAGCCACAGGGCGAGTGTGCCCAGGAAGAGGTACAGGCCGAAGTTGTCGGGCTGGGCCATGTAGGCCGTGATCGCACCGGGGACGGCGACCAGGGCGCCACCCACGAGGGCCTGCCAGCGCTCGAGCCCGGCCTCCAGGCCGATGAGGTAGGTCAACGGAGCCGCGGCCGCGCCGGCCAGCCAGAAGGGCAGGCCGGAGGCGAGGCCGGTCGGTCCCAGGAGCCAGATGAACGGCACCTGGATGAGCGACGCCAGCGGCAGCCAGTGGGCGTCGGCGGGTACCGGCAGGAGGGGTACGGCCGGGATATGACCACCCACCTCCAGGTAGGCCCACACGAACGGGACGTTCAGGCCATGGCCCGCGGCGAGCTGGCGGGCGACGTCCACGTAGTAGAAAGCGTCCAGGTAGCCGGGACCCACGAAGAAGAGGCCGGCCGCGGCGCGGACGGCCAGCGCGGCCGCGAACAGGAGGATCGGCAGGCCCAAGGCCGGTGCAATCTAGCACCGGGCTCCCGTCCTGTGACCCGTACCAATGGGCTACGGGCGTGCGTGACGCCACTGCTAGGCTGGCCCCTGATGGAGGCAGCTGTCCCCCGCCGTTTCGTCCTGCCCTCGCCCTTGCTGGCCGCCTCGCTCCTGCTCGGGACGATCTGCTGGGCCGGCATCGTCACGCTGACGGCGGGGCTCATCAGCGTGCAGCCGCCCGAAGCCGGCTTCGACCTGGACCTCCTCCTGCAGGCCGGCCGGCGGGTGGCGGAGGGCTTGAGCCCGTACGACCCGGCCAGCCTCGTGACGCCGCTCCAGGCGCGGGACCTCTTCTACTCGTATCCGCCGGTCGTGGCCCAGCTCCTGAGCCCCATCTCCGGCCTGCCCACCGCGGCCGTCCTGCTTCTTTGGGGCGTGGCCTCGGTGGGCGGCCTGATCCTGGTGACGGAGGCCCTGCGCCGGCGGCTCGCACCCGGCATGTCGGTCCTGGCGGCCCTCGCCCCCGTGCTGGCGGCCGCGCCGCTGGTCTTCCCCTTCAGCGTGGCCCTCATGTTCGGCAATCTGGACGCCTGGTTCCCGCTCGTCTACGGGCTCCTGCTGCTGGCGGCCCTTGAGGCCGGTACGTCAACCCGCCTCGCCGCCGGGGCGGGCCTGGGGGCGGCCATCGTGGCCAAGCTGCACCCCGCCTCGCTGGTGGTCTGGTTGGCCGTCCGCGGCCGGCACCAGCGCGCCATGTGGGCTGTCCTGGCGGCGACCGTCGCCACAGGCCTGGCCCTGGTGCTGGCCAGCCTCATCGTCGGTGGCGCAGGACCCTGGGCCGACTACCTCACCGTCGTACGGGCGGAGGCCGGGGCTATCATCCTGACGCCCGTCAACGTGGGGCCGGCCCCCCAGCTGGCGATGCTGCTCGGCGCCGACGAGGCGACCGCCCGCATCCTCGGCGTGACCGTCGCCGTGGCGGCCATCGCGCTGACTGCATGGGCCGCCGAGCGCGTGCCCGATGTCGTGACGAGCCTGGCCCTCGCGGCCGCCGGCTCGCTCGTGATCCTGCCGATCACCTGGTACCACTACCCCCTGGCGCTCATGCCGTTCGCCGTCGCGGCGTACCTGCGAGCGGCGCCCGAGGCGGCGGTCCTCGTGCGCGGCCTGCTGGGCCTGGCCGTGCTGGCCTCGCTGCTCGCGATCCTGGCCCCGGTCGCGGTCTGGCTGGCCGTGGCGCTGGTCGTGGCCGCGGTGATCCGGACGGCACCACGTGTGGCGGTGCCCCCCGCGGCACCCGTGGCACACGCGGCTGGTGCGGCGTGAGACAGCGAGCGCTCCTGCACGGCCTGACGATCCTGGCCGTCCTCGCCGGCGCGTACATGTTCTTCGTCCTGTGCCCCGCCATCATCTACACGTTCGGCTTCGACGCCCACTCCTTCTGGGGCTTTCCCCGCGCCGACCTCTATGCCGGCACGGCGGCGGCCAACGGCATGGGCATCTACCGCTACGCCCCGGTCTTCGCGCCGCTGCTGGAGCTGTTCAGCCGGGTCGACTGGAGCACCTTCGCCTTCCTGTGGCTGGCCCTGCTGGTGGCTACCTCGATGTGGCTGGCGGGGCGCTGGTGGCTCCTGGCGCTGGCCTTCCCACCGCTCATCTTCGAGCTCTACATGGGCAACATCCACCTGCTGCTCGCGGCGGCCGTCGTCATCGGCTTCCGCTACCCGGTCACGTGGAGCTTCGTGCTGCTGACCAAGGTCACGCCGGGGGTGGGGCTGCTGTGGTTCGCCGTGCGCCGTGAGTGGCGCTCGCTGGCGATCGCCGTCGGCGCGACCGCGGCCGTGGTCGCCGCTGGGCTGCTGCTCGCGCCCGACGCCTGGCATGCCTGGTTCGCCTCCCTGGCTGGTACGGCCGACGCGACCGGCACCAACCATCTGCCGGTCCCGCTGCTCGTGCGCCTCCCGGTGGCCGCCCTCGTGGTGATCTGGGGCGCGCGCACCGACCGCCGCTGGACGGTGGTCGTGGCGGCCACGATCGGCCTGCCCACCCTCTGGACGCACGGGTTCGCCCTGCTGCTGGGCGCCATCCCGCTGCTGGATCCGGCATGGGCGACGCGCAGCCCGGCGGCTCGTCTGCGCCGGTGGCTGGCCGCCACCGTGGCCGGGCGACGCCATCCTGCCGCCGCTGGGGCTCCCGCGTGACAGCCGCCGCCACCGTCCGTGACCCGGCCCGGGGCGTGGCCGAACCCTTCCTCCTGCGCCTGCTGCGCTCGCCGTGGGCGCCCGTGGCGGTCGGCGTCGTGGCGTTCCTGCTCTACCTGCCGCTAGCCAGCCAGGTCCAGCGCGACCGGCCGGACTTCTTCTACCTGGCCGATGCGTTCCTGCACGGCCGCACGTGGCTGGAGCCCGCCACGTGGCTGGGACCGCAGGACATCGTGCCGCTGGGCGGCCACGTGTACGTGCCGTTCGGGCCGTTCCCGGCGATCCTGTTCATGCCCCTGGTGGCGGTGTTCGGCGCGGCCGGGCCGGGGTCGATCGAGTTCGTCATCAACGCCGCGCTGGCCGGCGCCTGCGTGGGGCTGGCGTGGCGGCTCATCGCCCGCTTCGACAGCGGCCGGCTGGGCGACCGTGTCTTCCTCGTGGCGTTCTTCGGCTTCAGCACGGACCTCTGGTCGATCACCGTCCAGGGCGGCGTGTGGCACACCGGCCAGCTGGTGGCCATCGCCTCGCTGCTGCTGGCCCTGCTGGAAGCAACCGGCCGGCGACGCCCGCTGGTCATGGGCGTGCTCGTGGGGGCGGCCTTCCTGAGCCGGGCGCCGATCCTCTTCGCCGTGCCGTTCTTCGTGGCCGTGGCTGTCTTCCGCGACGGCCGGCGATGGCCGGTCATCCGCTGGGCGCCGGCCCTGCGCGATGCCGCCCTGCTGATCGTCGGTCTCGTGCCGTTCCTCGCCTTCTTCGCCTGGTACAACGCGGTCCGCTTCGGGTCGCCGCTCGAGTCGGGCTACGGCCTTGCGACGCTGACCGAGCCGGTCCTCATCGCCGAGCGGGCGCAGGGCCTCTTCTCGCTCGTCCATGTCCCGCAGAACCTGCAGTACCTCCTCCTGGAGCTGCCGGTGGCGGCGCCGATCCCGCTCTTCCTGCGGCCCGACGGGTACGGCTTCCCGCTGCTCCTCCAGAGCCCGGCCATCCTGCTCGCGTTCAAGGCGCGCTGGCGCGACCCGCTCATCCTGGGCGCCGGTCTGACCGCGCTCGCAGTGCTGCTGCCGAGCCTCCTCTACTACGGCGGCGGCTTCTACCAGTTCGGCTTCCGCTACTTCCTTGACGCGATGCCCTTCGTCCTGGTGGTCGTCGCCTCCGGCGCGCGCACGCCGCTCACCCGCTGGTGGAGGGTGCTCATCGTGGCCGGCATCGTCATCAACGCCTGGGGCGTTCTCTTCAGCGGATGATCGCCTCACTCCTGACGACAGCGGGCACGGCCATCAGCATGGATAGTGACGCAGGACCGAGCGATGGCCAGGCCAGGACTGCCGTGAGTAACGCGATCAGGTAGCCAGCTTTGGGCTGCATGGGACCCAGCCACAGGGTCGCGATCGTGCCCACCGCCAGGAGCACGAAAGTGAGCGGCGCCCACGTAAATAGGAACGCGAGGCTGATACCCATCGCCTGCGTGCTCGGCACGACCTGGGTCACATAGGTCCATGTCGCCGACGGGCCAGCTATGAGGAGTGCTGCGAGGCCCCACGCACAAGTGAGGATGAGAGTCAACCCCGCGGCCCGCCACCGCCGCGAGGCGACCAGCCAGATGAGGAGCATGCCGGGGAAGATCTTCCACGCCGCCAACGTCCCCACGAGCCCGGCCACAAGGTAGTCCCGTGTGCGGACTTGCCAGACGACCGCAAACGCAACCATCAGGAACCCGTTCACGTTCCCCGTG
>DASPUH010000067.1:0-12947 GCA_035622975.1 Candidatus Sulfotelmatobacter sp.
AGCCGTGGCGCAGGGCGACGTCCTCCACGGCGGCCGAGATGTCGCCCATGCGGTTGCCCGGGCGCGCCGCGGCGATACCGGCCAGCATCGCTTCGCGGGTCGCCGCCACGAGCGTGCGGGCGGCGGGCGAAACGTCGCCGATGACCCAGGTGCGCGCGCTGTCGCCGTGCCACCCGTCCACGATGGCGCCCGCGTCGATGGACACGATCTGGCCGGCCGCCAGGCGCCGCTTGCCGGGGATGCCGTGGACGATCTGCTCATCGATCGAGACGCACAGGGCGTGGCGATAGCTGCTGCGGGGTCCCGGCACGCCGATGAACGAGGGCACGCCGCCACGGTCGCGGATGAGCGCCTGGGCGACATCGTCGAGCTCAAGGGTCGTGACACCCGGCTGGAGCATCTGGCCGAGGCGGTCCAGGAGGTCGGCCACGAGCCGGCCGGCCACGGCCATCTGCTCGATCTGGCGCTGGCTCTTGAGGGTCACCCGGCGCTCGAGCACGGTCATCTCAGCGGATCGGCTGGGCCACGGCCCGCAGCAGGGCCTCGCTCACGTCAGCCACCGGACCCTCGCCATCGACGGCGGTCAGGACGCCGCGCTCGGTGTAGTAGTCGATGACCTCGTACATCGGTGGCAGCTGCGTCGCCAGGCGCGCCCGGACCGTCTCGGGCCGGTCGTCCGGCCGCTGATAGAGCTCCGAGCCATCGATGTCGCAGATGCCGGGCCGACGCGGCGGCCGGTCGATGACGTGGTAGATGTGGTCGTTGGCGCGACACAGCCAGCGGCCCGAGAGGCGCCGCCGCAGCTCCGCCTCACGCACCCCGACGTACAGCGCCTGCGCCACGCGCGTGCCCATGCGGCCGAGAGCGACGTCGAGCGCCTCGGCCTGCGGCCGCGTGCGCGGGAAGCCGTCCAGGATCGCCCCATCTGCCGCGTCGCTCTCGTGGAGGCGCTCCAGGATGACGGCGATGGCCACCTTGTCGGGCACCAGCGTGCCCTGCTGCAGGTAGCCGGCCACGGTCCGGCCGAGGTCCGAACCGCTGCGCACCGCGGCGCGGAAGAGCTCGCCGGAGGCGACGTGGGGGATGCCCAGGCGCGAGCCCAGGATCTGCGCCTGGGTGCCCTTCCCCGCGCCAGGTGCACCGACCATGACGAGGATCACCGGATGAAGCCCTCGTAGTTGCGCATCATCAGCTGCGCCTCGAGCTGCTTCATGGTCTCCACCACCACCGAGACCACGATCAACAGGGCGGTGCCGCCCAGGCCCAGGTTGGACAGGACCGAGCCGGCGGCGAGGTTGGAGATGAGCGTCGGCAGCACGGCGATGCCACCCAGGAAGAGGGCCCCCGCCAGGCTGATACGGACGACGACCCGCGCCAGGTAGTCGCGGGTGGGGCTGCCCGGGCGGATGCCGGGGATGAAGCCGCCGTTCTTGCGCAGCTGGTCGGCCGTCTCATCGGGCTTGAAGGTGAAGGCCGTGTAGAAATACGTGAAGCCGACCGTCAGGGTGAAGTAGAGGCCGGCGTAGAGCCAGCTGTGCGGGTCGAGCCAGCTCAGGATGCCCAGCGAGACGTCCTTGACCAGGCCGTTGGCGGAGTTGGAGAAGTACGTCGCCAGCTGGCTCGGCAGCAGCAGGATGCTGATGGCGAAGATGATGGGGATGACGCCGGCCTGGTTGACACGCAGGGGCAGGAACGTCGAGCCGCCCTGGTACATGCGCCGGCCGCGTACGCGGCTGGCGTACTGCACCGGGATGCGCCGCTGGCCCTCCTGCATGTAGACCACGGCGAAGACGGCGAAGACGGCGAAGATCACGAAGACCGTGCCGAGGGCGAAGTCCGGCGAGGCCAGGAAGGCCTCGATGCCCTGCGGGACCCGGCTGACGATGCCGGCGAAGATGATGAAGCTGATGCCGTTGCCGATGCCGCGCTCGGTGATGAGCTCGCCCAGCCACATCGTGAAGATGGTGCCGGCCGTAAGGGTGACGATCTGGGTGATCGTGAGCAGGCTGGCCAGGTTGAACGAGGCGATGACCGGCGTGCCGGCGGAGATCGTGTTGTTGGACAGGATGGCCAGGTAACCGTAGGCCTGGATGAGGGCCATCGGCACGGCCAGATAGCGCGTGTACTGGTTGAGCCTCGTGCGGCCGTACTCGCCCTCGCGGGAGAGGGCCTGCAGGCGCGGCACGACGCCCTGCATCAGCTGCATGATGATCGAGGCGTTGATGTAGGGGTTGACGCCCAGCGCCACGAGCGAGAAGTTGCTGAAGCCGCCGCCCGAGAAGAGGTTCAGCAGCTGCAGGAAGTCGTTGCCCTGGAGGACGTTGGCCAGGGCGTTCTGGTTGACGCCCGGGACGGGGATGTGGGCCAGGAAGCGGAAGACGACCAGCAGGACCAGGACGAAGAGGATGCGCCGCCGGATGTCCGGCGCACGCAGCGCGTTGATCAGGGCGTCGAGCACCGCCCGCTACTCCCCGGCTGAGGCGGGATCGGCGGGCGGCCGGCGGGTACGGGTCGCCCTTGACGCGGGAGCAGGCTTGGGCGCCGCATCGGCGGCGGCCGCGGATGCGGGCCGGGGGGTGCGGGCGGCCTTCGTCGCCCGGGCCTCGGCCGCGGGCTCCGCGGGCGCGGGCGGCACCGGTGCGTCGACGACGACGAGGGCCTCGAGCGGACCACTCGGCGGCTCGAGCACCTGGACGGTCCCGCCGGCGGCCTCGATCTTGCTGCGGGCCGTCGCGCTGAAGGCATCGGCCACGACGAACAGCGGCCGGGTCAGTTCGCCGCCGCCGAGGACCTTGAGGGGCCGCTTCAACGAACCGATGAGGCCCGCCGCGTGGAGCAGGTCGGCGGTCACGGTCAGGGGCGCGTCGGTGCGCTTGCCGCGCCGGGCGACCGCGGCCTCGTCGGCGCGGGCCAGGGCGGCCTGGGCCTCGGCGAAGCGGCCTTCCTCGGCAGCCGTCTCGAGGCGGCCCACGTTGACCACCTCGTAGGCCACCCGGAAGCGGTTGCGGAAGCCGCGCAGCTTGGGGATGCGGATCTGGACGGGCGTCTGGCCGCCCTCGAACCACGGCGCGATGGAGCCGCCGGTACGTGACTTCTGGCCCTTGGTGCCGCGGCCGGCCGTCTTGCCCTTGCCCGCGGCGATGCCACGGCCCACACGGGTGCGGGGCTGGCGCGAGCCGGGGGCGGGCTGCAGGTCGTGGAGCTTCATGCGCCGGCCTCCTCGGACGGTGTCGCCGCGTCGGGCAGCTCCTCCACGTCGACGAGGAAGCGCACCGCCCGCACCTGGCCGCGGATAGCCGGCGTGTCGGGCAGTTCGTGACTCGTGCCGATGCGGTGAAGGCCCAGCGCGCGGACCGTGCCGCGCGTCCTGGCGGTGTAGCTGATGGGACTCTTGCGCAGGGTGACCCGCAGCTTACCGGCCATCCGCCACCACCTTGGCCCCCGGCTGGCCGCTGATGTAACCCTGCACGGTCCGCCCGCGCGCGGTCGAGATCTGCTCGGCGCTGCGCAGGCTGCGCAGGCCCTCCAGCGTGGCCCGCACGACGTTGACGGGGTTGGTCGAGCCCAGGGTCTTGGACAGCAGGTCGTGGATGCCCGCCGCCTCCACCACGGCCCGCACCGAACCGCCGGCGATCACGCCGGTGCCCTGCGAGGCAGGCTTGAGGAGGACCTGGCTGGCGCCGTACTGCTGGACCACCTGGTGCGGGATCGTGGTGCCCACGGTGGGGACGCGGATGAGGTGCTTCTTGGCGTCCTCGACGCCCTTGCGGATGGCCTCGGGCACCTCGCCGGCCTTGCCCAGGCCGGCGCCCACGTGGCCCGCCCCATCGCCGACCACGACGATGGCGCTGAAGCTGAAGCGGCGCCCGCCCTTGACCACCTTGGCCACGCGGTTGATCTGCACGACGCGCTCTTCGAGCGTCAGTTTGGAGGGGTCGATGCGAGCCACGGGAGGTTCCCTTTCGCCTAGAAGTCGAGGCCGGCTTCTCGCGCGGCCTCAGCCAGCGAGCGGACGCGTCCGTGATAGCGGTACCCGGCGCGGTCGAAGACGACCTGCTGGATGCCCGTCGCCCTGGCCCGCTCGGCGATCAGGCGGCCGACGGCCTTGGCCGTGGCGGTCTTGTCCCCGGACCCGGTGCGCAGGGCCTTCTCCAGGGAGGAGGCGCTGGCGACCGTGTGACCGGCCCCGTCGTCGATGAGCTGGGCGTAGATCTGGTCCAGGCTGCGGAAGACGGCCAGACGCGGCCGCGCCGCCGTGCCGCGGA
Source organism: Candidatus Sulfotelmatobacter sp. (assembly GCA_035622975.1). Classification (GTDB taxonomy): domain Bacteria; phylum Chloroflexota; class Limnocylindria; order Limnocylindrales; family CSP1-4; genus DASPUH01. The sequence continues at coordinate 4,266 of DASPUH010000067.1, forward strand.
CGGTCAGGCGGATCCGGGCGTGGCGCTTCAGCCGCGCGGTGCTCCGGGTCGGGGCCGATGGCATGGTGCTGGTCGCTCCTCAAGGTGCCGGACTCACGATGACGTGGAGCCGGCCGTGGGCGCTCGCGGGCGAGCGCGGATCAGGGCTGGACGGGGCTCACTTCTTGCCGCCGATCTTGCCGGCCTTGCCGGCCTTGCGGCGGATGACCTCGCCGGCGTACCGCACGCCCTTGCCCTTGTAGGGCTCGGGCTTGCGGGTGGCACGGACGCGGGCAGCGACATGGCCGACCAGCTCCTTGTCGATGCCCACGACCGCCAGGCGGGTGGGGTTCTCGACCTCGAAGCTGATGCCGGCCGGGGGCTCGATCTCGATGGGATGGCTGTAGCCCAGGTTGAGCTGCAGGTTGGCGCCGACCTTCTGGGCCCGGTAGCCGACGCCGGTGATCTCCAGGCCCTTGCGGTAGCCGTCCGTGACGCCGGTGACCATGTTGGCCACCAGCGTGCGGGTCAGGCCGTGCAGCTCGCGGGCGCGCTTGTCGTCGCCCGGCCGCTCGACGCGCAGCGTGCCGTCGTCCTGCACCACGCGCATGGCGGGATGCAGGTCGCGCGCCAGCTCACCCCGGGGGCCTGTGACCGTGATGTGCGAGCCGTCGAGGGTCACCGAGACCCCGGCGGGGACGGGGATGGGCAAACGACCGATGCGCGACACGGCGGCCTACCAGACGAAGGCCAGGATCTCGCCGCCGAGCTGGGCCTTGTGGGCCTGCGCGCCGGTCATGATGCCCTGGCTCGTGCTGACGATGACGAGGCCGAGCCCACCCAGCACGCGGGGGATGTCGGTCTTGCCGGCATAGACGCGGAGGCCCGGCTTGCTGATGCGCTTGAGGCCGGACACGACCGGCGCCTTGCCGTCGATGTACTTGAGGCGGATGCGCAGGTCGTGACGGGGCCCAGCCTGGACCTCCTCGAACTCGGCGATGAAGCCCTCGTCCCGCAGGATGCGGGCGATCTCGCGCTTCGTCCGCGAGGCGGGCACGACCACCTCCGTGTGGCGGGCGGTGCTCGCGTTGCGGATGCGCGTCAGCATGTCGGCGATGGGGTCGGACATGTTCATGGGGCTACCAGCTGGACTTGGTCACGCCCGGCAGCTCGCCCAGCAGGGCACGCTCCCGGAAGCAGATGCGGCACAGGGCGAACCGGCGCATGTAGGCCCGCGGCCGGCCACACACCGTGCAGCGGTGGTAGCCGCGCACGGGGTACTTGGGCTTGCGGCTCGCCTTGACGATGAGCGAGGTCTTGGCCATGACGTGCTTCTCCTCAGGCCGCGAACGGCATGCCGAGGAGCTCGAGCAACCGCTTCGCCTCCTCATCGTTGCGGGCCGTGGTGACCACGCTGATCTCCAGGCCGCGCAGGCGGTCCACCTTGTCGTAGTCGATCTCGGGGAAGGCGAGCTGCTCGCGCAGCCCGAGCGAGTAGTTGCCGCGCCCGTCGAAGGAACGGCTGGGCACGCCGCGGAAGTCGCGGATGCGCGGCAGGGCAAGCACCGTGAGGCGCTCCAGGAAATCCCACATGCGCTCGCCGCGCAGGGTCACCTTGGCCCCGATGGGGTTATGGGCCCGCAGCCGGAACTGGGCGATGGAGCGGCGGGCGCGCGTCACGATGGGTTTCTGGCCGCTGATGGTGGCCAGGTCGCCGACCGCGGCGTCGAGTGCCTTGGCGTTCTGCAGGGCCTCGCCCATGCCGATGTTGAGGACGATCTTGGACAGCCGGGGCACGCGCATCGGGTTGGCATAGCCGAACTCCTTGCGCAGCGCGGGCACGACCTCTTCGCGGTACCGCTGGTGCAGCGCGCCGCTCATGCCTTCTCCTCGCGGGCGACCGACTGGCCGCAGTGGGCGCAGGTGCGCAGCTTCATGCCGGCCTCCGTCAGCACGTGCTTCACGCGCGTCGGCCGGCCGCAGGACGGGCAGACCAGCATGACGTTGCTGATGTCGAGCGGCTGGGGCAGATCCAGGATGCCGCCCGCCTGGACCTGCGGCATCTGCGTGCCACGCGGCGTGCGCTGCCGCGGTTTCGTGTGGCGCTTGGCGATGTTGAGGCCCTCGACGACGACCGCCACGCGCGGTCGCGAGGGAGCGCGCCGCGAACCGGGCGCCTTGCCCGTCGCGCGGCCGCCGGCGGACCGGACGACCCGGTCGACCTTGCCGCGCTTGCCGGCGTCCTTGCCGGTCAGCACGACCACCTGGTCGCCCTTGCGGATCTCGGGCTGCCTGGTCGGGCGGCCCGCCGCGGCGGCACCGGACATCACAGCACCTCCGGGGCGAGCGACACGATCTTCATGTAGTTGCGGTCGCGCAGCTCGCGGGCGACGGGCCCGAAGATGCGCGTGCCGCGCGGGTTGCCCTGGTTGTTGATGAGCACGGCGGCGTTCTCGTCGAAGCGGATGTAGCTGCCATCGGGGCGCCCGAACTCCTTGGCCGTCCGGACGACCACGGCGCGCACCACGTCGCCCTTCTTGACCGCGGCGTTGGGGATGGCCTGCTTGACGCTGGCCACGATGACGTCCCCGATGCCCGCCGTCGTCTTGCGCGAGCGACCCATGATGCGGATGCACTCGATGACGCGGGCCCCGGTGTTGTCGGCTACCTTGAGGCGGCTGCTGGCCTGGATCATGCGCCCGCCTCCGCCGCGGCCTCGGCCTCGCCCGCCCGCTCGTCGTCACGGCGACCGGGATGGGCCGCGCCGTGGATGGCCTCGCTCGTCGCTGTCTCCTCGGCCACGACGCCCTCCGTGGCACCCTCGGCGGCACGGGCCACGATCTCCGTCATGCGCCAGCGCTTGGTGGCGCTGAGCGGCCGTGATTCGACGATGCGCACGGTGTCCCCGATGCGCGCTTCGTTGTGCTCGTCGTGGGCCTTGAAGCGCGTCGTGAGGCGGATCACACGCTTGTACAGGCGATGGCGCGAGAGCCGCTCGACCGACACGACGATCGTCTTGTCCATCTTGTCGGACACGACCCGGCCGACCTTGACCTTGCGCTTGCTGGACTCGGCGGTCCCGGTCATCGGGCGGCTCCTGCGTTCTGGGTGGGCCGGCCGGCCTGGTCGAGGTTGCGCTCGGTCAGGACGGTCAGGCAGCGCGCCACGGCGCGGCGCGTCTGGGAGATCTGGCTGTAGTCGGTCAACTGGCGCGTCGCCAGCTGGAAGCGGAGGTCGTAGAGGTGGCGGCGGGCGGTGGCCAGCTCGGTCACCAGCTCCACGTCGTTGAGGGCGCGGACCTTATCGATGTCCATCGACGAGGCCCTCCTTGATGACGAACTTCACGTCGACGGGCAGCTTGTGGCTGGCCAGGCGCATGGCCTCGACCGCCTCGTTCTCCGGCACGCCCGACATCTCGAACAGGATCCGGCCCGGCTTGACGACGGCCACCCAGTGGTCGGGGGCGCCCTTGCCGGAGCCCATGCGCACCTCGGCCGGCTTCTTCGTCACCGGCTTGTCGGGGAAGATGCGGATCCAGATCTTGCCGCCACGCTTGACGTAGCGGGTCATGGCGCGCCGGGCGGCCTCGATCTGACGGCTGGTGATCCACGCCGGCTCCTGGGTCATCAGGCCGTACTCGCCGAAGGCGATCGAGGTGCCGCCCTTGGCCAGGCCGCTCATGCGGCCGCGCATGACCTTGCGGTGCTTGACCCGCTTGGGCATCAGCATGGCTCAGGCCCCCGCGGCCGCGGCGGTGGCCGTGGCCTCGTGCGGCGCGTGGCGCTCGGGCATCACGTCGCCGCGGTAGATCCACACCTTGACGCCGATGCGGCCGTAGGTCGTGTGGGCGTGGACCTGGCCGTAGCTGATGTCGGCACGGAGCGTCCCGAGCGGGATGCGGCCGTCGCGCTCCCACTCGCGGCGGGCCATCTCGGAACCACCCAGGCGGCCGGCGACGGCGATCTTGACGCCCTTGGCCCCGGCCTTCATGGTCCGCTGGATGGCCTGTTTCATGGCCTTGCGGAAGGCGATGCGACGGCTCAGCTGCTGGGCGATGTTGGCCGCCACGAGGACGGCGTCCAGTTCGGGCTGGCGGATCTCGCGGATCTCCAGCTTGACCTTGCGGCTGCTGAGCTTGCCGATCTGCTGGCGCAGCGCCTCGACGTTGGCGCCGCCCTTGCCGATGACGATGCCCGGCTTGGCGGTGTGGATGGTGACCGTCACGTGGTTGATGCCGCGCTCGACCTCGACCTGGCTGACGCTGGCGTTGGCCAGCCGCTGGGCGACCAGCTTGCGCACGGCGATGTCTTCCTTGAGCAACGCGGTGTAGTCGCGGTCGGCGTACCACTTGGCGTTCCACGTGCGCGAGACGCCGAGCCGGAAGCCGTTGGGGTGGACCTTGTGACCCATCGCTCAGGCCTCCCGGTTCTCGACGACGACGGTGATGTGCGTCATCGGCTTGTGGATGGGAAAGGCCCGGCCCTGGGCCCTTGGCCGCCAGCGCTTGAGGGTGTGCGGTCCCTCGTCGGCCCTCGCGGCGGCCACGAACAGGTCGTCGGCCGAGAGGTCGTGGTTGTTCTCCGCGTTGGCCACGGCGCTGCGGAGGACCTTGGCCACGTCGCGGGCGACCGGCTGGGGCATGAACCTGAGCAGCGCGGCGGCCTCGTCGGCGGGCCGGCCGACGATGGTCGCCGTCACCAGGCGCGTCTTGCGCGTCGAGTGGCGGATGTAGCGGGCGGTGGCGGAGATGCGCACGGGAACCTCTACTTCAGCGCCGTGGAGCGCTCGGTGTGCTTGCCGTGCCCGCGGAAAGTGCGGGTCGGGGAGAACTCGCCGAGCCGGTGGCCGACCATGTTCTCGGTGACGTAGACCGGGATGTGCTTCTTGCCGTTGTAAACGGCCACGGTGTGGCCGATGAAGTCGGGGAAGATGACGCTGGCGCGCGACCAGGTCTTGAGGACCTTGCGCTCGTTGCGCCGGTTCATCTCCTGGATGCGGCCCAGGAGGCGGGCCTCGACGAAGGGGCCCTTCTTCAGCGAGCGGGACACGCGACCTCCTCCGCCTAGCTCTTGCGATGGCGCGAGCGCACGATCGCGTGGCCCGTCGTCTTGCCGCGGCGGGTGCGGTAGCCCATGGCGGGCTGGCCCCACGGCGTCTTGGGCGGCATGCCGGTGGGCGACTTGCCCTCCCCGCCGCCGTGCGGATGGTCGCGCGGGTTCATGACCACGCCGCGCACCTCGGGCCGCTGGCCCATGTGGCGCGCGCGGCCGGCCTTGCCCAGGCTCTGGTTCTCGTGATCGAGGTTGCCCACCTGGCCGACCGTGGCGACGCAACGCAGGCTGATGCGGCGCACCTCCCCGGACGGGAGGCGGACCTGGGCCGAGTCCTCCTCCTTGGCCAGCAGCTGCGCCGCAGCGCCGGCCGAGCGGACGATCTGGCCGCCCCGGCCGGGCACCAGCTCGATGTTGTGGATCGTCGTGCCGAGCGGGATGTTGGCCAGCGGCAGGGCGTTGCCCACCCGCGCCTCGGCGTCCGGGCCGCTGACGACGACGTCGCCGACCTTGAGGCCGAGCGGCAGGAGCATGTAGCGCTTCTCGCCGTCGCGGTAGTGGAGCAGGCCGATGCGGGCCGAGCGGTTGGGGTCGTACTCGACGGTCGCGATGCGGGCCGGCACGCCCCACTTGTCGCGCTTGAAGTCGATGCGCCGGTAGGCGCGCTTCTCGCCGCCGCCGCGGTGGCGGACGGTCAGGCGGCCCTGGCTGTTGCGGCCGCTGCCTCGCGTGAGCGATTCCAGGAGCGGCTTGTGCGGCTCGTCGGTGGTCAGCTCCTCGAAGGTCGAGCGCGTCATGAACCGGCGGCCGGGCGAGGTGGGCTTGTAGCTGCGCAGCGGCATCCCTACACCCCCTCGAAGAATTCGATCTTCTGGCCCTCGGCGAGGGTCACGACGGCCTTGCGCCAGGGCGTGGTATCGCCCTTCACGCGGCTGCGGCTGAAGCGCCGCTTGGCGTGGGGGTGGGTGGTCAGCACGTTGACGCCAAGGACCTGCACCTTGAAGAGCTCCTCCACCGCCGCGGCGATCTGGAACTTGTTGGCGGCGGGGTGGACGCGGAAGGTGAACTTGCCGTGGCCGGTCTGGTCCATCGACTTCTCGCTGATGACCGGGCGCACGATGACCTGGGCGGCGTGGAGGGTCATGCGTACACCTCGGTCATCGCCGCGAGCGCGGGCTGGGTGATCAGGAGCACGCTGGCCTTCAGGACGTCGACCGTGTTGAGCGAGTCGGCCAGGATGATCGAAACGTGGGGCAGGTTGCGGGCCGACAGCTCGAGCTTCTCGTCGCGTTCGGGGGCCACCACCAGGATCTCCCCGCTGGCCGATTCGAGCGCCTCCAGGTAGTCCAGCAGCTCGCGCGTGCGGATGGCCTCCATGGCCAGGTCCTGCACCACCTTGACCGCCCCGTCGTCGTACTTGGCGGTGAGCGCGCCGCGCAGCGCGAGGCGCTTCATGCGGCGCGGCACCTTCTGGTCGTAGCTGCGGGGATGCGGACCGAAGACCGCGCCACCGCCGGCGTAGTGGGGGGCGCGCCGCGAGCCCTGGCGGGCCCGCCCGGTGCCCTTCTGGCGGTACGGCTTGGCGCCGCCACCGCGGACCTCGCCACGCGTCTTCGTGTCGTGCGTACCCAGGTGGCGGCCGGCCAGCTGAGCCGTCACGACCTGGTGCAGCACGGCCGTGTTGACCGGGGCGCCGAAGAGCGCGTCGGGCAGCTCGACCGTGCCGACGGCCTCGCCGAGCTTGGTGTAGAGCGTCGTGGAGGGCATCGCTCAGGCCTTCCTGATGAGCACGAGGGAGCCCCGCGGCCCCGGCACCGCACCGCGCACCAGGAGCACGTTGGCGTCGGCGTCGGCGCGTACGATGGTCAGCTTCTTGACGGTCGTCCGGGCATGGCCCAGGTGGCCCGCCATGCGGGTGCCCTTGAGGACCTTGCCGGGGAACGTGCCGGCCCCGATCGAGCCGGGCTGGCGGTGCGAGTCCGAGCCGTGGGTCTCGGGACCGCGGCCGAAGTGGTGCCGCTTGACCGTGCCGGCGAAGCCACGGCCCTTGCTGACACCGACGGCGTCGACCACGTCGCCCACGGCGAAGAGGGTCGCGTCCAGCGTCTGGCCGACCTCGAAGCCGGTCACGTCGGCGACGCGGAACTCGCGCGTGTCGCTCACCCGCGGCAGGTCCGTCAGCTGGCCCAGGCGCGGCTTGGAGAGGTGCCGGGCGGTGCCCGTGCCCAGCTGCACAGCGGTGTAGCCATCGCGTGCCGCGGTGCGCACGGCGGTCACCGTGTTGGGCTCGACGCGCACGACCGACACGGGCACGAGCGTGCCGTCCGCCGCGAAGACCTGGGTCATGCCGACCTTGCGGCCGATCAAACCGATGCTCATGGCCGCATCACATCTTGATCTCGATGTCGACGCCCGCGGCCAGCGAGAGTCGCATCAGGGCGTCGACGGTCTTGGACGAGGGATCCAGGATGTCGATGAGGCGCTTGTGGGTGCGGATCTCGAACTGCTCCCGGCTGTCCTTGTCGATGAACGGCGAGCGGAGCACGGTGAACTTCTCGATGTGGGTCGGCAGCGGGACCGGGCCGACGACGTCGGCGCCCGTGCGCTGGGCCGTCTCCACGATCTGGAGGGCGGACTGATCCAGCAGCCGGTGGTCGTAGGCCTTGAGGCGGATGCGGATCCGCTGCTTCGCCACGCCGTTACTCCAGGATCTGGGTGATGGCGCCGGCACCCACGGTGTGGCCGCCCTCGCGGATGGCGAAGCGCTGGCCGGGCTCGAGGGCGATCGGCGTGATGAGCTCGACCTGCATCTCGACGTTGTCGCCGGGCATGACCATCTCGGCGCCCTCGGGCAGGCCGATGGCGCCGGTCACGTCGGTCGTGCGCAGGTAGAACTGCGGCCGGTAGCCGTTGTAGAACGGCGTGTGGCGGCCACCCTCCTCCTTACTGAGGACGTAGACCTGGGCGTGGAAGCGGGTGTGGGGCTTGATGCTGGCGGCCTTGGCGAGGACCTGGCCGCGCTCGATGTCGTCGCGCTCGATGCCCCGCAGGAGGGTCCCGATGTTGTCCCCCGCGCGGCCCTCGTCGAGCAGCTTCTTGAACATCTCGACGCCGGTCACGACGACCTTGCGGGTGGGCCGCACGCCGACGATCTCGACCTCCTCGCCGACCTTGACCTGGCCCTGCTCCACCTTGCCGGTGACCACGGTGCCCCGGCCCGTGATGGACATCACGTCCTCGATGGGCATGAGGAAGGGCTTGTCGATGGGGCGCTCGGGCTCGGGGATGTAGCTGTCGACCGCCGCCATGAGCTCGAGGATCTTCGGGGTCCACTCGGGGTCGCCCTCGAGGGCCTTGAGGGCGCTCACCCGCACCACCGGGACGTCGTCGCCGGGGAAGTCGTACTGCGAGAGCAGCTCGCGCACCTCCAGCTCGACGAGGTCGAGCAGCTCCTCGTCGTCGACCATGTCGGCCTTGTTGAGGGCCACCACGATGTGGGGGACGCCCACCTGGCGGGCCAGCAGCACGTGCTCACGCGTCTGGGGCATGGGACCGTCGGCGGCCGAGACCACGAGGATGGCCCCGTCCACCTGGGCGGCGCCGGTGATCATGTTCTTGATGTAGTCGGCGTGGCCCGGCATGTCGACGTGGG
>DASPUH010000068.1:0-13764 GCA_035622975.1 Candidatus Sulfotelmatobacter sp.
CGGAGTTGCACACGCATGCCGACGGGTTCGAGTTCACGGCCGCGCAGGCTCGCCTGGGGCTGCTGCCGTTCCTCGTCGCGACCGGCCTGTATCGCTCGAACGGCGAGGCCCGGCGGGCGATCGAGCAGGGCGGTCTGCGCCTCGACGATCGGCGGATCACCACGAGCGACGAGGCGCTTCCGCCGCTGCTCCACGACCGCTGGCTGGTCGTGCGGCAGGGCAAGCGCACGGTCCGCGTGGGACGCCTCACCGGGGGCTGACCTTCTGGGGTTTGCGGTCGTCGTCGGCCGCCGGGCCGGCTTCGGCCGCCGGGCCGGCTTCGTCTCCAGCCGGCTTCGTCTCCAGCCGGCTTCGTCTCCAGCCGGCTTCGTGTCCAGCCGGCTTCGTGTCTGACCCTGTTCCTACTCGGTCGTCCTTGGCATCCCGTCGGGCGCCACGGGACCCGTCGGTGGTTCCCCCGTACCCCATTGCGCCTGCCGGCGCTAACGTCGGAGCAGAGGCCCGGGATGGTTTTGGATACTCCTCGGCTACCGCACTTCTCAGGCATTTGGTGCGGTGGGCGCAAGACACGGCGGACCTCGGCGCGGTGCTCCGTCGTTAGCGCCGCCTGCCGCAACGGTCCGGACGTTTGCGCGAGGGTGAAGCCGCTCATAAGCGAGGCCGGCCATCCTCTCGCGATGAGCACCAGGCAACGGTCAGCCGACCGAGCGGCGTTGCGCTCGAGGCGATCCCTCGCGACACTCGGCGAGGAGATTCGCACAGCACGTTCGAGTGGGGGTCTGAGTCTCGCGGTGATCGGCGAGGCGTCGGGGGTCTCCGCGGCCCACGTCAGCCGCCTCGAGCGGGGGATGGTGCATCGGGTCGACCTTGTGGCCTTGGCCCGCATCATGGCAACGGTCGGGCTGGACCTCAGCCTGCGCGCCTATCCCGGCGGACGAGCGTTACGCGACCAGGCCCACCTCGCCCTGTTGACGCGCCTGCGCACGCGGCTTGCCCCAGTCTGGCGATGCCACCTGGAGGTGCCTGTCGTGGGTCATGGCGACCCGCGGGCGTGGGATCTGGTCGCGCGCCTGCCGACGGTCGGGATCGCCTTCGAGGGCGAGATGAAGCTCTACGACGTCCAGGCACAAACGCGACGACAGATCGCCAAGTTCCATGATGGTTCGGTCGACCGCCTCATCCTGGTGGTCGCCGACACGCGCCATAACGCCGTTGTCCTCCGTGATGCGCGAACGCTGCTGGCCGGTGACTTCCCACTCGACACGCGGACGGTGTTGGCCGCCCTCGGTGCGGGCCGGGATCCCGGGGCTAACGGCATCGTCGTCCTGTAGCCAGGACCCGCGCGCCTCCGGGCGGCTTCACCCTCGCGCGGCCGTTGCGCCAGGCGGCGCTAACGACGGAGCACCGCGCCGAGGTCCGCCGTGTCTTGCGCCCACCGCAACAAGTGCCGGAGAAGTGGGAACTCCGGGACCATCCGAAGCCTCTGCTCCGACGTTAGCGCCGGCAGGCGCAAGGAAGCTGCGCTTAGGTGCATCGCGACGCCCTTCTCGGCCTGCAGGCGCCGCTGGCTGGTCAGGCGCCCGCGTCGGGTGCTCGCCGGCGTCAGGCGCCCGCGTCGGGCGCCCGACGCGTCAGGCACCGCCGAAGCTGGCCACGGCCGCGAGCAGGCGTTCGTTCTCCGCGCGGCTGCGGACCGTGAGGCGGAGATGGCCGCCCAGCGGGCCGTCGGGCGAGAACGTGCGCGGCACCAATCCGCCATGCAGCAGATGCTCGGCCGCGGCGGACGCCTCGCCAGGGGAGCCGAGGCGCACCAGCAGGAAGTTGGTGACGCTCGGATACGGCGCCCAGCCGGCCGCGGCAAGGCGCGGCGCCAGCCAGTCGCGCTCCCCGGCGAGCGCAGCCGCCCTCGCCCGTGCCTCGTCCGGGCGTGCCAGGGCAGCGGCAGCCAGGGCCGCCGAGATCGTGGAGATGCTGCCGGCGGGCCGCACGCGCTCCAGCCGGGCGATGGTGGGCCGGGCCGCCACGGCCCAGCCCACGCGGATCCCGGGCAGGGCGAAGGCCTTGGACAACGTACGTACCACGATGAGGTGCGGGTACCGCTCGCGCCACGGGATCACCGTCCGGCCGGTGAACTCGAAGTACGCCTCGTCCACCACCACGGCGGGCGGCTCAGGCAGGCCCCTGGCCGCCTCCAGGATGCGCCCCATGGCAGTAGGGCCGTCCGCGGAGCCGGTCGGGTTGTTGGGTTCGCAGAGCCACACGAGCTGCGCACCCGGGAGCGCCCGCACCACGCCCTCCACATCCATCGTCCAGCCGCCTGGGCGCGCCGCTCGCGGCACGTCGATCCGGCGCGCGGCCCGCTGGCTGGTGATGACCGGGTACAGGCCGTAGCTGGGCGAGGGCAGGATGGCCGTGCCGCCGGCGGGCAGGAACGCCTTGCCGATGAGGTCCAGGATCTCGTCGGCGCCCGCCCCCACGATGACCTCGTCGCGCCGCACGCCTGCCCCGGCGTATGCGGCGGCCGCGTCGGTGAGCGCCTGGTAGGCGCTGTCGGGATACTCGTTGAGCGGCCATGCCGGCGCCTCCAGGACGCCGGGCACGAACGCGGGCGGGGTGGGCGACGTGTTCGTGTCGAACCGGACGATGTGCTGGACGGGCACGCCGTACCGCGCGGCCAAAGCCTCGTCCGATGGCTCCCAGGTGTAGATCTCGGACATGCCGGTCAGTGGCCGCCGGCGGCCTCGAGCTCCTTGCGGTGGGCCTCCACGATCCTGGCCGCCACGTGCGGTGGCACCTCCTCGTAGTGGTCCAGGGTCGCCGAGTACCTGCCGCGACCACCGGTGAGCGACCGCAGCTCCGTCGCGTAGGTGGCCAGTTCGGCCTGCGGTACCTGCGCCCGCACGACCTGCAGGCCGTCCTGGGTGTCCATCCCCAGGACCCGGCCGCGGCGGGTGTTGAGGTCGCGGTTGACGTCGCCCATGTACGCCTCGGGGACGCGGATGGTGACGTCCATGATCGGCTCCAGGAGCGCCGGTTCAGCGTCCTGGATGCCCTTCCGGGTGGCGGTCTGGGCGGCCAGGCGGAAGGAGAGCTCGTCCGAGTCGACCGTGTGGTACGAGCCGTCGTAGAGGGTGGCCTTGAAATCGACCACCGTGTAGCCGGCCAGCGGGCCCTTGGCCGCCACGTCGCGGACGCCCTTCTCCACGCCGGCGAAGAACTGGCGGGGCACGGCCCCGCCCACGACCTTCTCGGCGAACTCGACGCCGCCGCCCGGGTTGGCCTCGATCTCCAGCCACACGTGGCCGAACTGGCCGTGACCGCCGGTCTGCTTCTTGTGGCGCCCCTCCACCTGGGTGTGGCCGCGGATCGTCTCGCGATAGGGCACCCGCGGCGGGCGGGTCACCACGGCGGCCCCGAACTTGCGCTTCAGGCGCTCGGAGATCACGGCGATGTGGCTGTCGCCCTGGGCCAGCAGGAGCTGCTCGCCGGTCTCCGCCTGCCGATCGACGCGGATGGCGGGATCCTCCTCCAGCAGGCGGGCCAGGGCGGCGCCGAGCTTGTCCATGTCGGCCTTGGTCTGCGGCTCGATGGCGACCGCCAGGGTCGGCTCGGGGAACTCAGGACGCGGGAGGGCCAGGATGGTCTCGCGGGTGCTGAGCGAGTCGCCCGTCTCCGTGTGGACCAGCTTGGCCACGGCACCGATCTCACCGGCGCCGATCTCGCCCGCCGGCTCCTGGTCCTTGCCGTGCAGGAAGAGGAGCTGGCCGATCCGCTCCTCCTCGTCGCGGCTGGCGTTCCACACGTGGTCGTGGGACCGGACCACGCCGGAGTGGACCCGGAAGTACGTCAGGCGCCCGACGAACGGGTCGGCCGCCGTCTTGAAGACCTGGAGGAGCAACGGGCCGCTGCGGTCGCAACTCACCTGGACGGTCGCGCCGCCCCTGCCCGTGGCCTTCACGGGCGGCTCCTCGGCCGGGGAGGGGAGGTAGCGGACGATCGCATCCAGGATGCCTTCGACGCCGATCTCCTGCTCGGCCGACACGAGCATCACGGGCGCCAGGACGCTCTCGCGCACCCCCTTGTGCAGGCACGCCTCCAACTCCTGATCGGTGATCTCCTGGCCCTCCAGGTATTTCGTGAGGACGTCGTCGTCGGCCTCGGCGGCCGCCTCCAGGAGCTGCTCGCGCCGGCGGGCCACCTCGGCCTCCAGGTCGGCGGGCACGGGCACCTGCCGGCGCTCGCCCTTGTCATAGATCCAGGCGGTCCGATGCACGAGGTCCACGTAGCCGCTGAAGGTATGCGCCGCCCCCAGGGCCACCTGCAGGGGCGCGATCTTGGGACCGAAGACGCTGCGCAGCTGGTCAACGGCGCGCATCGGGTCGGCGTTCTCGCGCTCGCAGCGGGTGATGACGAAGAGGGCCGCCTTGCCCATGCGGCGTCCCAGGCCCACGGCCGTCTCCGTGCCCGCGGCGACGGCGTCGGAGGCGTCGACGACGATGAGCGCTGCGTCGGCGGCGAGGAAGCCCTCCACGACCTCGCCCACGAAATCGGCGTAGCCCGGGGTGTCGAGGAGCGTGACCCGATGGCCGTCGTGCTCCAGCATGCCCACCGCGAGCGAGAGCGAGAGCTTGCGCTTCTGCTCCTCGGGCTCGAAGTCCAGCGCGGCGGTGGCGTCCTCCACCCGGCCCAGCCGGTTGAGGGCGCCGGCCGCATGGAGGAGGTGTTCGGCCAGCGTCGTCTTGCCGGCGCCGGAGTGACCGGCCAGCACGACGTTGCGCAGGTGATCGGGGGTGACGGTCTTCATGGACGACCTCTGCTGGGCGAGCGCGGGACCGCTTGGGGGCGACCGAAATGCACGGCGCGCGACCCTGCGCTGCGCCGGGGAGGTCCGGCCATGATAGTAGAATCCGGCCCGATGTCCGGACATTCCAAGTGGTCGCAGATCAAGCGCCAGAAGGGCGCCAACGACGCCAAGCGCGGGGCAGCCTTCACCAAGGTCGCCCGCGAGATCGCCATCGCGGCGCGCGCCGGCGGGGGCGATCCGGACGCCAACTACCGCCTGCGCATGGCCATGGACACGGCCCGCGCCATCAACATGCCCATGGACAACATCAAGCGAGCCATCGAGCGCGCCGTGGGCGCCGGTGAGGGCGAGCAGTTCGAGGAGATCATCTACGAGGGCTACGGCCCTGGCGGCGTGGCCATCCTCGTCGAGGCGGCCACCGACAACAAGAATCGCACCGCCGCCGACGTCCGCTCGATGTTCACCAAGGCCGGTGGACAGCTGGCCGGCACGGGCGCCGTGGCCTGGCAGTTCGAGCCCAAGGGCGTCATCGCCGTGCCTCGGGCGGGGGTCGATGCGGATGAGATCGCGCTGCTGGCCATCGACGCGGGGGCCGATGACGTCGACACCGACACCCCCGAGACCGTGGAGGTCTATACCGCCCCCGGCGACCTTGAGCGCGTGCGCAAGGGCCTGGAGGCGGGCGGCGTGAAGATCGAGTCGGCGCAGCTGACGATGCACGCCCGCAACACGGTGGAGGTCGACGTGGCGCATGCGCGCCAGAACCTGCGCCTCATCGAGAACCTGGAAGACCACGACGACGTGCAACGGGTCACCGCCAACTTCGAGATCCCCGACGAGGTCTTCGCGGAGGCGGCCCCGGCTTGATCGTCCTGGGCATCGATCCCGGGACGGCGCGGACGGGCTACGGCCTGGTCCAGCTCGACGGCCACCGGCTCCAGGTGCTGGACTACGGCTGCCTGGAGACCCCCAGCACGATGGTCCTCGCGCAGCGCCTGCTGCTCATCGAGCAGGGCGTGACGACCCTCATCGCCGACCACGCGCCGGACGTCGTGGCGGTGGAGCGCATCTTCTTCAGGCGCAACGTCCAGACGGCGTTCGCCGTCGGCCAGGCACGCGGCGTGATCCTGATGGTGGCGGCCCGCAGCGGCCTGCGGGTCGCCGAGTACGCCCCCCACGAGGTCAAGCAGGCGGTCACCGGCTACGGCCGCGCCGATAAGGGCCAGGTCCAGCGGATGGTGCAGACGATCCTGGGTCTGGCCGTCCTGCCGCGGCCGGATGACGCGGCCGACGCGCTGGCCATCGCCATCTGCACCGCCCATGCGTATCGCGCGGAGGCGCTGCCGGCGTGATCGTCACCCTGACCGGGACGGTGTCGGCCGTCACCGGAGATGCCCTGGTGCTGGAGGTCGGCGGCGTGGGGTACCGCGTCTACGCCGGGCCGCGCACGCTCGGCCAGGCGCGCGTGGGGGCCCACCAGCACCTCCACACGCACCACCTCGTGCGGGAGGACACCCAGGCGCTCTATGGCTTCCGCTCGGCGGAGGAGCTGGCCTTCTTCGAGCTCCTGATGACCGTCGCGGGGGTCGGTCCCAAGGTGGCCCTCGCGATCGTCTCCTCCCGGGCCGTGCCCGACCTCCAGCTGGCCATCCTGCAGGGGGACGAGGCCGTCCTGACGGCCGTCAGCGGGGTGGGCAAGCGCCTCGGCGCGCGCATCATCCTCGAGCTCAAGGAGAAGGTCGCGGCGGCCGGCCTGGCGGCCGGCGTGGCGGCGGCCGCCGAGACCGGGGCGACGCCGGCGACGACGACGCAGAGCGAGGTCGTGGCGGCCCTCGTGGCGCTGGGCTACGCGCCCCAGGAGGCGCGCGACGCGGCCCGCGACGGGGTGCTCGCCAGCCCCACCGGGGCGACCCTGGAGGACCGCGTCAAGGCCGCCCTGCGGACCTTGCGTCGCGAGTGAGTCCCGGCCGGTCACTCGAGGTCGTGCCCTATGCACCGGACCATCTGGGACCGGCGGCGACACTGTTCCGCGATGGCGTGCTCCGGCTGCGGCGCCGCGTGCCGGCGCTGCCGGACGAGCTGACCCACGCCGCGCGGGCGCGTGCCCTCGTGGAGGGGTTCCTGCGGGAGGATCGGGCCCTCGTGGCCCTCGAGGGATCGACGGTGGTCGGCTACCTGGGCTGGTGGCTCGTGGACGGCTTCCGCGGCACGCCCCGCCGGGCTGCCTACAGCCCCGAGTTCGGGCACGCCGCCGCGCCGGCCCGCGCCGTCGAGGTGGAACTCGCCCTGTACCACGCCGCGACGGATCACTGGACGGAGGCCGGTTGCGCGGTCCATGCCCTGACCTGCCTGGCCGGCCAGCCGGCCCTGGAGCGAGCCTGGTTCGAGGACGGGTTCGGGCTGTACGTGGTGGACGCGCTGCGGTCCATGACGCCGGTGTCGGCCCCGGACCCACCCGGCCTCACCGTCCGCCGCGCGCTGCCGGCCGATGCCGCCAGCGTGGCGCGACTCGACGTGGAGCACCGCCACCACTACGCCGTACCGCCCGTCTCCATGGCGCCCCACGCGCCCGACACGGCCGAGGGACTGGCCGCCTTCATGGCCGTCGAGCCCGACACGATCTGGCTGGCGGAGGCCTCGGGCGAAACGCAGGCGTTCCTCCGCCTGGAGCCGGCGAGCGACGGCGCGGCCGCGATCAGCCTGGCCCCGACCACCATTTCGATCACCGGCGCGTTCACCCGTCCAGCCTGCCGGGGCCGCGGCGTGGCCGCCGCGCTGCTGGCCCAGGCGGTCGACCATTACGCGGCGCGCGGTTTCGAGCGCATGGCCGTCGACTACGAGTCGTTCAACCCCCAGGCCGCCGCCTTCTGGCCGCGCTTCTTCGACCCGGTGGCCGTGTCGGTGGTGCGGGTCCCGGAGCATCCATGAGGATGCGGGGCGTCGAACGCATGTTCACATGGCGCGTTCGCAGCTGCTAGACTGACGGCATGGACGAGAATGGCCGGCTCGTGGGATCGGCCGCCCTGGCGGTAGAGGAAGTCGTCGTCGAGCAGAGCCTCCGGCCGCGCTCGATGGCCGAGTACATCGGCCAGGAACAGGTCAAGTCCAACCTGCTCATCCTGCTGGAGGCGGCCCGCCAGCGAGGGGAGGCGGCCGACCACGTCCTGCTCTACGGGCCGCCCGGCCTGGGCAAGACAACGCTCGCCAACATCATCGCCCGTGAGCTGGGCGTCAGCATCCACACCACCTCGGGGCCGGCCATCGAACGGCCCGGGGACCTGGCGGCGATCCTGACCAACCTGGACGAGCGTGACGTCCTGTTCATCGACGAGATCCACCGCCTCAACCACGCCGTCGAGGAGATCCTCTACCCGGCCATGGAGGACTTCGCCATCGACGTGATGATCGGCAAGGGTCCCAGTGCGCGCTCCCTCCGTCTGTCGCTCAAGCCCTTCACGGTCGTCGGGGCCACGACCCGCGCCGGGCGCATCAGCTCCCCCCTGCGCGACCGTTTCGGGGCCATCCATCGCCTGGAGTACTACGAGCAGGCGGAGCTGGCCACGATCGTCGAGCGCTCGGCCCATATCCTGGGGGTGGAGATCGCGCCGGAGGCGGTGGAGATCCTGGCCCGGCGCGGTCGCGGCACGCCGCGCATCGTCAACCGGCTCCTCAAGCGCGTGCGCGACTTCGCCCAGGTCCAGGCCGACGGCCGCATCACGGCCCGCGAGGCGGACGCGGCGATGCTGGCCATGGACATCGACGACGAAGGGCTGGACACGACCGACCGGCGCCTGCTCGCCGCGATCGTCCAGAAGTTCGCCTCCGGCCCTGTCGGCGGGGCGGCCCTTGCCGCCGTGCTCGGCGAGGAAGTGGAGACGATCGAGGACGTGTACGAGCCGTTCCTGCTCCAGCTGGGCTTCCTGGACCGCACGCCGCAAGGTCGCGTGGCGACCGAACGGGCGCGCGAGCACCTGCGGGGCCTGGGCTTCGAGATCCCGCCGCCACGCCGGGCGGAACGGGCCGATCCCGGGCTCTGGGACACGCTGACCGTCGATCACCGCACCGACGCCGACCTGCCCGCATGACGACCGCGCTGGCGGTCCACGGGCTGCGCAAGGCCTACGGCTCGCGGATCGCCCTTGATGGCCTGGACCTGGAGGTCCCGACCGGCACCGTCTATGGTTTCCTGGGTCCCAACGGCGCGGGCAAGACGACCACGATGCGTTTGCTGGTGGGCCTGATCCGGCCCGACGCGGGCACCCTGGAGGTGCTCGGCCGGCCCTACACGTGGCATGACCGCCATCGCCTCTTCGACGTCGGGGCGCTGATCGAGACGCCGTCGTTCTACCCGTTCCTGTCGGGCCGGGAGAACCTGCGGGCGGCTGCCGCCACCGGCGCGCCCGTCGCCCGGGGCCGGGTGGACGCGCTGCTGACGATGGTCGGCCTGCGCGAGCGGGCCGGCGACAAGGTCGGCGGCTACTCGCTGGGCATGAAGCAGCGCCTGGGCATCGCCGCCGCCCTGCTGAGCGACCCCAGCCTGCTGCTGCTGGACGAGCCGGCCAACGGCCTGGATCCGGGCGGCATCGCCGGCATGCGCGACGCCCTGCGGGCCCTGGCCGCCGCCGGCAAGACGGTCCTGGTCTCCAGCCATATCCTGCCGGAGGTACAGCAGCTGGCGGACGTCGTGGGTATCGTGGCCAAGGGCAGGCTCGTGCGCGAGGGGCGGGTGGAGGAGCTGCTGGAGGCCTCGGCGGTCGTGCGCGTGAAGGTCTCCCAGGAAGCGTCAGCCGGCGCGCAGGCGGCCCTGGCGCCCCGCTTCGGCGCGGAGGCCGTGAAGCTCTCCATGGCCGGCGATGGGACGTGGCTGGAGATCCACACCGCCGGCTCGCGCAGCGCGGAGGTCAACCAGGTCCTGGCGCAGGCCGGCGTGTACGCCTCGCGCCTGGAACCCGGGAGTGACCTCGAGTCGCTCTTCCTTGAGCTGACCGGGGAGGGGAGTGCCGACGGCGGCCTGGGCATCGGGGGCGTGGCGTGAGGCTCGTCCGCTCCAGCCTCCGCAAGCTCGTGCGGCGACCGGCGTCGTGGGTGACCGCGGGGCTCATCGCCGCCCTGCTGCTGCTCGTGTACCTCGGCATCGGGGCGACCGTCAACACGCTGCCTACGACGGGGCCCCGGGCGGTCGGCCGGGTGGCGCTCCTGAACATCCTGACGTTCCCCGGCGCCTACGACGGCGTGGCCACCCAGCTGCTGGACCTCGGGGGCCTCTTCGGGCTGGCGTTCGCCGCGGCGGTGGCCGGCTCGGAATGGGGCTGGGGCACGCTCAAGGCCGCCGTGGCGCGCGGCGAGAGCCGCTCCCGCTACATGCTGGGGTCGGTCGGCGCGCTCGTCCTCGCCGCCGGCCTGGCGATGGTCGTCGTCTACGGCGTGGGCATCGGCGCGGCCGTCCTCGGCGCGTCCCTGGCCGGCGTGTCACTGACCGGGCTGAGCGACGCGGCGACCATCGGCGGCCTGCCCGGCACGCTGCTGCACGTGTGGCTGGGCCTGGCGGAGGAGATCGCCGTGGGCTTCGCCGTGGCGACCCTCACGCGCAGCCAGCTGGCCGGCGTCGGGGCCGGCATCGCCCTGTTCTTCGGCGAGCAGTTCGCCACCCTCATCCTGCCGGACGTGGTGAAGTACCTGCCGTTCAATGCTGCGTCCGCGGTCGTCGAGCGCGCCAACCTGGCCGCTGGCGGCTCCCCGGCGGCTCTGCCGCCCGACCAGGCCACGCTCGTGACGGCCATCTGGCTCGTGGCGGCGCTGGCCCTCGTGGCTGGCGCCACCGAGCGGGCGGAGATCGGCAGCTGACACGATGACCAGCCTCGCACCGGACTCCGGCGCCCCGTTCGGGACGGCGCGGCCGCTGACCTTCCAACTGACCGCCACAGCCGCCGACGGGTCCACGCGGGCCCGCGCGGGCCGCCTGGCAACGCCCCATGGGGTGGTGGAGACACCGGCCTTCATGCCGGTCGGCACCAACGCCACGGTCAAGGCCCTGGACCCCGACGATCTCGCCGAGGCGGGGGCGCACATGATCCTGGCCAACACCTACCACCTGTACCTGCGGCCGGGCCACGAGCGCATCGCCCGTCTCGGGGGGCTGCACGCCTTCATGGCCTGGCCCCGCCCGATCTTGACCGATTCGGGCGGCTTCCAGGTCGTCAGCCTGGCCGGTCTGCGCGAGATCGATGACGGCGGGGCCACCTTCCGCAGCCACCTCGACGGCTCGACCCATCGCTTCACCCCCGAGCTGTCGATCGCCGTGCAGGAGGCCCTGGGGTCGGACATCGCGGTCGCCTTCGACCAGCCGGTCGCGCCCCACGCCTCGTCGCGGGCGGAAGTGGCCGTGGCGACCGGGCGCACCCACCGCTGGGCGGAGCGCTCCCTGGCCGCCCACACACGGCCCGACCAGGCGCTCTTCGGCATCATCCAGGGCGGCCTCGAGCCGGACCTCCGGGCGGCCTCGACGCAGGCCATCGCAGCCCTGCCCTTCGATGGCCTGTGCATCGGCGGCCTGGCCGGCGACGAGACGGCCGCCCAGCGTGCGGCGGCCCTGGAGGTGGTCGTGCCGCTCCTGGCTGACGATCCCCGGCCGCGCTACCTGATGGGCCTTGGCTCGCCGGCCGACATGCTGGAGGCGATCCATCAGGGCGTGGATCTCTTCGACTCCGTCCTCCCGGCGCGCGTCGCCCGCAACGGCACCCTGTGGGTGCCGGACGGCCGCCTGAACCTGCGCAACGCGCGGTTCCTGGACGATGGGGCGCCGGTCCAGGCGGGCTGCCCGTGCCGCCTCTGCCGAGGCTTTTCGCGAGCCTACCTGGCTCATCTCTTCCGGGCCGACGAGCTGCTCGCGTACCGCCTCGCGACTTGTCACAACCTGACCTTCACCCTAGACTTCATGGCCCGGGCACGCCGTGCGATCCGGGCCGGCACGTTCCCGGCGTACCGGCGCTCGATGGCGCCGGACCCCAACCCGGACGACCCATCCCGATCCCGTTCCAGTGACACGCAAGCTGGCGCGAAGGGAGGGTGAAGTCGTCGTAGAGCCGCGTCACCCAGACTGGTGACCTGGCACCGTGGAGGCGGAGGACAGATGGCCAGCAAGGATCGCCCCCACCGCGAGCAGAAGAAGAAGCCGAAGGCCGCAGCCCCCAAACCGCAGATCCAGTCACTCCTCGACAGCCCGCCTCAGTCCGTTGAGCTGATCAAGCCCAAGCGGAAGCCGCGCTGGGAGGAGACGGACGAGGCGTGATGGCGGTCCGGCCCTCGGTCAGCCCAGGAGGATGGTCCAGGCATGACGATCACGGGGGCCGGCATCACGACCGGCGACCGCAACGGCACGGATAAGGCCGACCGTAACGGCGCGAACAAGGTGACGAGCGAGCGGGGCGTGCCCGCCGAGCGCACGCGCGCCGTGGACGCGGCCATCCTGGCCATCGAAAAGCAGTTCGGCCGCGGGTCGATCATGAAGCTCGGCTCGGCCGAGCGGCAGGCGGTCGACACGATCCCCACCGGCTCGATCGCGCTCGACCTCGCCCTCGGCGTGGGTGGCGTGCCGCGCGGCCGCATCACGGAGATCTTCGGCCCCGAGTCGTCGGGCAAGACCACCCTCTGCCAGCACATCCTCGCCGAGGCGCAGCGCCGCGGCGGCGTGGTGGCCTTCATCGACGTGGAACACGCCCTCGATCCGCACTACGCCAAGGCGTGTGGCGTGAACGTGGACGAGCTGCTCGTCAGCCAGCCGGACACGGGCGAGCAGGCGCTGGAGATCACGGAGACGCTCATCCGCTCCGGCGGCGTCGACTGCGTCGTCGTCGACTCCGTGGCCGCCCTCGTGCCCCGGGCGGAGATCGAAGGCGAGATGGGCGACTCGTTCGTGGGCATCCAGGCCCGCCTGATGAGCCAGGCCCTGCGCAAGCTGACCGGGGCGGTCAGCCGCTCCAATACCGCGCTGGTCTTCACCAACCAGCTGCGCGAGAAGATCGGGGTCATGTTCGGCAACCCGGAGACCACGCCGGGCGGCCGGGCCCTCAAGTTCTACGCTTCGGTGCGCCTGGACATCCGCCGCATCGAGACCATCAAGAACGGCACCGAGTCCATCGGCAGCCGCGTGCGCGTCAAGGTCGTCAAGAACAAGGTGGCCGCCCCGTTCCGCGTCGCCGAGTTCGACGTCATGTACGGCGAGGGTGTCTCCCGCGAGGGCGGCCTGCTCGACGTCGGCGTGGCCATGGACATCGTCGGCAAGACCGGCGCCTGGTTCAACTTCGGGGAGACGCGCCTGGGCAACGGCCGTGAGGCGGCCAAGGACTTCCTGCGCCAGAACCGGGACATCGGCGACCGTCTGGAGGCGGAGATCCGCGCCAAGGTGGCCACCGTCGCCGTGCCGGTGGAGGGCATCACCGAGGCCGACTGACATGGCCGGCAGCCGCGCACCAGGGGCACGCCAGGCCTCGCTTGCCGAGCGCCGGGAGCGACGGGCCGCCGTCGAGGATCCGGCGGTCGTGCTCGACGCGGCCGCGGCGTTCCTGGCGGTCCGCCCCCGGTCGATCGGCGAGACGCGACGCCGCCTGCAGGCCCTGGGCTACCGCGCGGAGCTCATCGACCATGTCATCGAGCGGCTCACCACGTTCGGGTACCTCGACGACGCCGCATTCGGGCGGGCGTGGCTGGAGAGCCGCGACCGGGCGCGGCCGCGCGGCACGCACGCGCTGCGCAGCGAGCTCCTCGCCAAGGGCCTCGGCCACGATCTCGTGGCGACGCTGCTGGCCGAGCGCGAGGGTCAGGCTCCTGCGGACGGGGACGCGGCGCGTACCGACGTGCCGGAGGGCGGTCCCGACCTGGCGGCCGCCCGGAAGCTGCTGGCTCGCCGGCAGGCCGCCCTGACGCGGGAGCTGGACCCGCGTCGGCGACGGCAGCGGGCGTAT
>DASPUH010000069.1:0-22258 GCA_035622975.1 Candidatus Sulfotelmatobacter sp.
AGACCGGCCGGCCGGCCCAGCCCCCGCCCGCCGAAGGCGAAGGCGACGGCCGCGGCCGTGAGGGCGAGATACGTGCCGGCGGCCAACACCGCGCCGCCCGTCGGCTGGCCCAGGCCCGCGATCACCAGCGGGACCAGCAGCGCCAGGAGCACGTTGAACGCGTTGCTGTGGAACGCCTCGCTCATGGCCGCGATGCCCCGCCCGCGGAGCGTGAGGTACAGCGCCGCCACCGCGTTGGGCAGGCTGGTGACGGCGGCGAGGATGAGGCCGCCGACGATGATCGGGCTGATGCCCGCGTCCACGCCCATGGCCGTTGCCGACTGCTCCATGACGAAGCTGGCAGCGATGACGGCCAGCGCAGCGACCACGGCCGCGACCGCGTCCGTCCGGTCGGCCCGGGGGGCGCGATCGATCGTGATCCGCTCCTCGTCGACGGCCCGTCGGAGGAATGTGAGCAGGCGTCTGGGAAGCGGCAGGCGGGCCCTCGCGGCGGGTGTCAGGGCGCAGAGCACGACGTAGGGCAGGAACGCGGCGAGCGCCAGCAGAAGGCCGGCGAGCGGGCTGATCCAGGTCATCACCACCGCCCCCGCGAGGACGGCGATCGTCAAGGCGAGCGATCCCTCCAGGGCGGTCGCGAAGCGCGGCAGGCGCAGGCCGCCGGCGGCGACCGCACTGAGGCCGAGCATCGCGGCGAGGTTGAAGGCGTTCGAGCCCAGCGCCACCCCGACGCCGATATCCCGTTGCCCCGTGATGACGGCCGCAAGGGCCGAGGTGATCTCCGGCCCGTCCGCCGCCAGCGCCACGATGAGACCGAGCAGCGCCTCAGCCAGACCCAGGCGCTCTCCGACGCGCTCGAGGCGTGAGACCAGCAGGACGCTGGCGCCTGCGGACAGCGCCGCGGCCACGACGAAGACGATCAGGAGCACGGGCCCATTCTCGCAACCTGGCGATCAGGCGGGGAACTGGTCGCACGGAACCGGCTGGCGGAGGGCAGCAGGCCGGCGGAGGTGGTCGCCACCCCGAGGGTTCGGTAGGATTGGGCCGTGCCGCCCATCGAACAGCTCCAGCGCCCGCCGATCGTCTACATCGACAAGCTGCTCCGCCAGGGCATCTTCACCACCGGCCTGTTGCTCGAGGTATCGGAGACTCCGACGCGGCGCCAGTACCTGGCCGACCAGATCCAGGCCGACACGACGGACGTCAACGAATGGCGCGACGAGGCGCTCCTGCTCAACCTCGCCAGCGTGGGCCCGGCCCAGAAGCAGCTGCTGCTGCAGGCAGGCATCGTCGGGCTGCAGGATCTGCTGGCCCTGGACCTGGATGACTTCCGCGCCCGTGTCGCCAAGGCGGCCCACATCCTCCAGGTGGAGGCGCCATCCGACCTCCAGCTCGAGGGCTGGTGGGAGCAGGCCCAGACGCTCCAGGAGGAGTAGCACGCGAGGCGTGCGAGGATAGGGGCGTGACCGCCGCCGTCCTCGCCCCGCCACTGGCCCGCCGGATCGCCTCGGTCGGCGTGGCCGTCAGCACGGCGCTGGCCATCGTGGCAGCCGTGCTGCTGGTCCTGACCACCCCGCTGTATATGCACCCGGCGCTTGACCAGTCGCAGTCCGCAGCCTACCTGGGCACGGTGCCGGCCACGGCGCGCCAGCTGTCGGACCTGACCATCCACGAGCTGTACGCGGGCCCCGGCACGTTCGCCTTCTCGTGGACCCCGGGGGGCGTCGTCCAGCCGTTCTACGACGCGGCCGAGATCCAGCACCTGCAGGCGGTCCACGTCGTGCTGTTCGGCTTTCTGGCCCTGGCGGCGATCGGCGTCCTGCTCCTGATGGTGGGCCTGGCCACGGTCCGCGGCGCTGCGTGGTTCTGGCGGGCCATGGCGCGGGGTGCGATCTCCGTGGCCAGCGCGTTGCTGGTCATCGGCGTCTTCGCGGCCGTGGCCTTCGAGCAGGCCTTCACCCTGTTCCACGAGATCTTCTTCCCCGGCGGCGACTGGTCCTTCGACCCCGCCACGGAGCACCTCGTGCAGCTCTACCCGACGGCCTTCTGGGAGCTCACCGCCGGCGTCCTGGTGGGCGCATCGGTACTCATCGGCCTCGTCGTGTGGTGGTTCGCGCGGCGGCGCGCGATGCACCTTGAGGCGGCCCCGCCGCCCGAGGCGCCCGCATGACGCCGGGTGCGATCCGCATCGGGCGGATCCTGGGCATCGAGGTCCGCCTCCACCCCAGCTGGATCGTGATCTTCCTGCTTGTCACGGTGCAGCTGGCGATCATCGGCGCGCCCAACGGCGAGGCGCAGCTGTCCGCCGTCCTGCGGGTCGTCCTTGCGGCCCTCGTGGCGGCTCTCTTCTTCGCCTCGGTGCTGGCGCACGAACTGGGTCACGCGCTGGTGGGCCGTCGCTTCGGCGTGCCGGTGGACGAGATCCTGCTGTTCGTCTTCGGCGGCTCGGCGCGCCTCGAGCAGGAGGCGCCCAGCCCGCGCGCCGAACTGGTCATCGGCCTCGCCGGTCCGGCGGTGAACCTCGTCATCGGCGCTGTCTGCCTGGTCCCCTGGCTGCTCGTGGCGTCCGCGCTGGGTGACGTGGGGGTCAGCGATCTCGCGGTCGCCGTCGGCACGCTCGCCTTCTGGGTCGGGGTCAGCAACCTGTTCCTCGCGGCGGTCAACCTGCTGCCGGCGTTCCCGCTGGACGGGGGGCGGCTGCTGCGCGCCGTTGCCTGGGGGCTGACCGGCGACTTCGTGCGCGCCACCCGCGTGGCCTCGGTCATCGGGCGCGTGATGGGCTGGTCGCTGGTGGGCGCCGGCATCGTCGTCGCGGCGGGCTTCGACGTCCTCGTCGGGCTGTGGATCGTGCTCATCGGCTGGTTCCTGGGCCAGGCGGCAGAGGGTGGCTACCGCCGCGTGGCGGTGGAACGCCTCGTGAAGGGCCTGCGCGTGGCGGACGTGATGCTCCACGACTACCCCGTCGTGACCCAGAACCTGACGCTCGACACGCTCGAGCAGCAGACCGACCTGGCCGGCTCGCTCTACTACCCCGTCGTCCTCGACGGCAGCCTGACCGGCGCGGTCGACCTGGCCAGCATCCGCCGCATCCCGCGCAACCGGCGGGGCACGACGCGCGTGGCCGATGTGATGAAGCGCCTGGAGGCGCTCGTGACGGTCCATGAACTCGACCCGCTGTGGGACGCCGTGCTGCGCTTCGATGCCTCACGTGTGGAGGGCCTGCCGGTGGTGGATCCGCAGGACCCCCGACACCTCGTCGGGCTGGTGACTCGCGACAGCGTCTTCCGCACCCTGCGCATGCGGCGCAAGGCGCAGGCGGCGGGCGCCGGGACCGAATGACGAGCGTGGTGGCCGACCCGACCGCGCCGCTCCTGCGCCTGGAGTCCGCGCTGGAGCGGATGCTCGCCGGCGTGACGCCCCTGCCGGCGGAGGAGATCGAGCTGGAGGGGGCGGTCGGACGGGTCCTCGCCGAGCCGCTGGCGGCGCTCGTCACGATGCCGCCGTGGGACAACTCCGCCATGGATGGCTTCGCCGTGCGCAGCGTCGATGTGGCGGACGCGACGTCGGAGCGGCCGGTGAGGCTGTCGGTCGTCGGCGAGGTGCCGGCGGGCCAGCCCGCCCGCCATCCGGTGGCCGCCGGCACGGCGGTGCGCATCTTCACCGGCGCGATGCTGCCGGAGGGCGCGGACACGGTGGTGCCCGTCGAGGACACGGATGCGCCATGGGGCGTGGCTGACCTCCCGACGCGCGTCGCCGTGCGCAAGGCTGTCGCGTCCGGGGAACACGTGCGCCCGGCCGGCAGCGACGTCCGCGCCGGTCAGCCCGTCGCCTCGGCGGGCCAGGTGGTGCGGCCGGCGACGCTGGCCCTGCTGGCCTCGAGCGGCTATGGACGGGTGCGCGTCCACCGGCGCCCGCGGGTCACCGTGATCTCGTCCGGCGATGAGTTGGTACCCCCCGGCATCGCCTTGCAGGCGGGGCAGATCCACGACAGCAATGGACCCATGCTGGCCGCGCTGGCCGCCGCGGAGGGGGCGGCCACGACCCGGGCCGCCTCGGTGGCCGACGACCTGCCCTCGATCACGCGGACGCTGACCGAGGCGATCGGACAGGCGGACCTGGTGCTCACGAGCGGCGGCGTGTCCATGGGGGCGCGGGACGTGGTGCGCCTGGCGCTGGAGTCCGTCGGCCGCCTCGAGCTGTGGCGCGTGGCCGTCCAGCCGGGCAAGCCGCTGGCCTTCGCCCGTGCGACGCGCGGGGCGGGGGCGCAGGAGGTGCTGCTCTTCGGGCTGCCGGGCAACCCGGTGAGCAGCTTCGTGACCTTCCAGCTGTTCGTCCGCCCCGTCCTGCGCCGGCTCGCCGGCCACCAGGATCCGCTGGCGCGGGAGCGATGGCGCGCCCGCCTGGCCCAGCCCATCGTCAAGCACGACGAGCGGCGGGCGTTCCTGCGCGTCACACTGGCTCCGGACCCTGACCGTCCCGGGGCCTGGCTGGCGGCGCTCGCCGGTGGCCAGGGCTCGCATGTGCTGTCGGCGCTGGCCGCGGCGGATGCGCTGGCCGTGATGCCGGAGGAGGTCCGCGAGTTGCCCGCCGGCGCGGAGGTCGAGGTCTGGCCTTTGCACGGAGAAGGAGACTGATGGCCCTGGGGCCAGGCAAGCGGATCGATCGGCGGCGCTTGACACACGTGGACCGGACGGGCCGTCCACGCATGGTCGACGTCAGCGAGAAGCCCGTCACGGCCCGTCGCGCGGTGGCCGAGGCGGAGGTCGCCATGGCGCAAGAGACGCTGTCGCTGATCATCGACGGCGGGGCCGCCAAGGGCGACGTCCTGACGGTCGCCGAGCTGGCCGGGGTGATGGGCGCCAAGCGCACGGCCGAGCTGATCCCGCTCTGCCATCCCATCCCCCTGTCCGACCTCGTGGTGGAGGTCCGACCCGATCGCGCGCGCTCCCTCCTCGCCATCAGGGCCACCGCCGCGACGGTGGCCCAGACGGGTGTCGAGATGGAGGCCCTCACCGGTGCCGCGGTCGCGGCGCTGACGGTCTATGACATGATCAAGGGCGTCGACCGCGGCGCGGAGATCCGCGCCCTGCGGGTGACCGAGAAGAGCGGCGGGCGCAGCGGCGAGTGGCACCGTCCCGCCCCCGATGCTGCGGAGGTGGAGCGGCCGCGACCACCGCGGGGCGTGCGCGGGCCCCGACGCGCCGGCTGAGCGATGGGGGAGGCGCAGGCCGCGGCGCTCGTGCTGACCGTGAGCGACGGGGTCAGCCGTGGCACGCGCGAGGATCTGAGCGGCGCGCGCCTGGCGGCGCGCCTGACGGCGGCCGGCTACGCCGTGTCACGGGGCGTGGTGCCGGATGACCCCGACGCCATCAGGGCGGCCGTCCGCGCCGGCACCGCCACCCACGCGCTAGTGGTGCTGACGGGGGGCACCGGCCTGACGCCGCGCGACACGACGCCCCAGGCGCTGCAGGCGTTGCTGGACTACGAGATCCCCGGCTTCGGCGAGGTGATGCGGGCGGCCGGTCGCCGCAGCACCCCGTTGGCCTCGTTGTCGCGGTCCCTCGCCGGCGTCAGTGGCCGGACGCTTGTCCTGGCCCTGCCCGGCAGCCCCGGCGGGGCGACCGAGTCGCTCGAAGCCGTGCTGGACCTCCTGCCCCACGCGCTCGAGACCCTGGCCGACGACTCGTCGCGCCACGCCGCCGAGCGATGATCGACCAGGTCCCGCTCTACCCCTTCGCGCCGGTCTTCTTCGTCCTCGCCGCGCTCGGTTTCGCGCTCCAGATGGCGCGGCACCTGCGGGTGTTCGCGGCCGCCCAGCCGTCGGCAGTGACGGACCAGCCGGAGCGACGCCTGGGCTCGTCGATCCTCTACGCCATCGTCCAGATCCGCATGTTCCGCGATCCGGGCCCGGGCTTCATGCACGCGGCCATCTTCTGGGGCTTCGTCATCCTGACCGTCGGCACGGCCAACCGGGTGACGTTCGGGCTCGTGCAGGCGATCCTGGCGTGGCCCCTTGATGGCTGGCTCTGGCGCCTGCTCGTGCTCGCCCAGAGCCTGCTCGCGCTGGGCGTGCTGGCGGGCATCGGCTATGCCCTGGTCCGCCGCCAGGTCCTCCGTCCGGCCCGCCTCACCCTGAGTCGCGACGGCCTGAGGATCCTGGGCCTGATCGCCGCGGTCGTGGTCACCGAGATCGTGGCCGAGGCCTTCCGACTGGCCCGTTACGGCGATCCCTACCAGGAGTTCGAGATCGTGCCGTGGGTCATCAGCCGCGCCCTCACGGGCCTGGATCCCGTCCTCTTGCAGGCCGTCTTCGCGGTCAGCTGGTGGGCCAACCTGGCTGTCGTCTGCTACTTCCTGCTCTACCTGCCGCGCAGCAAGCACCTCCACATCGCGACCGCCTTCTTCAATGCCGCGCTGCGCAAGCTCAGACCGCGAGGCGAGCTGCCGGCCATGGATCTGGAGGCGGACACGGCCCGTTTCGGGGTCAAGACGATCCAGGACCTGGGCTGGAAGGATCTGCTGGACGGCTTCACGTGTACCGAGTGCGGCCGGTGCCAGGCGGCCTGCCCTGCCTGGGCCACGGGCAAGCCGCTCAACCCCAAGACGCTGATCATGGGCCTGCGCGAGATGGCCGTCGAGGCGGAGGCGGGCGTGCCGCTCGTGCCCTGGATCCGGCCCATGCCTGCGGCCGCGGTGGGTGCCGAGCCGGCCGTGGACGCGGGCCTGCACGGCCTGCACCGGGCGGCCCTGGAGGCGCCCATCGTGGATCACGCCATCCCCTACGACGCCGTGTGGGACTGCGTCACCTGCGGCGCCTGCGTGGAGGCGTGCCCCGTGATGATCGAGCACGTCGACAAGATCGTCGGCCTGCGCCGCAACCTGGTGCTGGAGGAGAGCCGCTTCCCGGCCGAACTGACCGGCGCGTTCACCAACCTGGAGCGCTACGGCAACATCTGGGGCCAGCCGCAGGCCTCGCGCCTGGACTGGGCGCGCGATCTGCCGTTCCAGGTGCCCACGGCGGCGCAGCTGGTGGCCGATGGCGGGCCGGATGCGGTAGCGGAGCTGGAGTGCCTCTACTGGGTCGGCTGCGCTGCCTCGTTCGACGATCGCAACCGCAAGGTGGCGCGCGCCTTCGTGACCTGTTTGGACGCGGCCGGGGTGCGGTTCGCCGTGCTGGGCCAGGAGGAGTCGTGCACCGGCGACCCGGCTCGCCGGATGGGCAACGAGTACGTCTACCAGCTGCTGGCGACCGGCAACGTGGCGACCCTGGACCGCTACCGGCCGCGCACGATCGTGACGGCCTGCCCGCACTGCTTCAACACGATCGGTCAGGAGTACGGCCAGTTCGGCGGCCACTACGAGGTGGTCCATCACAGCGCCTACCTGGCGCGCCTCGTGGCGGAGGGGCGGCTCCAGCCGGAGGTCGGCCGCAGCGGGTCGCTGACGTACCACGACTCGTGCTATCTGACCCGTTACAACGGCGTCATCGAGCAACCTCGTGCGGCCCTCGCCGCGGTGCCGGGCATGGAGCTGCTCGAGATGGAGCGGCGCGGCCGGCAGAGCTTCTGCTGTGGCGCGGGCGGCGGCCGCATGTGGATGGAGGAGACGCGCGGAACCCGGATCAACGCCGAGCGCACGCGGCAGGCCCTGGCGACCGGCGCCGACGGCGTCGCCACGGCGTGCCCGTTCTGCCTGGTCATGATGCGCGACGGTTTGGCCGAGGCGACCGGCGATGGGGCGCGCCCGGTGCAGGCCCAGGACATCTCGGAGGTGCTGGCGGCCTCCCTGTCGCCCGATCGCTTCGCCGGCCGGCAGCTGCCGGTGGTGCAGGCCTAGCTGGATCACAACTAGCCCCAGGCCTTCGAGGGTGCCCGGGGTGGCGCCGGGCCCGTCCAGGGCCTCAGGCCCCCGGACCCCAGGCCCCTGGTCCGCAGGCCCAGGCCCCAATCCCCCCAGGCCCCTAGGCCCCCTTTCATGCACCAGGTGACTGACGCGACCGCTGAAGACACCGGGGCGGGCACGTCCAGGGGCTTCCCATGCACCAGGTGACTGAGAGGACCACATGGAGGGTCTGCGGTGAGGCCCGAGCGCGCGCCGGTCGCCGGTTCAGTCGCTGGGTGAATGACGGGCCTGCTGACGGCCCTGCTGAGGGCGGTGAATGACGGCGGTGGGTGACGGCCCTGATGAACGGCCCAGCAGGCGGCTCATGTGCGCGTGGCCGAACGGTGCCGGAACGGTCCAACGGGCTATCCTCGACCGGTGGCGCCGCTCACCACGGTCCAGGTCATCGCCCTCCTCGTCCCGGTCGTGGCGATCCAGCTGGGGCTCATGGTGGCCGCGCTGTACGACCTGGAGCCGGAGGACCGCCACGTGCGCGGCGGGAGCAAGCTGCTCTGGGCCCTCGTCATCGTCCTCGTCAACATCGTCGGCCCGATCCTGTATTTCACGGTCGGCCGCGAGGAATGACCGCCCCCGGATCCGCCGCAGGCGCCGCCACGCCCGCCGCCGCGCTGCCACCCGCCGCGGTCGAAGCTCGTGGGCTGACCAAGCGGTTCGGCCGGATCCTCGCCCTGGACCGCCTGGACCTGAGCGTCCCGCCGGGCTCGATCTTCGGTCTGCTCGGGCCCAACGGGGCGGGCAAGACGACGGCCATCCGGATCCTCACCGGCCTCGCCCGGCCGACCGACGGCAGCGCCTCGGTCGGCGGGGTGGCGGTCGGCCTGGACCGTCCGGAGCTGCGTCGCGGGATCGGGTACCTGGACCAGGATCCGCGGTTCTATGGCTGGATGCGAGGGCGGGAGCTGCTGGAGCTGGTCGGCCGGCTCCATGGGCTGGACGGAGTGCACCTCCGAACCCGCGTGGATGAGATGCTCGAGCAGACGGGTCTGAGCGAGGCGGCCGGGCGCCGGATCGGGGGCTACTCCGGCGGCATGCGGCAGCGGCTGGGCATCGCCCAGGCGATGCTCCACCGGCCCCGCGTGCTCATCCTGGACGAGCCGGTCAGCTCGCTGGATCCTGAGGGCCGGCGCGACCTGCTGGGCCTCATCGGCAGCCTGCGGGGCGATGCGACCGTCCTGATCTCGACGCACGTGCTCTCCGACGTCGAGCGGATCTGCGACCGCGTGGCGATCCTCCACCGCGGTCGCCTCGTCACCGAGGGCCCGCTGCAGGAGCTCCTGGCCGCCCACGCCCGGCCCATCTTCCGCCTCGTTCCCGCATCGGGCCAGGAGCAGCGCGTGGCGGCCCTGGTGGATGCGCTGCGAGCGGCGCCGTGGAGCACGGACGTGTCCTGCACCGGTGGCGCGATCCGGGTCACCGTGTCCGACCCCAGTACGGGGGCCGTGGCGATCCTGCCGCTGGTCGTCGCCGCCGGCGTCACGCTGGACGCCTTCGAACGGGCCCGGCCCACGCTGGAGGACGTCTTCCTGGAGCTGGTCGGCCCGCCGAAGCCGGAGGACCTGGATGGTCGCGGCTTCGTGCGGCCGCGCGAGGTGACCGACCGATGACCGGCTTCATGGTCCTCCTGCGCAAGGAGCTGCTGGAGCAGTGGCGGACGACCCGTTTGCCGATCGTGGCGACCGTCTTCCTGCTGGTCGGCCTGTCCTCGCCGCTCCTGGCGCGGTTCACGCCGGAGATCCTCCAGGCGGTCGGCGGCAGCCAGTTCAACATCAGCTTGCCGACCCCCACCGCCGCTGACGCCTACGACCAGCTGGCCAAGAACGTGGGCCAGTTCGGGGCCCTCATCGCGGTCCTGCTGGCGATGGGTGCGGTGGCCACGGAGAAGGAGCGCGGGACGGCCGCCCTGCTCCTCACCAAGCCGGCCGGGCGCGGTGCGTTCCTCATCGCCAAGCTCGTGGCCATCGCCACGACCCTGGGCCTCGCCACGCTGATCGCGGCGGCCGGCGGCTGGTTCTATACGCTGGTCCTGTTCCAGGCGCTGGACGTGGCCGGGTTCGCGGCAGCCGCGGTCCTGATGTGGCTCTCCCTTGTCGCGTTCGCCGCCATCACCCTCCTCGGCAGCACCCTGACGCGCTCGGCCGTCGCGGCCGCCGGCATCGGCCTCGTGGCGTTCGTCGTCATCGGCATCGTCAGCGTCGTGCCGGGGCTCGGGCCGTACCTGCCGACCGGCCTCGGCGCCCCTGCCCGGAGCCTCGCGCTCGGCCTGCCGGGTCCCGACGCGCTCGGGCCCGCGGTGGCCGCGGTGGTGCTCATCGTGGCGCTCGTGGCGGTCTCCTGGCTGGCGTTCCGCGACCAGGAGCTGTGAGGCGCGGGAAGGACTAGTGGACGCCGCCGAACGGGGCATGGACGGGCGGCCGGCCGGGGCGAGGATAGGCGCATGGAACCGACGGAGCCGTCGCGCCCCGCGCGACCGCGCCCTTGGACCCTGGGCATGGTGGTGCTTCTCGGTGTCGTCGTGTGGTGCGTGGCCCTTGGTCCCGTCGTGGCCCTGATGTCCGGCGGCCAGATCTCCGTCGGGGACGGCTGGTTCTCGCTCGGCCAGGTCGTGCTGGACCCGTCCACGAGCGATGCGGCCATGCCCGGCTTGACCGTGATGGTCGCCCTCGGTGGGGTGGGCATCGCCGTTGCCGCCATCGCGCGGGTGGTGGCTGTGTGGCGCGCCCGCCGCGGGGGCGGGGGTTGACCGCCTGAGCGTGACACCGTCGCGTCGGCCGACGCCGTCGGACGGCAAGCGTGCGGTAGCATCGCGGCCGTGACCGTGCGCCTGACGCCCGACCAGGTGGCCCTGCGCGACGCCGTGCGCGAGCTGGCCGACGGCAGGATCGCGCCCCGCGCCGCCGAGATCGACACGAGCGGCGAGTTCCCGTGGGACGTCGTCAAGCTGCTCGCCGAGCATGACGTGCTGGCGCTGCCGTTCCCCGTCGAGGACGGCGGACTGGGTGGTGACCTGCTGACGGTCTGCCTGGCCATCGAGCAGATCAGCCGCGTGTGCGCCACGTCCGGCCTGATCCTGGCCATCCAGGAGCTGGGCTCCCTGCCGCTGATGCTCGCCGGGACGCCCGAGCAGCGGCACCGCTGGTTCCCCGACATGGCTGCTGGGCGCACCCTGCCGGCCTTTGCCCTGACCGAGGCCGGAGCGGGGTCCGACGTGGCGGATATCCGCACCAGCGCCACCCTCGACGGCGACCTGTGGCGGCTCGATGGCGCGAAGCGCTTCATCACCCAGGGCAGCGTGGCGAACCTGGTCGCCGTCTTCGCCCGCACCGACGATGCGCCCGAGGCGCGGCGGGCGCACCGCCACCTGAGCTGCTTCATCGTCGAGCGCGACACGCCGGGCTTCAGCGCCGGCAAGGTGGAGCACAAGATGGGCATCCGTGGCTCGCCCACCGCCGAACTCCATTTCGATGGCGCCCGGGTGCCCGACGCGAACCGCGTCGGCGAGGTGGGGGAGGGGTTCTCCATCGCCATGCGGACGCTGGACCGCAGCCGCCCGGGCATCGCCGCGCAGGCCGTAGGCATCGCCCAGGGCGCCACCGAGGTCGCCGCGAAGTACGCCGCCGAACGGCGGCAGTTCGGCCGGCCGATCGGTGATCACCAGATGATCACGGCCATGCTGGCCGACATGGCGACCCGCACGGAGGCCGCGCGCCAGCTGCTCTACACCGCCTGCGGCGAGGTCACGGCGGGCTCGCCCACGGCCAGCCGCTGGTCGGCCATGTGTAAACTCATGGCCGGTGACACGGCCATGGCCGTCACCACCGATGCCGTCCAGGTGCTGGGCGGCTACGGGTACGTCACCGACTACCCCGTCGAGCGGATGATGCGCGACGCCAAGATCACGCAGCTCTACGAGGGTACGCAGCAGATCCAGCGCCTCGTGGTCGGCCGCGATGTCCTCGCTCGCGGCGGCTGAGGCCCCGTGCAGGGAGAGCGTTCGTTGCGCATCGTCGTCCTCGTCAAGGCCGTGCCCATCGTGGGCAACGAGCGGCTGGGTGACGACCACCGGGTCGACCGCGCCGGCGGCCTGGAGGCCAATGGCAACGACGAGTACACCCTGGAGGCCGCGCTCAAGCTGACCGAGGCCCACGGCGGTGACGTGACCCTCCTGACGATGGGTCCCCCACCGGCCGCGGAGGCGTTGCGCAAGGGCCTGGCGATGGGTGCCGCCCGCGCCGTCCACGTCAGCGATCCTGCCCTGGCCGGCTCGGATGCGCGAGCGACCGCCACCGTCCTCGCGGCCGCCCTCCGGCGCCTGGAGTACGACCTCGTGTTCGTCGGCGCGGACACCTCCGACGGACTTGGCGGCGTCATCGCGCCGTGGCTGGCGGCACTGCTGGGCCTGCCCTACCTCTCGTACGGCAGCAGGATCGAGCCGGGCCCCGACGGCACGACCATCCAGGTGCGCCGTCTGGGAGCACGGGGTTACGACCTCCTGGAGGCGCCCCTGCCGGCCCTCGTGATGGGCACCCAGGTCCTGGGCGAGCCGCGCTACCCCTCGCTGCGCGGCATCATGCAGGCGCGGTCCAAGGAGATCGCCGGCTGGTCGCTGGCCGACCTGGGGATCGCGCCCGAAACCGTCGGCGCGGGCGCTGCCGGCAGCCGCGTCACATCCACCGCGCTGCCGCCCCCGCGCGCGGGCGCCACGATCGTGCGAGACGCCCCCGATGCGGCCGTGGCGCAGGTCGTGGACTTCCTTGCCGCGCGGCGGCTGATCTGATGCCCGGCGCGATCTGGGCCATCGCCGAATTGGACGACGACGGGCAGCCGACCCGTCTCGCCCAGGAGGTGGCGACGCTGGCTCGCGGGCTGGCCGGGACCGCGGGCACGGACGCGGCCGGCGTCGTGCTGGGGGCGGGCGAAGCCACGGTCCAGGCGGCCGGAACCGCCCTGGCCGCCTATCTCCCGGTGGTCCTCACGGTGGACGTGCCGGCGGCCGCCGGGCACGCGACTGCGGCGGCGTTCGCACCGGCCCTGGCCGCGCTGGTGCTCGATCGGAAGCCGGCCGCCGTGCTGGTCGGGGCGTCGCCCGATGGCAAGGACCTGGCAGGGGCGCTGGCTGCGCTGCTGGACCGCGTCGTCCTCGTCAACGCCGCCGCGGTGCGCTGGACCGACGGCGCGCCACGCGTGGAGATGAGCACGTTCGGTGGGCGGCTCGTGACCCAGAGCCTGCCGACGGTGGATGAGGTCCTCATCCTCGTCCGGCCGGGCAGCACCACCGCGGAACCGGCCGCCCGGCCGGGGGTCGTCACCGCGGTCACCCCGGCGGTCACGGATGCCCTGCCGCTCGTGCGCGTCGTCGAACGCGTCGCGGCGGAGGCGGCCGCCGCATCCATCGACGACGCGCGCATCATCGTGGCCGGTGGCCGGGGCGTCGGCGGGCCCGACGGCTTCGGCGTCATCCGCGATCTTGCGGATGCGTTGGGCGGCGCGGTCGGTGCCACGAGGGCGGTCGTCGACGCCGGCTGGATCGCCTACAGCCAGCAGATCGGCCAGACCGGCAAGATCGTCAAGCCGGCGTTGTACATGGCCGTGGGCATCAGCGGCGCCATCCAGCACAAGGTCGGCATGCAGACCTCCGGCACGATCGTGGCCATCAACCGCGACCCGGATGCGCCCATCGTGGAGTTCGCCGACCTGGTCGTCATCGGCGACCTGTTCGAGATCGTGCCCCGCCTGACGGCCGCCCTGCGCGCGCGGCAGGCCTGACCCCCGCCGATGGGCGCCATCATCCTGCCGCTGCTCCTCGCCCTGCTCCTCCTGTACGTGCTGGTCTACTTCGCCCGCGCAGCCGGCCAGGCGCTGGCCCGCTCCCGCGAGGTGACCCGCTTCCAGTTCGAGGCCAAGGCCCTCCTGGCCCAGGTCGACCCGATCCTGGAGGGCCTCGCCACGCGGACCGACTCCGCGCGCCGTCAGCTCATCCCGCCCGACGAGATCCTGCCCGACCTGGAGAACGGCACGACCACGCTCGAGGCCGCTCGTGCGACCGCCGACCGGATCAGCGCGCCGCAGCATGGCCGTGTGCTGCGCGACGCGATGGGTGAGGACGTCGACCGCGCCATCCGCGCCGTGGCCATGATCCAGCACGGCTGCCAGCAGGCGTCGAGCGGGTACGGCCGCGGCGCGGAGCTGGAGGCCCAGACCGCCGTGAAGCGCGGCTACCTCAACCTGCTCCATGCCCGCGAGAGCCTCGCCAGCCACGTCGCCGAGGCGGTGCGTCTGGAGCCGCTGACGACACGGGCGGTGCGGCGCGCCCGGATGTAGCGCGAGGCGACCGCGCCGGTCGGGTGACCAAGGGCCCTTGTGGGTCCAGCCCGCGAGGTCCACCCTGTCCGACAGAGATCGGAGGGATCGGGGTCCGTGTTCTTCTCGGCCTCGGGTTGGCTGGCGGCGTTCCTGCTCACGCTGGCGGTGGAGCTCCCCGTGGCGGCGTTCCTGCTGCGCCGCGCGGAACCGGACCGCCTGCGGCTCGCCCTCCTGATCGTGTACGCCAACCTGGCGACCCATCCGCTCGTCTGGTTCGTCCTCTCACAGTTCGCCCTGGTGGGCACCGCCACGTATGTCCTCCTCGCCGAATCCTGGGCGATCGCGGCCGAGGCCCTCTTCTACTGGATCACGCTGCGCGGCCTGCCGGCGCGCCGTGCGCTCGCCGTCTCGCTCGCCGCCAACGCGAGCTCGTTCCTCGTCGGCCAGCTGGTCGGGAACATGTGGCCCGAGCTGTTCCGATGATCGCAGGCCGGTGGCAGCACCTTGTCGTCCTGCTGGCCGTCATCGCCCTGCTCGGCGGCTGCCAGAGCGTCTCGTCCGCGACCCCGACCCCAGGGTCGCCGACCGCATCGCCTTCGACCGCCACCCTGACGCCAGGGACCAGCCCATCGACGTCCCCGACGTCCCCACCGACAGCCGTCCCGGGGCCCTGGCAGCCGGCCGGGACGATGGCCGTCGGCCGAGCCTCCCCGCATGTCGTCCTGCTCGGTGACGGCCGGGTCCTCGTCGTCGGCGCCGACAGCGGCATGCGCGTGCGCGACGACAGCCCCCGCGCGGAGCTCTGGGACGCGGCTTCGCAGAGCTGGGGTGCCACGGCGGGCCTCAACGCACCTCGCGGCGAGTTCGTGGCCGTCGGGCTGACCGACGGCCACGCCCTGGTCGCCGGTGGTCTTGATCAGGGCAGCGGCGGATGCCAGGAAGGTGGCTTCGGCCCTCCCGGCTCGCAGGCGTCGTTCTCCAGCTCGTACGTGTTCGATGCACGATCGGGCAGCGGGACATGGTCCAAGGTCGGCCTGCTGGGCACGGCGCGCGCCGACGCGGCCGCGGCCGTGCTGCCCGACGGCCGCGTGCTCGTCGCGGGTGGGTACTACTTCACGGGCGAGACCGAGGGCGCGGATGACCTACCGCCTGGACTGCTGGCGGCATATCGTCGACCACCGGCCGCGCCTCCGGGTGCGTCGCAGCCGCGTCTGGATGACATCGTCATGCCGCCGGCGGGCATCGCCCTGGCCACCGCGGAACTCTTCGATCCGGCCGCCGGGACGTGGTCCGCGACGGGAGCCATGCACTACGCCCGCTTCGGGGCGGCCGCAGTGACCTTGACCGATGGGCGGGTCCTGGTGGTGGGCTCGGAAGACGGCACGGACGGCCAGGTCGCGAAGGTGGCCGACGGCGCCTACGACAGCGCCGAGCTCTACGACCCCGCGACCGGCCGCTTCAGCCTCACCGGACCGCTCCCGGCGATCGATCGGACGGCGTTCACGAAGCTGGGCGGGTTGCCCGATGGCGCGCCTCAGATCGACTCCAACGGCACGCTCGTGGCCCTCAAGGCCGGCGGAGCGCTCCTCGTGGGACGCGACGCCTACTGGAAGCACCAGGGTGGGATCACCCGCTCGTTCCGTTTCGACGCTGCGACCGGCACGTGGACGGAGGTCGGGACGGCCTGGGCCTCGGGCTATGACCCGCAACATGAGGTGGCCTGGAGTTCGCCGGGCGATCCCCTGGGCGACCGGGCGCTGGTGGCGCGGCTGGCCGACGGCCGCGTCCTGGTCGCGGGCGGGCTGGATGGCACCGGCGCGTCACTGGCCACGGCGGAGATCCTTGACCCGGCCACTGACGGCTGGTCCCGCCTGCCGCCGATGCCGGAGGCGCGGGCCGGGGGCGCCGCCATCGCGTTGCCCGACGGGTCGGTACTGCTCGTCGGCGGTTTCAACGACGCGACACCTGCCGTCGCCTGCGACCAGCCGGGCGGGCTGAGCTCGACCGTTCGGTTCGTGCCCCAGCCCTAGTGGTAGCCTTGGGGGCGTACCACTAGGGGTAGTGGTCGTGATGTGGAGGGCCATCGGACCGTGCGCTGCCCGGCCTGCGGCGAGCAGGACACGCGGGTGATCGACTCACGCGACCAGGACGAGGGCGCGCTGATCCGCCGCCGCCGCGAATGCGTCGCCTGCGGGACCCGTTTCACCACCGTCGAGCAGGTCGCTGCCGCGCGGCTCGTGGTCGTCAAGCGCGACGGCCGGCGCGAGGAGTTCGATCGCGACAAGCTGGCCGACGGCCTGGCCCGTGCACTCACGCGGCGCCCAGTCCCTGAGGACGCGGCCGTGGATGCGGCGGATGCGATCGAGGCCACCTTGCGCGCCGAGGGCGTCACTGACGTGCCGTCGCGTCGCATCGGTGAGCTGGCCATGGACCGCCTGCGTCAGCTGGACCAGATCGCCTACATCCGCTTCGCCAGCGTCTACCAATCCTTCGAGGACATCGAGCAGCTGAAGCGCGAGGTGGACGCCCTGCTCGCCGACCGCACGTTGCCCGGCCGCAGCCCGGACGCGGTGGCCGTGCCGCGCAAGGCCGGCTGAGATGTCCGTCCTCTCCGATCGCGACATCCGGGCCGCGCTCCAGGCCGGCCGCATCCGCGTTGATCCGTACGACCCGACGTGCCTCCAGCCGTCGTCAGTGGACCTCCACCTCGACGGCGCGTTCCGCGTCTTCCGCAACAACCGCTATCCCTACATCGACGTGCGCCAGCCACAGCCCGACCTGACCGAGCTGGTGACGATCGACGGCGACGAGCCCTTCATCCTCCACCCCGGCGAGTTCGTCCTGGGCCAGACGCTCGAATGGGTGGAGCTGCCGGACGACCTCGTGGCGCGCCTGGAGGGCAAGTCGAGCCTGGGCCGGCTCGGCCTCCTCATCCATTCGACCGCGGGCTACGTCGACCCCGGCTGGAAGGGCAACCTGACCCTGGAGCTGTCGAACGTGGCCAACCTGCCCATCGCGCTGTACCGGGGCATGAAGATCGGCCAGATCAGCTTCTTCCGCATGAGCAGCCCGGTCGAGCGCCCCTACGGCTCCAAGGAGCTGGGGTCCAAGTACCAGGGCCAGTCGTCGCCCACCGAATCGGCCTTCTACCGCGACTTCGAGCGCGACCGGCGCTCGGTCAAGGGCGGGCCGCGCCGACCCGCCGGCGGCTGACCGGCCGCCCACCGCAACCCGGACCATGGCCCTCAACGACCACGTCGACTGGCGCGCCGAGCTGGGTGGCGGCACGCGCGTCGCCCTGGTCCAGGCCGGCACGTTCACCTCCGATGCGGGCACGCTGCTGGGGCCCGTCCCCCGCGTGCTGTGGGAGCGGCTGGTGGCCGATGAGCTCAACCCGGACAGCACGCTCACCCAGGCGCTGAACTGCCTGCTCGTGGAGACGCCCGCCGGCCGGGTCCTGGTGGAGACGGGTGTCGGCGAACGCCTGGACGACCGGACGCGGACGCAGCGTGGCGTGTCGGGCCCCTGGATCGTGCCAGCCCTGGCGGCGGCTGGCTTCGACGCCGGGTCCGTCGACGTGGTGGCCCTGAGCCACCTCCACTGGGACCATTCCGGGGGCCTGCTGGATGCCACCGGCGCGAGCGCATTCCCGCGCGCCCGGACCGTCGCGCAGCGCCTGGAGTGGGAGTTCGCGATGGGCACGAACCTGCGGCTCCAGGCCTCCTACGAGCAGGCCGAGCTGCGGCTCGTGGAGCCGGCCGGCCTCGCGAGTGCGGCTGACGGCGATGACGAGGTGATGCCCGGCGTGCAGGTCATCCGCACGGGGGGCCACTCGGGCGGCCACCAGGCGGTCGTGGTGCGCGGTACGGGCGGCGTGGTGGCGTTCTTCGGCGACCTGTGCATGCGGCCGTGGAGCACGAACCCGCGCTGGGTCACCGCGTTCGACGACTTCCCGCTGACCAGCGTGGAGGTGAAGGCCACGCTCTTCCGTCAGGCGGCCGACGAGGACTGGACCGTGGTCCTGTCGCACGAGCCGCGCCGCCCTGTAGGCCGCTTCGTCCGCGAGGGTGAGCGGATCCGCTTCGAGGCGCTCGTCTAGGTCCGGGCAGGCCGCGCCCCGCCCGCGCTCCGCCCGCGCGGCGCCCAGGCCGTACCGTGGCCTCTTGATCCCGCCCCGGCGTGAGCATCAGATGTTCGTTACGACCCCGCAAGGAGGGCACGTCCTCCGTTCTGAACGCGTCGTGCACACGCCGGCGGCGGAGCGGCCGATTCGAGGCCCCTGCGGACCGCTCCTCCGCCATTGGCAACCCCTGATGTTCATCAGGGCGAGCGGCCGCCAGGGTCCCACCCGTGCCGGCGATCTACGGAGCGGCCGACCCCGGGGCGGCCGAAGGACCGGCTGACCCCGGCACGGCCGAGGGCCTGGGTGTGACGGAGGCGCCGGCGCTGCCGCTGAGGATGGGCGCGAGCTGCTGTTCCGCGCCCGTCTGGTCGAGCGGCCCGCGCACCACGGACCGTACGATGCCGTCACGGTCGACGAACACCTGCGTGGGCAGGCCGAACGCCTGGTACGCCTTGAAGACGGCCGATGTGGCGTCGAAGCCGATGGGGTAGGTCAGGCCATACTGCGTCGCGTACGCCTGCACGTCGGCGGGCGAGGTCTCCTGCACGCTGATGGCGAGCAGGACGAGGCCTTCCGCCTGGTGCTCGCGGTACACCGCCTCCAGCGTCGGGGTTTCCTGCTGGCACGGTGGGCACCAGGTGGCGAAGAAGTCGATCCACATGGGGTGACCCGCGAACTGCGCCAGGGTGATCGGGTCGCCCTTGAGGTTCACCAAGCCGGCCGTCCGGGGCGCAGGGCCGGGGGCCAGGAGCAACGGCACGCCGACGAGGGCCACGACGAGCCCGCCCACGACCGCGATCAGCGCCGCACGGGTGCGGCGGACCAGGCCCATGCCCAGCAGGGCGACCAGGATCCCGCCGGCGAGCAGGGCCAGCGGGATCGTGTGGCTGGGCGCGTCGGTCGGCACGAGGCCGCTCAGCTCGGGGGCGCGCTGGCCCACCTGGAGGTCGGTCGTGGCGGGCCCGACGGTCACGAAGCCGCTGCCCACCGACGGCAAGGGTGTGGGCGAGGGCGCCACGG
This sequence comes from Candidatus Sulfotelmatobacter sp., assembly GCA_035622975.1. Lineage (GTDB taxonomy): Bacteria > Chloroflexota > Limnocylindria > Limnocylindrales > CSP1-4 > DASPUH01. The sequence continues at coordinate 19,343 of DASPUH010000069.1, forward strand.
GGCTGCTCACGACGACGAGGCCCACCGCCACGATGGCCACGGCCGCGAGGACGATGGCGATCTGGCGACCGGTGAAGGGCCCGATGAGGCCGCTCCTGGAGGGCACCGCGCTCGCGCGACTCAGATGCTGGGCGTGAGGAAGCTGAAGGTGCTCGCCAGCACGCTCAGCCAGTCGAATAGGATGGCCATGCCGATGCCCGCCACCAGCAGCCCGCCCACGAGATCGACCACCCGTCCGTGGCGGAGGAGGGGAGCGGTCACCGCGCGACTGCGCTCGAGGGCAAGGGCCATCGCCAGGAATGGCACCGCGAGGCCGACCGAGTAGGCCGCGAACAGGGCCACCACCTGCACGCTGGGCCCGGTCGCCGACAGGCCCAAAATCGCGCCCAGCGTGGGTCCGATGCACGGTGTCCAGCCGAGCGAGAAGATGGCGCCCAGCCCGAACGCCCCGATCGGCGACCGACCCAGCCCCATGCCTGCGGGCGCGCCAAGGGTGGACGGAGAGCCGCCGCCACCCGATCCGCCTGCGGAGCCCATCGCCAGCGTGGCCGTGGCGGCTCGCCGGAAGAGGACCGCGTCCAGGGGGCGCCAGGTGCGCTGCAGGTAGTCGAAGCGCAGGATGCCGGCCAGGTTCAGGCCCAGGAGGATGAGGACGAAGCCGCCGATGCGGCGGAGGGCGGTCAGCCAGTCGGTCGAAAGCGTGAGCCCCAGCACCGACCCGCCGACGTAGACCGTCAACCCCAGCAGGATGAAGACGCACCCGAAGCCGAGGACGAACGCGACGGCATGGGGCAGGGCCCGCCAGCGGGCCGCGGGGGTCGCCGCCACGATGCCCAGCTGGCCCAGGTACGCCGGTACGACCGGCAGGACGCACGGGGACACGAAACTGATGAGGCCCGCGATGAACGCCGCGGCCAGCGTCAGCTGCATGCGGTTCGGACCGGTTGCCGAGTCACGCGAGCGCCGCGTCCAGCGTGCGCGCCAGGAACGCCCGCATGGCCGCGCCGCTCAGCGCCAGTGGCAGCTCCTCGTCGTCCACCGCCAGGACCGGGATCGTGTCCATGTAGCGGCGCTCCCAGGCCGGGTCGTCGGTCAGGACACGCTCCTCAACGCGGCACGGCCGGCGGCCGGCCCTGGCCCGCTCGTCCAGGATCCGCTGCAGCGTCACCCGTGCGTCATGGCAGAGGTGGCAGCCGGGGCGGGTGTAGAACAGCACGGTCGCGACGGGGCTCGCAGGGGAAGGGGACATGCGGCCCCGATTGTAGGCGGACGGGTACGATGGACCCCGAGCCCCCGTAGCTCAGTGGACAGAGCGGCACCGTCCTAAGGTGCGCGTCGGCGGTTCGAGTCCGCCCGGGGGCTCCAGCAGCCGAAACGCAGTCCAGGGGCCGGCAAAGAACGGACGGGCCGCCGGCGTGCCACCGCGGCCCCTCAGGGTCGCGACGCAGCCCCTCATGCCAGTCACTGAGGTGGCGCGGTTTGCTCCGGGTACGAGGTGCAGCTAGTCGGGGATGGCGGGACCGGCCCGTCGAACTGCACCGTGCCGTCGGCAGCCACGACAACGTTCAGGTCCGTTTCACTGCCGCTCGCGGGCTCTTGCGCGTTCCACGTGTGCGTGGCAACCCCTCTGACCTGCGGACCTGAAACGGTGACAGTCGTCGTGCCGGGGCCAAGGCCGAGCCGGTCCATCGGACACCAACCCGGCTCCCATGGGTCCAGGGTGAAACGCTGCCGGTCGGTGCCGCCGAACCACCCTAGAAGGCCGGTCCCGGGCGTATCTAGTTCGATGACGATGGGCTGCGACGAAACGTTCCTGACCTGCAGGGTGGCCGCGCTGGGTGCCGCGCCACCGTCGCATCCTGCCGCGCACACGAGTAACAGCAGTCCCAGTCCGATGGTGCCAAGTCGCGGGCGCACGCCCACAAGGCTAGGACGCCGCTCACCCGGGTCAAGTGCCGCCCGTCATATGCCGCATAGGCGACGTGGGAGGCCACGTCGGTAGTTGCCTGGCGGTGGTGCCAGCCCCCTTGGGGTCTGGGAGGCGGGGTGGGCCCAGGGCCGTGACCCTTACCCGACGTAGGCCAGCGCCCGGCAGCCACAAGCCGTTGTGGCTGGTGTGCCCCGGGGGGGCCGCCCGGGGGCTCCAGCGACGCGCGAACCGTACCGCGCCGCGGCGCGGCTGCGGGAAGGCGTCGGATGTCGCCCGCTCTGTCGAGCTGATTGCCTGCCTTCGGACCGCGGTCCGTAGGTCCCTCGGCCCCGCCGCGTCTCCGCGCGGCTGGTGTCCGGGTCATTTCCCCCCGGCCTTAAGCGACCCGATCGTACTCATCGTCGGCCTGCTGATTGGCTCGACGCTGTACGTCACAACTGGAGCTCTCTCGGGGGGGTCGACGAGAAGGACACACGCCTGAGGGACCGCATCGAGACGGGAGCAGCCCTGGCCTGACCACGCCAGCGATTACGCTTGACGCCCCCCCTGCGGCGGCCCACACTCCCGCTCACTTCGAGGGTTGGCGTCGAGGAGGGTCGACTCCGTGCCTGCGCCCCGGCACCCGCGAGCCCGCTCGCCCGAGCGAGGGGCCCCGTGACCACGGCGCGTGCATTCACAACCCGCACCCCGGCGATCCGAACCTTCCTCATCGCCGACATCCGGGGCTACACGCGCTTCACGGCCCGGCGCGGTGACGAGGCCGCCTCGCGGCTCGCCCGGAAGTTCGCCGAGGTCGTCGGTGAGGCGGTCGAGGCATGGGGCGGCCACCTCGTGGAGCTCCGCGGCGACGAGGCGCTCGTGGTGTTCGAGTCCGCGCGCCAGGCGCTGCGCTGCGCGGTCGAGCTCCAGGACGCGCTGGCCGACGAGAGCGCCGCCGAGCCGGCGCTCGCGCTGCCCGTCGGCATCGGGCTCGACGCCGGCGAGGC
>DASPUH010000070.1:0-2920 GCA_035622975.1 Candidatus Sulfotelmatobacter sp.
GTAGGTCCGGGCGGCGTCGGGGCGCTCGCGGCTCATGCGTCGCCAGTCCTCGATCAGGCCGGCCGTGTGACGCAGGATGTCGCGCGCGGTGATCGCCTCTCCGCCGGCCTCGCCGCGGATCGCCGGCAGCGGCGCGAACTCCGGCAGGTAGTGCTGCACGGGCACGTCCAGGTCCAGGCGCCCGGCGTCCACCAGCCGCATGACGGCCGTGGCCATGATCGGCTTGGTCATCGAGGCGATCATGAAGTGGCTCAACGGCGTGACCCGCTCGCGACCGGGGGCGAAGGCCCCCACGCGGACCAGCCCCTCGTGATCGGCCACCGCCAGGACCGCCGCCGGCAGGTCCCCTGCCGCGACCTGGCGGGCCACGACGTCATACGCGGACTGAAGCTGCTCGTCGTGCACGTGTCGATGATGCGGCACCGGCCGAGTTTGGGCGCCCACCTATCATGCGAGCCGATGCCCATCACGATCCCCCTTGCGCCACGAGGCCCACGCGCGTCCGCGCCCGCCGCGCTGACGCCGCTCCCCGAGCTCGCCGGGCTGGCGCCGCTGGACCTGGCCGAACGGCTCAGAGGCCTGCCTGGCATGGCCCTCCTGGAGAGCGCTCGGCCGGGGCGGCGCGCCCGATGGAGCTACCTGGCGACCGATCCGCTCGAGGTCCTCCAGGTCGCCGATGACGGCCCCGACCCCCTCAGCTCGGCACGGCGCCTCGTGGCCCGCATGGCCCCCGGCGCCCTTCCCTCTCCGTTCGGCGGCGGCCTGATGGGCTTCCTGGGCTACGACGTGGGTCGTCGCCTGGAGCGCCTGCCAAGCCTCGCCGCCGTCGACCAATACCTGCCGGAGCTTCGCCTTGGCCTGTATGACCAGGTCGTGACGGTCGATCACGGCACGGGCGCCGTGTGCCTTGCCTCGCGCGCCGTGGACGGAGACCTGGGCCGCATGGCCGCCCGCCGCGACGCCGTCCTGGCGATGCTGCGCACCCAACGGACGCTCGTGCCGTCGCCCGCGGATCCGCCAGCCACCTTCGTCGGCGCCCTGGACCGATCCGCCTACATGGCGATGGTGCAGGCCGTCCGGCGCGAGATCGCCCGTGGAGAGCTGTACCAGGCCAACGTGGCCCGCCGGCTGGAGGCCCGGTTCGTCGCCGACCCGTGGCCGGTGTATCGGCGGCTGCGGACCGGCGATCCGGTCGGCTACGCAGCGTACCTGGACCTGGGGGCCGACCCTCGCACGGGCGCCACCCGCGCGCTCCTCTCGGCCTCGCCAGAGCCCTTCCTGGGAGTGTCGCGCGATGGCACGGTGCTGACCGATCCGATCAAGGGCACGCGACCTCGGGGCCGCACGCGTGAGGCGGACCGGGCCCTGGCGGCAGAGCTGCTGGCCAGCGCCAAGGACCGGGCGGAGAACACGATGATCGTGGACGTGCTGCGCAACGATCTCGGCCGGGTCTGCCGGCCCGGCACCGTCCGGGTGCCTCGGCTGTGCCGCCTGGAGCGCACCGGCAGCGTCCAGCACCTCGTGTCGACGGTGACCGGACGGCTCGCGCCCGGTCATGACGCGTTCGACCTGCTCGCTGCGTCATTCCCCGGCGGCTCGATCACGGGGGCGCCAAAGATCCGGGCCATGGAGCTCATCGAGCGCCTGGAACCGGTGCGGCGCGGGCCCTACACCGGGACCGCCCTGTGGCTCGGGCCGGACGGCGCGATGGGCTCGTCGATCCTCATCCGGACCCTCGTCGCGGACGGCGACCGGCTGACCCTGCACGTCGGGGGCGGGATCACCTGGCGGTCCGACCCGGCCGCCGAATGGGCCGAGACGCAGGCCAAGGCGCGCGGACCGCTGGGGGCCCTGGCCGCACGCGAGATCGACACGTGACGGCCACGCCGCGTAACGACCGTGACACGCTCCTGGCCGTCGTGAGCGGCGTCGCCGTGGGGTTGCTGGCCCTGACCTTCCCCAGCCCGGTCGCGTTCCTGGGCCTGATCCCGGCTGTCATCGCGTCGCTCGACCTGCTGCGACGTGGCCAGCAGACGGCCGTGGGTGTGCTGCTGGTGGCGGCGGCCCTCGCCGCGGGCCTGCCCAGCGGCTGGATGCTCTTCGGCGGCTCGCGCGCGGCCGGGGTGGGGCTCCCCGCCGAGACAGCCGCCGTCTTCGGGGTCGCCTGCGGAGCGCTCATCCTGGGCGTCATGGTCTTGCTCCTGGAGCAGGGCGGCGAGGCGGTGGAGGGTGCCGCGCCCACGGCAGCCGAGGCACCGGACGCCCCGACAGCCGCGGCCGAGCCAGACGAGCCGCCCGCTTCGTAGGCATGGCAGCACCGGCCGAACCGCGCCACGTGTGGGTCGATGGACGGCTCCTGCCGGCGGCCGGGCCGCACCTGTCCGCCTTCGATCGCGGGTTCCAGCTGGGCGACGGGGTCTTCGAGACACTCCGGGCTCGCGCCGGGCACCCGACCGAGCTGCAGGAGCACGTCGCGCGGTTGCGCCGCTCCGCCGCAGGCCTCGGCATCGAGCTGCCGCCCGACCTGGGGAGCCCGCTCGCAGACGCGATCGCGCAGCTGCTCGCGGCCGAGGGGCTGGACGGCCCCACCGGTGACGCCTCGATCCGCATCACGGTCTCGCGGGGCAGCATCACCCGGCGGGGCCTGCTGCCGCCCGTGCCGCATGTCCCGCCGACGATCGTGGTGCAGGCCGGCCGCGTCGTCCCCGTGGACCCGGACCTCCTGGCGCGCGGCCTCCACCTCGTGGCCAGCGCCGTGCGGCGCGACGTCGAGAGCCCCCTGGCCGGCCTCAAGACGACCAGCAGGGCCGACTACGTCTACGCCCGCCTGGAGGCGGAGCGGGCCGGAGCCGACGACGCCCTCTTCCTGACCACGGACGGGTACCTGTCAGAGGGCACGAGCGCCAACGTGTTCCTGGTC
>DASPUH010000071.1:0-19935 GCA_035622975.1 Candidatus Sulfotelmatobacter sp.
CGGCGATGGCAAGTGGCGCCGCCTGGAGACGCCGGACGACCTGGTGCAGTTCTACGATCCCACGGACGTCTTCGGCGACCTGGCCGACAGTCTCGCCGACCTGTATCCCGACGTCGCGCCCGACGACGACGAGGCGGACGAGGCGGACGAGGCGGACGACGAGGGCGACGACGCGACCCACGACTGACCCCGCGCGGGACGGTCGACCGTGATGCGGCTGGCGGGGGCCGAGCTCGTGGAAAGCCGCCTGATCCTGCCCGGCCAGTGGCTGCAGACCTACGCCGCGCCCTGGCTCGCGGCGACTGGCGTCCGGGCAGGCCAGTTCGTGCACGTCCGCACCCCCGACTACTCGGGCCTCGTCCTGCGGCGCCCGTTCAGCATCAACACGCTCGACCGGGCGAACGGGCGGATGACGATCCACTTCCGGATCACCGGGAAGGGGACCGAATGGCTCGCCCGGGCGCGACCCGGCGAGGTGATCGACATGCTGGGGCCGCTGGGCCGCCCCTTCGAGGTCGACCCCCGGACGCGACACGTGCTGCTGGTGGCGGGTGGCCTGGGCATGGCCGGCGTGCGGGCGCTGGCCGACGAGGCGCTCGAAGCCGGCCGCCAGGTGACGCTGCTCTTCGGGGCGCGCGGCGCGGCGGAGGTGTACCCCTCGTCGCTCCTGCCGCCCGAGGTCGAGTACGTCGTGGCGACCGACGACGGGTCGCTGGGCCAGGCGGGCCGCGTGACGGACCTGCTGCCGGCGTACGAGGCGTGGGCCGACCAGGCGTTCGCCTGCGGGCCGTGGCCGATGCTGGCGGCCCTGGCGCAGCTCGCGAACGGCCGTGACGCCCGACTGGGTGTCGCCCGGCTCGGCCGGCGTCGCGGGCAGCGTGCGGCCGCCACGCGGGGCACGGCCGCCGCCCGTCGGCGGGCCTGGCTGCAGGTCTCGCTGGAGCAGAACATGGGCTGCGCCGTGGGGGCGTGCCTGGGCTGCGTCGTCTTCGGCGTCGACGGCCCCCAGCGCGTGTGCCGCGAGGGCCCGGTGTTCGCCGCTGACGAGATCGTCTGGGAGGATGTCCCCGCGTGAAACCCCGCCGCCGCGTGGTGCCCGCCCGCACCCGTGCGGTCGAGCCGTACCCGACACCCCGGCGCCGCGCTGCCCTGGGAGCCGGACCGCGGCCCGCGACCGGGGCTGGCCGCGAGACCGCAGCGGGTCCCGTGCCCCCCGCGGGCAGGCCGGCGGTGCCCGTCGAGGCGGTCGACCTGACCATCGACCTCGCGCCCGGGCGGCCCGGTGGGCTGCGCCTGCGTAACCCGATCCTGGTGGCCAGCGGCACGTTCGGCTACGGGCTCGAATACGGCGACGTGGTGGACGTGCAGGCGCTCGGCGCGATCTGCTGCAAGGGCACCACGCTGAAGGCACGCGTGGGCAACCAGCCGCCGCGCGTGACGGAGACGCCGGCCGGCATGCTCAACTCGATCGGCCTGCAGAACCCGGGCGTCGACGCCGTCGTGGAGAAGTACGCCGCGCTGTGGGCCACCTGGCAGGTGCCGGTCATCGTCAACGTGGCGGGCGAGTCGATCGACGATTACGTCGGCGTCGTGCGCCGCCTGGACGGCGTGCCCGGGGTGGCCGGCATCGAGCTCAACATCAGCTGCCCCAACGTCGGTCGGGGCGGCCTCCAGTTCGCCGTCGACCGCGAGGCGGCAGGGGCGGTCACGGCCGCCGTGCGCCATGCCACCGACCTGCCCCTGATGGTCAAGCTGTCGCCCAACGTGGCCGACGTGCGGACCATCGCCCAGGCCATCGAGGCGGCCGGGGCCGACGCCATCAGCGCCATCAACACGCTGTCGGGCATGGCCATCGACCGGGGGCGCCGGCGGCCGCTGCTGGGCAACACGTACGGCGGCCTCTCCGGGCCGGCCATCAAGCCGGTCGCGCTGCGGGTCGTGTACGAGGTGGCCCAGGTGGTGCGCATCCCGGTCGTGGCCATCGGCGGGGTGGCGGCGCTGGACGACGTGCTGGACTACCTGTTCGCCGGGGCGAGCGCCGTGCAGGTCGGAACCGCGATCTTCGCCGACCCGGCACTGCCCGTGCGCCTGGTCGATGAGCTGGCCGCGTGGTGCGCCGCCCAGGGCCTCGACAGCCACCGTGAGATCATCGGGGCGGCGCTGCCGGCTGGGGCCCGCAAGGGCGTCCACGGCAAGGACCGCCCGAGCGTCAAGGGCGTGGAGTACCGGCCGTGACCGCGGCCCCGGTGGAGGGTCGCGTGGAGGCCCTCTTCCGCTCGTCGGGCGCCCTCCGGGAGGGCCACTTCCAGCTCAAGAGCGGGCGGCACGGGACAAGCTACCTGGAGAAGTTCCAGGTCCTCCAGCACCCGGCGGCGGTCAGCGAACTGTGCGCCATGTTCACCGCGACGGTCACCGACGCGAGCGGCCGGCCGGCGGTCGACGTCGTCGTGGGCCCCACGACGGGCGGCGTGATCCTGGCGTTCGAGACGGCCCGCCAGCTGGGGCTGCCGGGCTTCTTCGCCGAGGAGGTGCGCGACGCGGCCGGGACCAGCCGGCGGGTCTTCCGCCGCGGCTTCCGCCTCGCACCGGGGCAGCGCGTCCTGCTGGTCGACGACATCCTCACGACCGGCGGGTCGCTCCTGGCGATGCTGCCGCCGATCGAGGCGGCCGGCGCAGAGCTCGTGCGCGCGGCAGTGCTGGTGGACCGGGCCGGCGGCACGACCGCGGTGACCTCGCCGGCCAGCGGCCGCGCGTATCCGGTGACGGCGTTGTGGGTCCTGGACCTGCCCACGTACGAGCCCGGCCCGGCGACCTGCCCGGCCTGCGCCGCAGGCATGGCGGTGGAGGCGCCCGGCTCGAGCGGGGCGTGAGCCCAGCAACCCCCCCGGACTAGCCGCCCACGACCGCCTGGATCGCCTGCGTCAGCTCGTCGGAGCCGACGGCACCCTCGAACTTGGCGGTCACCCTGCCGCTTGCATCGACCACGAAGACCCAGGGCTCGTCCGGGAGACCCCACTGGACCGCCGCCGGCACGAGCTGCAGCTGCCCGGCCGTGCTGAGGACGGGCTGCAGGCCGCCGCCGGTCGCCGGCTGCAGGACGTAGGGCTCGACGTGGATGAAGACCACCTTCGACTCGAAGGGCACCGCCACGGCGTTGACCATGTCCAGCGTGGGGCCGCAGATCTGGCTCTGGCAGAACTGCGGCGTGGCGAACACGAGCACGAAGGGCCGGTGCTGGGCAAGGGCGTCGGCCTCGGACGTGCGATAGAAGGCCGCATCGGGCGTCGGGTCGGTGGAGATCAGGGCGATGCCGGCCGGCGTCGTGGCGGTCGGCGTCGGGACCGATGGGGCCGGCGCCCCGATGGCCGGCGTCGTGGCCGACGGCAGGACCGTGAACTGGACCCGTGACGTGGTCGCCGGCTGGCCCGGTTGCTGGACGGTGACCTGGACGCCCCAGTCACCCGCGTCGGGGAACGTCACCGTGACGTGGTACAGCCCGCGAGGGTCGGGCGGCGGGGCGGCCTGGATGAACGTCCCCGTCCCGGTCGCCACGACCGCCGCGGGATCCTTCGCCAGATCGTAGAAGGCGACGCTGGTGGTGACGTCGGCGGCGGCCACGATCTTCGTCTGGTCGGTCGCGTCGTAGAGGGTGAACAGGAAGCGGTTGGGGCCGACCGCCAGCTGCTGGTTGATGAGCAGCGGCACGACGGTCGCGCCGCTCACGGGACCCAGCGGCCAGCCCGGATACGTGCCGGCGCCCGTGTCGCTCGGGACCGCCGAGGTCGGTGGCGCGGTCGACCCGCTGCAGGCGGCCACCGCGGCCACCAGGGCGGCGAGGGCGCACACGGTGGCGACGCGCAAGGCGGCCGGCGGGCGCATGGTCCCCCACTGTATCCGGGTCCTGCGGAACGCGCCCCCGGCGGCGCTACAATCGCGGCTCACCCGATGACCCGCTTCCAGCGACTCACCCTCATCACCGCCCTCGTGACGTTCGCCGTCGTCGTCATGGGAGCCGTGACGCGCAGCACCGACTCGGGCATGGGCTGTGGCACCGACTGGCCGCTCTGCCACGGCCTCCTGCCGGCGCTCAGCGACACGCAGGCCTGGATCGAGTGGTGGCATCGCGCGTTCGCCCTGGCCCTGGGCCTCCTCGTGGTCGCCCTGCTGGTCGTGGCCGTGCTGCGCTACCGCGCCCATCGCTCGGTCGTGGCACTCGCCGCCGCCGCCTTCGTCATCGCCCTCATCCAGGCATGGCTGGGCCAGGTGACGGTCGCGTCGGGCAACAGCTCGACGTCGGTCACGGCCCACCTGGCCACCGCGATGCTCCTCTTCGGCGTGCTCATCACGATCGCCATCCGCGTGCGGTACCCGGCGCGGCTGGGATCGGGCCTGGCCAGCCAGCGCTTCACGGTGCTGGCGGCCTTCACAGCCGCCTGCGTCTACGCCCTGCTGCTGTTCGGGGCCGAGGTGCGCGGCGATGGCGCCGCCCTCGTCTTCTCCGACTGGCCCCTCTTCAACGGCCAGCTCGTACCGACCCTGTCACCCGATCCCACGATCGCCCAGATGGAGGCCCTGCAGTTCCTGCACCGCCTGGTGGCCCTGGTGGCCGGCCTCATCGTGCTGTGGACCGCCTGGGTGGCCTGGCGCCGCTACGACCGGCGCGCGTGGGGTCCCGCGGCGGCTCGACCGACGCTGCTGCTCCTGGTCGGGTCGGCGGCGGCGCTGTTCGCGATCCAGAGCATCGTCGGCGCGGCGCAGATCTTCACCGACCTGGCAGCCTGGGCAGAGGCCCTCCACGTGGGCCTCGGGGCGGCCATCTGGGGCCTCCTCGTGGCAGCCACCGTCTACGCCTGGTGTGAGGCCCGACGCCCTGCCGGGTCACCCGCGGACGGGACGCCTCGCGGCTTGCCGGACGACCGCCATGACGACACGTCGGTGCCGCTCCCGCAGCCCGGAAGCGTGGCCCTCGCGACCGCACTCCGCCCGGCGACCCGCGGCGAGATCGCGCGGGCGTACGTCGCGCTGACCAAGCCCCGCATCATCGAGCTGCTGCTGGTCACGACCGTGCCGGCCATGATCCTCGCCGCGCACGGCATGCCACCGCTGGCCCTCATCGTGGCGACGCTCGTCGGTGGCTCGCTCGCCGCCGGCTCGGCCAACGCCATCAACCAGTACCTGGATCGCGACATCGACGCCCTGATGACGCGGACCCGCCGCCGGCCGCTGCCCGCGCACGCCGTGACGCCGGAGAATGCCCTCGTCTTCGGTTTCGTCCTGGGGGTCGTCGCCTTCGCCGAGCTGACGCTGCTGGTGAACCTCCTGGCGGCCTTCCTGGCCCTGCTGGCGATCGGCTTCTACGTCGTCGTCTACACCATGCTGCTCAAACGGACCACGCCCCAGAACATCGTCATCGGCGGGGCGGCCGGGGCGCTGCCACCGGTCATCGGCGTGGCGGCCGTGACGGGCGACATCACCCTGCCTGCCCTGGTCCTCTTCGCCATCGTCTTCTACTGGACGCCGCCGCACTTCTGGGCCCTCGCCCTGCGCCTGGCCAAGGACTACCGGGCGGCCGGCGTACCGATGCTGCCGGTCGTCCGCGGCGTGCCCGAGACGACCCGGCAGATCCTGCGCTACACGCTCGTCCTGGTGGCCCTCACGCTCGTCTTCTTCGTCGTCGGCCACATGGGCGCCATCTACCTGGTGTCGGCGCTGGGCCTGGGCGGCGTCTTCATCTGGCGAGCGCTCCGCCTGCGGCGCCAGGCCCTCTCCCCCGAGGCGTCGCTGGCCCAGGCGATCCGGCTCTACCGCTACTCGATCGCCTACCTGAGCCTGCTCTTCGCCGCCGTCGCCGTCGACACGCTGGTGGTCATCCGGATCCCGATCGGCTGACGGGCCCGACCGCGGCGGCCCGCTGGCGGTCCAGCTGTTCGTCGTAGAGCCGGCCGCGGCGCTCCTCGTCGCGCAGCCAGCCGACCACGACGAGCAGCACCGGCACGAGGAACAGCAGGTCGCCGGCGACCCACATCAGGCCACCGCCCAGGTGCTGGTCACTCAACGCGTCCGGCAGCCACGGCAAGGTCAGCGAGGCGTAGAACGGGTAGAGCGGCTGGCTCGCCATGAAGAGCGCCAGGCCAAGGAAGGCGTTCTGCGGCATCTGGAGCATCACGTAGCCCAGCCGCACGGGGTAGCTCAGCGGGCGCGGGCCGGGGTCGGCGCCCACGACCGGCCACCAGAACAGGAAGCCTGCCCCCAGGAACAGGGCGTGCTCCAGGACGTGGACCCAGCCGTTCTCGAGGGCCAGTTCGAAGAGCGGACTGAAGTGGGTGACCCACATGACGGTCGTGAACAGGACCCAGTCGACCACCGGGTGGGTCAGCGCCCGCAGCGGGCGGGAGCGGAGCACGGGCATGATCAGGCGCGTGCGCTGCTGGGGTGTCGCCACCCGCAGAAGCAGGGTCATCGGCGCGCCGAGGCACAGCAGCGGGGCCACGACGAAGACCAGCAGCATGTGCTGCACCATGTGGACGCTGAAGAGCACTTCCGAGTACACGTCCACGGACGAGCACAGGGCGATCGCCAGGAGGGCCATGCCGCCGGTCCAGGCAGCCACGCGGCGGCGCGGCACGGGGTTGGCGGGGTGCGCCGCGTCCACCCGGCGGACGGCGGCGAGGTAGGCCACGAGCGGGATCAGGATCGTCGTGGTCACGAGCGGGTCGAAGGACCACGTCGTGAGCGCCGTCAGGGGCGAGAGGGGGGCGAGGCTGGCGAGGTCGCCGGTCACGTGGGCCAGCGCTGCCGGCGCGGTGGCCAGGACGAGCCCGGCCGCCCCGACCCCGCCGCCCGTGAGCACGAGGCTGCGGACGAGCGGGCGCATCGGGCCGTATCATAGGCGCTCGACTCCGGACCGCCTTCAGGGAGAGCCACGCCGCGTGCGACGCGCCACCACCTGGACCCGATCGCTGTTGCCCCTCGCCGTCCTCGCGCTCGTGGTCAGTGCGTGCGCGCAGGCCACCGCCAGCAACCCGGTGCCCGGCTTCTTCCCCCTCCCGGCCATCACCGATCAGGGCCAGTCGAGCGAGAACCTGTACGTCTTCATCCTCGCCATCGCGACGGCCATCTTCCTGCTGGTCGAGGGCCTCATCCTCTTCGCCGTTCTGCGCTACCGCCGGCGCAAGGGCGACGACCAGCTGCCGACGCAGACCCACGGCTCGATGCCCTTCGAGCTGGCCTGGACGATCGTCCCCTTCATCATCGTCGTGGCCCTCTTCACGCTGTCATATCAGACCCAGGAGCAGGTCGACGCCGCGGTGCCCAACCCGCCCCTCACGGTGGACGTGACCGGCTTCCAGTGGCAGTGGACGTTCGACTACAAGGCCCAGGGCCTGAGCTTCACCGGCCAGGGCACGGACGGGCCGGTGATGGTCCTGCCCGTCGGCGAGGACGTCCATTTCCGGCTTCATTCCAACGACGTGATCCACTCCTTCTATCTGCCGGCGTTCTTCTTCAAGAAGGACGTCGTACCGGGACGCACGAACGAATTCGACCTGACCCTGGACCAGACGGGCACGTATGCGGGCCAGTGCGCGGAGTTCTGCGGCCTGGGCCATGCCGACATGCGCTTCACCGTCCAGGCCGTATCACAGGCCGACTTCAACGCCTGGGTGACGAAGGAGCAGGAGGCGGCCAAGGCGACGCCATCACCGCTGCCCAGCGGGGCCCAGAGCCTGACCCTGAGCGCCTCCAACACGACCGCCTTCGACGAGTCCACCCTCACGGCAGCGGCCGGCCAGCCGTTCGCCGTGGTCTTCACCAACAACGAGCCCGCCGGGGGGCCGCCGCATGACTTCGCCATCAAGGACCCGGCCGGCAGCAGCAACATGCTGTTCACGGGCCAGCCGCTGGCGCAGGCCGGCCAGACGGTGACCTACGACGTGCCCGCCCTGCCCGCCGGCACGTACACCTTCATCTGTATCGTCCATCCCAACATGACAGGCACGCTGACGGTCAAGTAGGAGCATCGATGGCCACCACCGTGCTGCCGCGCGCCACCACCTACCCCCGTTCCCGGGTCTACGAATGGCTCACCACGACCGACCACAAGAAGATCGGCCTCATGTACGTGGCGAGCAGCTACTTCTTCATGTGCCTGGGCGGTCTCCTGGCGCTCGGCATCCGCACGCAGCTGGCAGTCCCCAACGACACGCTGATCCCCAATGCGCTGTACAACCAGCTGTTCACGATGCACGGCACGACGATGATCTTCTTCTTCGTCATGCCCATGCTGGCGGGCTTCGCCAACTACGCCATGCCGCTGATGATCGGAGCGGCCGACATGGCCTTCCCGCGCATCAACGCCCTGTCGTTCTGGATCATCCCCGTGAGCGGCGTCCTGCTGTTCAGCGGCTTCGCCTTCGGCGGCGCCGCCTCGGCGGGCTGGACGTCCTACGCCCCGCTCGCGGAGGCCAAGTACTCCGGCATCGGGCAGGACCTCTGGATCCTGGCCCTGCTGCTCAACGGCATGAGCTCGATCCTGGGCGCCATCAACATGCTGGTCACGATCTTCAAGCTCCGCGCGCCGGGCATGACGATGCTGCGCCTGCCCATCTTCGTGTGGACCGTCCTGGTCACGGCCATCCTGCTGGTCTTCGCCGTGCCGGTCCTGGCCAGCGGCCTGGTGATGCTGTTCATCGACCGCAACTACGGCGGCAGCTTCTTCGACCCCGCGGCCGGCGGGGACGCCATCCTGTGGCAGAACGTGTTCTGGTTCTTCGGCCACCCCGAGGTCTACATCATGATCCTGCCGGCCTTCGGGATCATCAGCGAAGTCATCCCCGTCTTCAGCCGCAAGCCGCTCTTCGGCTACAAGGCGTTCGTGCTGGCGACCGTGTCGATCGGCGTGCTGGGCTTCGGCGTGTGGGCCCACCACATGTTCGCCACGGGGGCCGTGTACCTGCCCTTCTTCTCTGCCGCGACGTTCCTCATCTCGGTGCCCACCGGGGTCAAGATGTTCAACTGGGTGGCCACCATGTGGCGCGGCAAGCTGCGCTTCACGACGTCGATGCTGTTCGCCGTCGGCTTCCTGATCTCGTTCCTCATCGGCGGCCTCGACGGCGCCTTCGCGGCCTCCACGCCGGTCGACTTCGACATCACCGACACCTACTGGATCGTCTCGCACCTCCACTACGTCCTGTTCGGCGGTTCGGCCATGGCCATCATGGCGGCGACCTATTACTGGTTCCCCAAGATGCTCGGCCGGATGCTCGATGAGCGCCTGGGCAAGATCCACTTCACGCTGATGTTCGTGGGCCTCCAGCTGACGTTCTTCCCGATGCACCTGCTGGGCATGGCGGGCATGCCGCGGCGCATCGCGGAATACGCCCCGAGCGCCTGGCAGCCGCTCAACGTCGTGGCCACGTTCGGGGCCTTCATGATCGCCGCCAGCATGCTGCCGTTCCTGTGGAACATGTTCGCCGCCCTGCGCCGGCCGGCTGATGCGCCGGACGACCCGTGGGACGCCAACACGCTCGAGTGGGCCACCAGCAGCCCACCGCCCCCCTACAACTTCGAGCGGCTGCCTGAGGTCCGCAGCGAGCGGCCGCTGTTCGACCTCAAGCATCCCGAGCTGCGCAAGGCGGCCACGCCCGCGGCGATCGTGGTCAGCCCGGGGAGCGGACACTGATGGCCGCCACGACGCCCCAGGTGACGGCCGGGGCCCACGGTCATGCGCAGAAGGGCATGGACACCGCCCTGATGGGCATGATGCTGTTCATCGCCAGCGAGATCATGTTCTTCGCCGGCCTGTTCGGCGCCTACTTCACCTTCCGCGGTCAGGCCCAGGTGTGGCCGCCACAGGGCTTCGAGGTCGAGCCGTTCCCTCTGCCGGCGATCCTGACCGTGATCCTGGTGACCAGCTCGTTCACCATGCAGTACGCCACGATCGCCATCCGGCGCGGCGACCGCACCGCCATGAACCGCGCCCTGACGGTGACCCTGCTGCTGGGCCTGATCTTCCTGGCGGGCCAGCTGTACGACTACGCCAACCTGCCCTTCAGCATCCGCAGCGGCGTCTACGGCTCGCTCTTCTTCACCATGACCGGCTTCCATGGCGCGCACGTCCTGGGTGGCGCGATCGGCATCTTCGTGGTCCTCTCCCGCGGCGTCTCTGGCCAGTTCTCCAAGGAGCACCACGTGGCGGTGGAGGCCGTCCACTGGTACTGGCACTTCGTCGACGTGGTCTGGATCGCCCTCTTCTTCACGCTGTACTTCCTGAGGTAGGGCGACGGTGCACGACGAGTCGGACGACGGCGGCATCCTGGCCACCCTGCTGCGGACCGGGCGGGCCGCGTGGGTCGTGGGGCTGCTCTTCGCCGGTGCCGGGATCCTGTACCTCGTGCTGAACCACGGCACGAACGGCGCCGACCTTGGCGGGCCGGCCATGCTCCTGGCCCTCGCCGTGGCGATGGTCTTCGGGTTCTGGATCCTGCTCAAGAACTCGGACGATCTCTAGCCGCCATTTGGTAGGCCGCGACTGATGATCAAGGACATCCAGGACTTCTGGAACGGCCTCATCACCCTGATCGGCCAGATCATCTCGCCCGACTGGGGCACGGTCATCAGCTGGGTGCCATACCTCCTGGCGCTCCTCGTGCTCGTGGGCCTGGCCTTCCTCGTCCTGCGCTGGACGGCGAACCGCGTGTGGACGGCCTCGCGGCTGCCGGCCCGCCTGACGGCGCCTCCACCGCCGGCAGGGATGCACATCCCCGGCCCCTCACCCTGGCCCTTCGTGGCGCCCGTCGGCGCGGCGATCATGCTGCTCGGGCTGGTCTGGAAGACCGGGCGGGTCGAGCCGCCCACGGTCGACCCGACGACCGGCGCGGTGACGCTGGGCCAGAGCGCCGGCATCAGCGACCTCTTCAACCTGCCGGTGCTCCTGCTCGGCCTGCTCGTGGTGGTGGTCGGCATCATCGGCTGGTACCGCGACGCCCGCCACGAGTGGGTGCGGGTGGACCGGGGCCACGCCGAACCGGAGGCGCCGTCCGCCGAGGCGCCGAGCGAGCTGACCATGCCGCCGGGCGTGCACCTGCCGGGCCCCAGCCCCTGGCCCCTGTTCGTGCCCGTCGGGGCGGCCGTCGCCCTGCTCGGGCTGGTGCTCAGCCCGGCGCTGATCGGCGGGGGCATCCTCATGGCCGTGCTCGCCATCGTGGGCTGGTACCTGGACGCGCGCCATGAATACGAGTTCGTGGCCGCCGGCAGCCCACCCGAACCGCGCACGCGAGACCCCGAGGGCGCCTTTCCCAAGGCGCTCGCGGGGACCTACGTGGCCATCGCCCTGATCAGTGTCATGCTCGCCGCGACGCCCTCGATCCTGACCTCCGCCAACGCCCAGCCGAGCGCGTCGCCCAGCGCGGCCGCCAGCGGAGGTGGCGCGGGTGCCATCGCCCTCAGTGCGGCCGGCGTCAAGTTCGACACCTCGTCCCTCACGGCGGCGGCCGGCAAGGGCTTCACGGTGACCCTCACCAACCACGACTCCGTGCCCCACAACTTCGCCATCCTCAAGCCGGGCGGTGGGCCCAGCGACTTCCTGTTCAACGGCCAGCCGCTGACCCAGGGCGGCCAGACCACCGTCTACGACGTCCCCGCCCTGCCGGCCGGCACGTACACCTTCATCTGCATCGTCCATCCCACGCAGATGACGGGTACGCTGACCGTCAAGTAGGTCGCCACGGGCCCCATCCTTGAGCCGCGCCGGGTGGCGCTCGCCGGCACGGTGACGATGAGCCTCCTGGCCCTACTGCTGGTCGCCCTGACGCTGGGTTTGGGGGCGCCGAGCCCGACCGCCCCGACGGGCTCGCCGGGCGCCATCGCCAGTTCGTTCGTCGTCGGTGGTGGGCCCCTCGAGGGCAAGCCGGCGCCGGCCATCGCGCTGCTGGACGGGTCCGGGCACCCGGTCAGCCTGGCCGACTACCGCGGCCGGCCGGTCATCGTCAACTTCTGGGCCTCGTGGTGCGGCCCGTGCAAGGAGGAGTTCCCGCTCCTGGCCGCCGCTCGCGTGCGCTACGCGGCACAGGGCCTCGAGGTGCTGGGCATCGTGCACCAGGACTCGGCCAGCGCGGCCGCGGCGTTCATGGCCGCCGAAGGCGCCACCTGGCCGATGCTGCTCGACCCGGCCCAGGCAGCCGCGACGGCGTACGGCGTGCTGGCCGTGCCGGAGAGCTTCTACATCGATCCGTCGGGCGTCGTCCGCACGCTGAGCTTCGGGCCTCCGCCGGCGAGCAGCATCGATGCGCTCATCGCCACGATCCTGCCGTCGCCGTCCCCTTCCACCCGCAGTGGCGCGCCGTGAGCGGCCCCACGTCGCCCGTCATCGAGGTGCGCGGCCTGGTGAAGCGGTATGCCGGCCGGGCGGTCGTCGACGCCCTGGACCTGACCGTGGCGCCGGGCGAGATCGTGGCCCTCCTGGGCCCCAACGGCGCGGGCAAGACGACGACGGTCGAGACGATCGAGGGCCACCGGCGTCCCGACGGCGGCACCGTCCGCGTCTTCGGGATGGACCCGCGCCGCGATGGCGCGCGGATCCGGCCCAGGTGCGGGGTGATGCTCCAGCGTGCCGACCTGTGGAACCAGGCCCGCGTCATCGAGGCGGTACGGCTCTTCGCCGCGTTCTACCCGCACAGCCTGGACCCTGGACACGTCCTGGAGCAGGTCGGCCTCGCCGAGCGCCGTGAGGCCCGCTATCGCACGCTCTCGGGTGGCGAGCGCCAGCGGCTCGCCCTCGCCGTGGCGATCGTGGGCCGGCCGGGACTGGCCATCCTGGACGAGCCGACCGCCTCCATGGACGTCACGGCTCGCCGCGCCACGTGGGACTTGCTGCGGCGGTCACGCGACGACGGCGCGAGCGTGCTGCTGACGACCCACCTGCTCGAGGAAGCCGAGCTGCTGGCAGACCGGGTGGCGATCATCGACCGTGGCCGCCTGCTCGCCTCCGGCACGCCGGCCGAGCTGCGTGGTGGCGCCGCCGGGGAACAGCCGCGGCTCGAGGTCGCCCTGCGGGCGCCGCTGCCGGCCGACGCTGCGGCCGAGCTGGACGCGCTGCCCTCGGTCAGGGCTGCCGGCACGCCGCACATCCCGTCCCCACGGCCGGCTGTCTACGTCCTGCCGACGGACGACCCGGGCGCCACGCTGCGCGAGGTGGCCACCTGGCTGGAGGCACGGCGGATCGTGCCTCTGGCGCTGCGACTCGGCGCCCCTTCGCTCGAAGAGGTCTTCCTGCGCCTGACCGGCGATGCCGCGACGGACGAGGGGGCCGCGCAGGACGGCCGGGACCGCTGATGCAAGCCCTTGCCGCGCAGCTGGCGATGGAGCTGCGGCTGACGCTGCGGCGCGGCGAGAACCTGGTCGTCACGCTCGGCATCCCGCTCCTCCTGCTCGCGTTCCTCGCCAACGTCGATCTGATCGGCGCCGTGGCCGACCACGCGTCGCGCCTTGACCAGCTCGTGCCCGGCATCCTGTGCCTGGCCCTGATCTCCACCGGCCTCGTGTCACTCGGCATCGCCACGGCCTTCGAGCGTGGCAACGGCACCCTCAAGCGCCTGGCCAGCTCGCCGCTGCCACGCTGGGCCCTCGTCGCGGCCAAGTGCCTCGCCGTGGTCGCCACGGTCGTGGTCCAGGTCGTGGTGCTCGCCGGGGTGGGGACGCTGCTGGGCTGGGCACCGGCCGGCGGCCCGCTCGGGGCCCTGCTGGCAGCGGGCCCGTGGCTCGTCCTGGGCACCGTCTGCAGCGCCGCGGGCGGGCTGCTGGTGGCCGGCTTGCTGCGGCCAGAAGCGACGCTCGCCCTGGCCAACGCGCTGTACCTGCTGATCCTGCTGCTGGGCGGCGTCATCGTGCCGCTGCCGCAGCTGCCCGGCCCTGTCGCGGCCGTCGCCGGGGCCCTGCCGCCAGCGCTGATGGCCGACCTCGTCCGCGGGGCCGTGACGCCGGGCACCGCCTCCGGGTCGTGGGAAGCGCTCGCGCTGGCCGGCTGGACGGTCGTGCTGCTGGCGGCGACCCTGGCCACCTTCCGCTTCGAGGAGGGCTGACCGGCCCAGAAAAGGGAACGACCCTGGGGGCGGGGCCCAGGGTCGTCCGGGTCGGTATGCTCATTGGTTGCGGGGGACGGATTCGAACCGCCGACCTTCGGGTTATGAGCCCGACGAGCTGCCGCTGCTCCACCCCGCGACCTACAATCCTAGCCGTTCGCCCCGGAACGGTCAAACGTCGCCCCTGACGCGCGGCGGTGGAGGTGTCCCGTGCCCGTCCGTCGCCGCCCCCTCCGCGTCGGCGTGCAGCTGCCGGAGGTCGAACGCGAGGTCCGCTGGCCGGAGTTGCGGGCGATGGCCCGCGCCGCCGAGGCGATCGGCCTTGACTCGCTATGGGTCGGCGACCACCTCCTCTACCGCTGGCCGGGCCAGGCGGCCCGCGGACCGTGGGAGGGGTGGTCCATGCTCGCCGCCCTGGCTGCGGCCACCGAGCGGATCCAGCTGGGCCCGCTCGTCGCCGCCACCAGCTTCCGCGCCCCGGCCCTGCTGGCCAAGATGGCCGCCACCGTCGACGAGATCAGCGGTGGACGCCTGATCCTGGGCCTGGGCGCGGGGTGGAATGAGACCGAGTACCGCGCCTTCGGCTTCCCCTTCGACCAGCGGGTGGCGCGGTTCGAGGAGGCCTTCACGATCATCCGCACGCTGCTGCGTGAGGGCCGGATCGACTTCCAGGGGCGCTTCTACGAGGCGCGTGACTGCGAGCTGCTCCCGCGCGGGCCGCAGCAAGCGGGGCCGCCCCTCATGGTCGGCTCGATGGGGAGCCGCATGCTGCGCATCACGGCCCCGTACGTGGACGCCTGGAACGCCTGGCACGACTGGTTCGGCAACCGGCCGGAGGGCCTCGGCCCGCTGCTGGCGACGGTAGCCCAGGCGGAGGCGGCCGCGGGTCGCGCGACAGGTTCGATCGAGCGCACGATCACGGCGCTGGTGGCCTTGCCGAACGCGGTCGGCCGGGTCCAGGGCGACCCGGAGGGCCGCGACACGGCGCCCCTGAGCGGCGACCCGGCGGCCCTGGCGGCGACCCTGCGGGAGTACGCCGCCATGGGCGTGGGCCACGTCCAGCTCGTGCTCGACCCCATCACCGTCCGCTCGATCGAGGCGCTTGGGCCGATGCTGGAACGCCTCGACGCGGGCTGAGGACCTCGACCAGGCCTCACACGCTGGGCTTGATCGTCATGACGAAGATGATCAGGAGCAGGAGCGCGGTCAGGATCATGCCCGTCTGCTGCTGGCGCTTGATGAGCGCGAGCATGGCCGGAGGCGGGCCTGCGGGAGCGCCGTCCGGCGGCAGGCCGGCCGGGGCGGACCGCACCATGTGGAGCAACTTCTCGCCGTTCGGATAGACCACTGTGAACACGATGGTGAAGGCCGCGATGTAGAGGATGATCCCCGCCAGCAGCCAGTGGAAGGCGCTGTCGAACGGGTTGATGCCCAGGGTCAGGATGAGCCCGATGCCCGTCACGGCCTGGAAGAGCCCGACCGGGATCACGAGCCCCTTCTCGATGGCCACGTTCGCCACGATCAACGCCGGTCCGTAGCGGGGCTCGCGGCCAGCGACTCGACCCAGGACCGGGAACGCCGCGGTCGGCCCGAAGGCGATGATCGCCCCGGCGACGTGCAGGAACAGGAAGATCGCGGCCAGCGGACTCATGCGTGGGCCCTCATGCGTGCTCTGGTCCCCCGAAGGGGCCCAACGATACCGCGACGCCGCACGTGATCGGAGTCCTTCTTACACGGCGCTTACACGTGGTGGTTGCCGGCTGCGCTCGCCCGGCGCACCGTGGCGTCCATCGACCGCGAACCCGCCGCCTCGCACAGGTGATGCCATGCGTCTCACGCGAACCCATCTGACCCTCATCCTCGCCCTGCTCCTCGTCTTCGGGGGAGCGGCTGCGGGGTTCCTCATCGGCACGAGCAGCCAGCCGGCGAAGGCGGCCGACGCCACGGCCGCGGCCGGCCAGATCGACGCCCAGGACTTCGACGCGGCGGTCGCCGCGGCCGGCTTCGCCCTGGATCCCTCCACGACCGCCACGGTCGCCACCGACGCCAGCGGCCCGGCCGCGCGTGTCACGGCGATCCTGGGCCTCCGGACCGGCCTGGCCCGGCTGGCGCGGACGCTCATCCACGCCCAGGCGACCCTGGACCTGCCCAGCAAGGGCGTCCAGACGTACGCCCTGGATCAGGGCCGGGTGGACACGGTGGCTGCCACGAACCTGACCATCACCGAGACCGGCGGGGCGATAGTCTCGTTCACCCTGTCGTCGGCCACCCGGGTGCGCTCGCAGGGCGCCGCGGCCAGTGTTTCCGACGTGACCGAGGGCGCGGACGTCATCGTGGTCTCGCATCAGACGAGCGGGGGCTGGCAGGGCCTGGCGATCGTGCTGGTGCCGCCCGCGGCGGTCCCGGCCGCCTCGCCCGCCCCCACGGACTGACGGCCTCGACCGCTCGGGAGGGCCCTAGCTCGACCGGCGGTACCGGTTGCGGAACGCGCCGCCGCCGTAGAAGCCGATGTCGGCCAGGAAGGCCAGGGCCACGATCAGCCAGGCGAAGGGACCGAGCCCGCCGGTCGTCCAGACCAGCACGTAGGCGAGCGTCGTCCACGGCAGGAACAGGAAGCCCAGCAGCGGCAGGATCAGGCTGCCGAAGATCGCATCCCAGTGCGACGCGTCGACCAGCCACCAGAAGACGATCAAGGCCCGGGGGCCGATCAGTCCGAGCACCGCGAGCGCGCAACAGGGCATCCGCTCCCTCCTGGATGGCAGCTTACAGCGCCGAGCGGCCACGAAGGGCCGTTCGGCTCTGGCGCGCCGAGCGTCGCGGCCATCACACTCGCGTCCCAAGGAGGCTGCCATGCCACT
This sequence comes from Candidatus Sulfotelmatobacter sp., assembly GCA_035622975.1. Taxonomy (GTDB): domain Bacteria; phylum Chloroflexota; class Limnocylindria; order Limnocylindrales; family CSP1-4; genus DASPUH01. The sequence continues at coordinate 16,934 of DASPUH010000071.1, forward strand.
CGCCTCGCCCCGGGCCACGACGCGCTTCAACGAGGACATCCTCGCCCTCGCGCGGGAGAACGCCTTCTTCCGCAGGGTCCTGTCCACCGGCCCTCACGCCCAGGTCGTGGTGATGTGCATCCCGCCAGCGGGCGAGATCGGCGAGGAGGTCCACCCCGACGTCGACCAGATCCTCGTCTTCGTGGCCGGGGCCGGTGCTGCGGTCCTGGCTGGAGAGCGCAGCCGCGTGTCGCCCGGCCGCCTTGTCCACGTCCCCGCAGGCACGCTGCACAACGTCGTCAATACCGGCTCGGTCGACCTTAAGCTCTACACCATCTACGCCCCACCGGAGCACGCGCCCGGCACGGTCCACCGGACCAGGGACGAAGCGGACGCGGAGGAAGGGCACGTCTAAGGTCAAGGCGTCCCACGGGTCGACTCGGGAGATCGAACCATGACGCGTGCAGCCGTCCGCGTCCTGTTCGTCGGCACGGACAACGCCACCCGCAGCCAGCTGGCCGAAGCGCTCCTCAGCCACGAGGCCGGGGACTGGTTCCAGGCCAGCAGCGCGGGTACGGCACCCCGACCCATCAACCGCCTGACCGTCCACGTGCTCCACGAGATCGGGATCGAGTGGGGGTCGGCCCGCAGCAAGTCGATCGACGAGGTCCGTGGCCAGCCGTTCGACTACATCATCACGATGTGCCGCGAGGCACAGGAGGCGTGCCCGGTCATGCAGGCGGGGACCGCCACGATCCACTGGGGCTTCACCGACCCGGCGGCCGTCGAGGGCACACCGGTGGACCGCCTCGCCGCGTACCGCCACACACGACGCGAGGTGGCCGAGGCCGTCCACCGGTTCGTGGAGCACACCCTGCGGCCGGATCGGGCCAGCCTCGCGCAAGGCGTGTAGCCCACGACCCGCAGCTCCGTGCGGGCATCGATGCAGGCACGACGTTGTGGTAATCCGGCGGTCGGTTTATGATCGCGTCGTCATGGCTCGCTCGGTCGATCCCGTCGCTCACGCCGTCCGCCGCGATGCCTACGTGGATGAGGCCATCCGCCTGATCCAGACCAGGGGCTACGAGCAACTGAGCATCCAGGACGTCATCGACGGGGTCGGCACCTCCAAGGGCGCCTTCTTCCATTACTTCAACTCCAAGGGCGCCCTCCTGGCGGCCGTCATCGACCGCATGGTCGAGACCGCCGCGAACATCGTGGCACCGGTGGCGGCCGATCCCCGCCTGTGCGCGGTCGAGAAGCTGCAGGGCGTCTTCGCCGGCATCGCCAGGTGGAAGGGCGAGCAGCCCGAATTCCAGCCGGCCGCCGTGGAAGCCCTGGTACGCACGTGGTACTCCGACGAGAACTCGATCGTGGTCGAGCGGATGCGGGCCGCCGTAGGCCAGCGCCTGACGCCGCTCCTCCTGGGCATCCTCCGGCAGGGGGCGGCCGACGGGGAGTTCTCGCTGGCCTCCCCAGAGGGCACTGCCAGCGTGTTCACTTCGCTCATGCTGGGCCTCAACGACGAGGCGATCCGGCTCTTCCTGGGACGGCGCGACGGGACGGTCTCCGTGGAACACGTGACCTGCACCCTGAAGGCCTACGCCGACGCGTTCGAGCGGATCCTTGGTCTTCCCCCCATGGCATGGCCGCTTGTCGACGAAACGACGGTCACCCACTGGTTCGCCTGACTTCCACCTCGCGAAAGGAGCACCCATGACCGCCGTCATCGAGACCGAGAAGCTCACCAAGTCCTACGGGTCGCATCGGGGGATCATCGAGGTCGACCTGGCGGTCCAGCAGGGCGAGGTCTTCGGTTTCCTGGGCCCCAACGGGGCGGGCAAGACGACGACGATCCGCGTCCTCCTTGACCTCATCCGCCCGACCTCGGGGCATGCCCGGGTGTTCGGCATCGAGAGCTCCGCCGACCCAGTGGCCATCCACCGGCGCGTCGGCTACATCCCGGGCGAGTTCGCCCTGTATGACCGGCTGACCGGCGGTCAGACGCTGGAGTACTTCGCCAACCTGCGGGGCGGCGTGGATCGCGCGTACCAGAAGTCGCTCATCGAGCGCTTCGACCTGGATCCGACCCGCCGCTTCCGCGAATACTCCAAGGGCAACAAGCAGAAGGTCGGCGTGATCATCGCCCTCCAGCACCGTCCGGAGCTCCTGGTGCTGGACGAGCCCACCTCCGGCCTGGACCCGCTCGTGCAGGCCACCTTCTTCACCACGCTGCATGAGACGACCGCTGCCGGAGCCACCGTCTTCCTCTCGTCGCACATCCTCTCGGAGGTGGAGAAGAGTGCCGGCCGCGTGGCCATCATCCGTGAGGGCCGCATCGTGAAGCTGGACACCGTGGAGGGCCTCCGCGACCTGGCCCATCACCAGGTGGAGCTGCGCTTCGCCGGGCCCGTCCCCACCGCCGCCTTCCAGGGCCTGCCGGGAGTGAGCGACGTGGCCGCCGAGGACCACGTGCTGCGCATGCGCGTCGCCGGGTCGATCACCCCGGTCGTCCGTGCGGCCGCCGGCTACGAGCTGCTCGACTTCGTGTCACGAGAACCGTCGCTCGAGGAGACGTTCCTCGCCCAGTACGGCCGGGAGGCCACCGAGGTGCCGTCATGACCGTGAGTGCGGGGACGCCGCCCACCGCGGCGGCCACCTTCCCCCCCATCCCGCTGCGTCGCCGCCTTTACGGCTTCGGCAGCATCTACGGCAAGACCATCCGTGACTCGCGCCTCGCCTTCATCATCGTGGCCGGGCTCTTCGGCGGGCTGTCGCTCGTGCTCGGAGCGGCCATCAACGCGGCGTTCCCGACGCCGGCCGCGCGCGCCGACCTGAATGCCCTCGTCGGGAGCATGCCGGCCTCGATGGTCAACCTGTTCGGCAACGCGACGCTCATGGGCGCGAAGCTGGGCACGTTCGGCGGCTACTTCACCTGGAAGTACGGCTCGCTGTTCATCCTGGGGGTCGCCCTCTGGTCGATCTTCGCGCTGTCCGGCACCCTGGCCGGCGAGGCGGCGCGC